>NZ_CP053939.1:1271289-1589112 GCF_013267835.1 Neisseria mucosa
AAGGCGTAGAAAAACTGTTGCACAAATTTCTACACCGTAATGAACACGAAGACGGACACGATGCCGAGCCTGAAGTCACAGACGAAAAAACAAAAGTGAAAGGCGCAGTCCGCACAGATTTCATCCTCTCCGCCGAAATCATCATTATCGCGCTGGGCGTTGTCGAAAAATATGACCTGATGACGCGTTCTTTGGTTATGGCCGCCATCGGTGTCGGCATGACGGTGTTGGTCTATGGTTTGGTCGGCATTATCGTCAAACTTGACGACCTCGGTATGATGTTGATGCGCCAAAAAAGCGTTGCTGTGCAAGGTATCGGACGCGGTTTGATTTCATTTATGCCTTGGTTTATGCGCGGCTTGAGCATTGTCGGCACGCTAGCGATGTTCTTGGTCGGTGGCGGACTGATCGCCCACAACCTTGGCTTTTTGCACGATTTCCTCCACGCGCAGCATTGGGACAGCGGCATAATGGAACATATCGCCAATCTGGTGGTCGGAGTAGCCGCCGGTGCCTTGGCTTGCGCAATCGTCCTGCCTGCAATGAAATTGTTTCAAAAAGACTGATTTTGTTTCCCTGCCGTCTGAAAACTTTTCAGACGGCCTCAATACCATTTAAAGCATGAATATTTTCCGTAAACTCGAACAATATTGGCAACACCCGCTGCTTTACTGGCCGCTGGTCATCTTGATTGCCGCCGCGACACCGTTCACTTTCGCCCCGTATTATCATTTCTGGCTGATGCCGCTGTTGTTTGGCGCGCTGATACGCCTGATTGAATTGCGGCCGCGCTTTGCCGTCATGACTGCCTATCTGTTCGGATTAATCGGTTATACGGCGCAGTTTTATTGGATACACACTGCCTTGCATGATGTTTCGGGTTTGCCGGATTCATACGCCATCCCCCTCACCTTCCTGCTGCCGGCATTTCTTGCGCTTTATCCGGCTATCTGTTTTTGGGTGTGGAGAAAATGCAACCTATCTCGCTGGGCCAAAACCGGCCTGCTGTTGCCAATTTTATGGACGCTGGCAGAATTTGCCCGCGAACGCTTCCTGACCGGATTCGGCTGGGGCGCAATCGGCTATTCCCAAATCATCAAAGACAGCCCGTTGGCAGGTTTCGCGCCTTTGGGCGGCATTCACATGGTTACGCTGGCAACCGCGTTCCTAAGCGCATGGCTGGTGTTGCTGATTGACAACCATGGCCGTCTGAAACACCGCCTGATGCCCTTATTCCTTATCGTTGCGCTCTGCTCCGTCGGCTACATTTCCCAACAAACCGAATACACCCGCCCCGACGGCAGCACCAGCACCGTCGCCCTGATTCAAGGCAATATCGAGCAAAATCTGAAATGGAAAGAAGAACAAATCATTCCGACCATTCAGAAATACTACGAACAAATCAGCAAAACCAGTGCCGACATCGTCATCCTGCCTGAAACCGCCCTGCCGCTGATGCGCCAAGACCTGCCCGAAGGTATCTTGGAACAATTCGCCGAACAGGCTCAAAGCAACGGCAGCGCATTGGCCATCGGCATCAGCCAATATACGCCCGACGGCAACGGCTACGAAAATGCAGTCATCAATTTGAGCGACTATCACAACAGCACTTCCGATGTCATCCCCTACTACGCCAAGAACCACCTCGTTCCATTTGGCGAATACAAACCCTTGCCCGCTATTACCGAGCGTCTCTATAAAATGATGGATATGCCTTTGGCCGACTTTCAAAAAGGCGGCGACAACCAAGCGCCTTTGGTGATGAAAGATCAAAAAGTCGCCTTCAATATCTGCTATGAAGACGGTTTCGGCGACGAACTCATCGCAACGGCCAAACGCTCCACCCTGCTCGCCAACATCAGCAATATGGCGTGGTACGGCAAATCCAATGCCATGTATCAGCAGCTTCAACAGTCCCAAGCGCGAGCAATGGAACTGGGCCGCTACATGGTTCGCGCCACCAATACCGGTGCGACCGCCATTATTTCCCCTAAAGGTACGATTGTTGCTGAAGCCCAACCGGATACAGAAACCGTCCTCGAAGGCCACGTCAAAGGCTACATCGGCGAAACGCCTTACATGAAAGCAGGCGGCTCAACCTGGCTTATCAGTATTTTGGCCGTTATCGGCGTATTCCTTATCCTGATTGGCCGGAAGAAACCAGAATAAAAAATTTTTAAGGCCTTGTTATACAAGGTCTTTTTTATTACTAAAACTATTTACATACAGAAATGTTTGTAATATACTTACCTAAAACCTAGCAAATCACTCAAATTTTCTAAGACAATCAAACCTTGCGATTCAAGCAGTAAAAACTATTGAATCTATCGTTAATTTACAGAAAAAATCCAACCCATAACAAAACAAACCACAGGCAGTGTTATACTGCTTGTCACACAATAAACAAAAGCCGTTTTCAGACGGCCTAATCAAGGAGAGCATCCTTTTATGAATAAAGCTTTTGCATTACCCGTTATCCACAGCGGCAACGGTAGCCTCGAGCAATACATTCATACTGTCAACAGCATTCCCATGCTTACCGCGGAAGAAGAAACACAACTGGCCGAACGTCAACAAAAAGGCGATCTCAACGCCGCCAAACAGCTTATTCTGTCTCATCTTCGTGTCGTTGTATCCATTGCTCGCGGTTACGACGGCTACGGCCTCAACCAAGCCGACCTGATTCAAGAGGGCAATATCGGCCTGATGAAAGCCGTCAAACGCTATGAACCAAGCCGCGGCGCGCGCCTGTTTTCGTTTGCCGTGCATTGGATTAAAGCAGAAATCCACGAATTCATTTTGCGCAACTGGCGTTTGGTCCGCGTTGCCACAACCAAACCGCAGCGCAAACTGTTCTTCAATCTGCGCAGCATGCGTAAAAACCTGAGCGCCTTGTCTCCAAAAGAAGCACAAGAAATCGCCGACGATTTGGGCGTCAAATTGTCCGAAGTCTTGGAAATGGAACAACGCATGACCGGTCACGATATCGGCATTATGGCAGAAAACAACGATGACGAAGACAACTTCGCCCCTATCGACTGGTTGGCCGACCACGATGCAGAGCCTAGCCGTCAGTTGTCCAAACAGGCCCACTACGCCCTGCAAACCGAAGGTCTGCAAAACGCCTTGGCGCAACTGGACGACCGCAGCCGCCGCATCGTTGAAAGCCGCTGGTTGCAAGACGATGGCGGTTTGACCCTGCACGAATTGGCTGCCGAATACGGCGTATCTGCCGAACGCATCCGCCAAATCGAAGCCAAAGCCATGCAAAAACTGCGCGGTTTCTTGGCAGAAGAAGCAGAAGCCGTTTAAGCCTTTCATTATAAAAAGGCCGTCTGAATCTTTTCAGACGGCCTTTTCGATGGCAAACCTCATTGCATCTTCTCCCCCAACACATTCATTTTAAAGCCCACTTAAGCTATAATACCCACCACACACACTACCCGGTCATACCATAACCATGCAACTTACCGTCGTCGGACTCAATCACCAAACTGCGCCCTTGAGCATACGCGAAAAACTGGCATTTGCAGCTGCAAATCTGCCGGATGCCGTGTCCAACCTCGCGCGCAGTGAGGCGGCGGAAGAAGCAGTTATTCTTTCTACCTGCAACCGCACCGAGCTTTACTGCGTCGGCGAAACCGAAAAAATCATCGACTGGTTGGCACAATATCACGACCTGCCTGCCGAAGAAATCCGCCCTTACCTCTACACCTTGGATAATAATGAAACCGTCCGCCACGCCTTCCGTGTCGCCTGCGGCTTGGACTCCATGGTCTTGGGCGAACCGCAAATTCTTGGTCAAATCAAAGATGCCGTCCGCGTTGCGCAAGAACAGGAAAGCATCAATACCCACTTAAACGCCCTGTTTCAAAAAACCTTTGCCGTTGCCAAAGAAGTACGTACCGACACTGCTGTCGGTGAAAACTCCGTCTCCATGGCTTCTGCATCGGTCAAAATGGCAGAGCAAATCTTCCCTTCCATTTCCGATCTGAACGTCCTCTTTATCGGCGCAGGCGAAATGATTGAACTGGTGGCCACTTATTTTGCCGCCAAAAATCCCAAGCTCATTACCGTTGCCAACCGTACACACCAGCGCGCGCAGGAATTGTGCGACAAACTCGGTGTCAACGCCGAAGCCTGCCTGCTGAACGAATTGCCCGATATTCTTCACGATTACGACGTGGTTGTTTCTTCCACTGCCAGCCAACTGCCCCTTGTCGGCAAAGGCATGGTCGAGCGCGCATTGAAAAAACGCCACAACATGCCTGTTTTCCTGCTGGATTTAGCCGTGCCGCGCGATATCGAAGCCGAAGTCGGCGAATTGGAAGACGCATATCTCTATACCGTAGACGACATGATGGACATCGTCCAAAGCGGTAAAGATGCGCGCAAAAAGGCAGCGGCGGCGGCTGAAAGCATGGTGGAAGAGAAGGTCAGCGAATTTATCCGCCAGCAGAAAAACCGTCAAAGCGTTCCGCTTATCCGCGCCTTGCGCGACGAAGGCGAGCGCGCACGCCGCCAAGTATTGGAAAATGCCATGAAGCAACTGGCAAAAGGCGTGTCCGCCGAGGATGTCCTTGAACGCCTCTCCATTCAGTTGACCAACAAACTGCTCCACTCTCCGACACGCACGCTCAATAAAGCGGGCTCGGACAACAGCGAATTAATCGATGCCGTGGCGCAGATCTACCATTTGGATCAACACGATTGACTACAATTTAAAGGCCGTCTGAAAAAAGCGAACCGACCGACAGGTCATATTCCAAAGCTTTCAGACGGCCTTAAAACAATAAAATCCCAATTATCATTTTTTCATTTAAAATGAAATGCTTGAAAAAAAACTGTTAAAGTGTAAAAATCCTACCTTATACATTTAAACAGCATTCAAACAATAAAACTGCCTGCCGGCTCAAACGCATGCCGACAATACGATAGGCACCGGCAAAAGGAACTTTCGTGAATATTAAAACAAACACATATCTGGCCCTCGCTGTCCTCTCAGCTTCCCTTCTTTCAGGTTGCGACAAAGTCAGCACCTTTTTTGGCAAAGACGAAAACAAAGAACTCGTCCAACGCATAGAAACCAATACCGATGACGGAAAAGTCGGCATGTTGTTGCCCGACTTCGCCCAACTGGTGCAAAACGAAGGACAGGCCGTCGTCAATATTCAAGCGACACCGGCAAAACGCACTGCGACACCGGATGACGACCACAGCATGGACCTGAGCCAATTCCCCGACAACGATCCATTTTACGAGTTCTTCAAGCGCCTTGTTCCCAATATGCCCGACATGCCGCAAGAAGATACCGAAAGCGACGCTTTGAATTTCGGTTCCGGCTTTATTATCAGCAAAGACGGTTATATCCTGACCAATACCCACGTGGTTGCCGGCATGGGCAACATTAAAGTCCTGCTCAACGACAAACGCGAATACACGGCCAAACTGGTCGGCTCAGACGCCCAATCCGACGTTGCCCTCTTGAAAATCGAGCCGCAAGAAGATTTGCCGGTTGTCAAAATCGGTAATCCGAAAGATTTGAAACCGGGTGAATGGGTAGCAGCCATCGGCGCGCCTTTCGGCTTTGACAACAGCGTAACTTCAGGCATCGTCTCCGCCAAAGGTCGCAGCCTGCCGAATGAAAACTACACGCCGTTCATCCAAACCGACGTTGCCATCAACCCAGGCAACTCTGGTGGCCCGTTATTCAACCTCCGCGGCCAAGTAGTCGGCATCAACTCGCAAATTTACAGCCGCAGCGGCGGTTTCATGGGCATTTCGTTTGCTATTCCGATTGATGTTGCCATGAATGTGGCCGATCAATTGAAAGCCAACGGCAAAGTCCAACGCGGTCAATTAGGCGTGGTTATTCAAGAAGTTTCTTATGATTTGGCCAAATCTTTCGGTTTGGACAAAGCAAGCGGCGCGCTGATTGCCAAAATCATGCCGAACAGCGCAGCGCAACAAGCCGGTTTGCAAGTCGGCGATATTGTCCGCAGCGTAAACGGAGAAGAAGTCCGCGCCTCCAGCGATTTGCCGGTCATGGTCGGCTCGATTATGCCGGGTAAAGAAGTGACTTTGAGCATTTGGCGCGGTGGCAAACAAACCGATGTCAAAGTCAAACTTGGCAGTGCAGCCGAGCAAACGGAAACATCGGCCAAAGAGACCGAACACCCGCAACACGATGGCGGCCATGACGGATTTACCGTTGAAAACGCAGGCCTGACTTTGCAGGTTGAAAACGCAGACGGCAAACAACGCTTGATCGTTCTGCGCGTTAGCGGTGCGGCCGAACGTGCCGGCCTCAAACGCGGCGACGAAATCATTGCCGTCAGCCAAATCAGCGTCAATGACGAATCCACTTTCCGTAGCGCATTGGAAAGCTCAGGCAAAAACGTACCGCTTTTGGTACAACGCGAAGGCAATACTTTGTTCCTCGCGCTAAATCTACAGTAGTCCGATTTTTCAGACGGCATGATGATATGTTAGATGATAAAATACCCATCTGTCAGAGGCGGTGGGTATTTTGTTATCCGTCTTCCAACTTAGGCCATCTGAAAATATTTTACCGCTTATATACAATATAATTATGCAACTTATTAATTATTCAAATTCTATTTTATCCATCGTCCCGGCAGCCATTGCGCTCGCCTTGGCCATTGCCACACGCCGTGTATTGCTGTCCTTGGGTGTCGGCATTATCGTCGGCTCATTCCTGCTGGTAGGCGGTAATCCGCTTGATGCCTTGGTTCACTTGAAAGACATGGCCGTCAGCCTGACTTGGGCGGACGGCGATTGGTCTTTGGGCAAACCCAAAATCCTGCTCTTCTTAGTGCTTTTGGGGATTTTCACTTCCCTGCTGACGCATTCCGGCAGTAACCAAGCATTTGCCGATTGGGCAAAACAGCACATCAAAGGCCGCCGCGGTGCGAAGCTGCTGACTGCCTGCCTGGTATTCGTTACCTTTATTGATGACTATTTCCACAGTCTTGCCGTCGGCGCGATTGCCCGCCCTGTAACCGACAAATTCAAAGTTTCCCGTGCCAAACTGGCTTACATCCTGGACTCCACTGCCGCACCGATGTGCGTTTTGATGCCGGTATCCAGCTGGGGCGCATCGATTATTGCTACTTTGGCCGGCCTTTTGGTAACGTACAACATCACAGGCTACACACCGATGGGCGCATTCGTGGCCATGAGCCTGATGAATTACTATGCCGTCTTCGCATTGATTATGGTGTTTGTCGTTGCCTGGTTCTCTTTCGATATCGGCTCAATGGCTCGCTTGGAACGCGCCGCTTTAAACGAAATTCATGATGAAACCGTTGACACCGGCCATCCCAACGGCCACGTATTCGCGCTGATTGTACCGGTTTTGGTACTGATCGCCGCCACGGTTTCCGCCATGATTTACACAGGTGCGCAAGCTTCTGAAACCTTCTCTTTGCTCAGCGCATTTGAAAATACCGATGTGAACACTTCCCTCGTGTTCGGCGGCACTTGCGGCGTATTGGCCGTCATCCTCTGTACCATCGGCACCATCAAAACCAGTGATTACCCCAAAGCCGTTTGGCAGGGCATCATCTCTATGCGCGGTGCCATTATCATCTTGATTTTGGCATGGATCATCAGCACCGTTGTCAGCGAAATGCACACCGGCGAATACCTCTCTACCTTGGTGGCAGGCAATATCCACGCAGGCTTCCTGCCCGTGATTTTATTTCTGCTCGCAGGCGTGATGGCCTTCGCTACCGGTACAAGCTGGGGTACATTCGGCATCATGTTGCCGATTGCCGCCGCCATGGCTGTCAAAGTCGAACCAGCGCTGATTATCCCCTGCATGTCCGCCGTCATGGCCGGTGCCGTATTTGGCGACCACTGCTCGCCGATTTCCGACACCACCATCCTCTCTTCTACCGGCGCACACTGTAACCACATCGACCACGTTACCTCGCAATTCCCTTACGCACTGACCGTTGCCGCCTCTGCCGCTATCGGCTACCTGATTTTAGGCATGACCGGCTCTGCGCCTTTAGGTTTTGTGGTAACCGGTATCGTGATGGTTGTGTTGATTTTCATCTTAAAAGACAAGAACAAAGCAACTGCCTAATTCAAAACCAATATTCAGACGGCCTGAGATATTCCGAAACACTCAGGCCGTCTGAATATTGCAATTACCCATATATCCATTATTCAGGACAAAACAATGAATACGCCCCATCTTCCACGCGGCCCCGTCATGGCCGACGTCGCCGCCTACCATCTGACCGAAGAAGAAAAACAACGTCTGCTCGACCCTGCCGTCGGTGGCGTTATTTTGTTCCGCCGCAACTTTGAAAACGTCTCCCAGCTCAAAGCTTTGGTTCAAGAAATCAAAGCCGTCCGCACCCCTGAACTCATCATCGCCGTCGACCACGAAGGCGGACGGGTTCAACGTTTTATTGACGGCTTCACCCGCCTGCCGGCCATGAACGTATTGGGCGAAATTTGGGACAACGAAGGCCAAGAAGCCGCCTGCGCCCAAGCAGAACAAGTCGGCTGGGTTTTGGCAACCGAACTCTCCGCCTGCGGTATCGACCTATCCTTCACGCCTGTATTGGATTTGGACTGGGGTCAATGCGCCGTTATCGGCAACCGCAGTTTCCACCGCGACGCCAACATCGTGACCCAGCTTGCCCTTGCCTTACAAAAAGGCCTGAACAAAGGCGGCATGAAATCTTGCGGTAAACACTTCCCCGGCCACGGCTTTGTCGAAGGTGACAGCCATCACGTTCTGCCTTGCGACGAACGCAGCCGCGAAGCGCTCGAAGCCGCCGACCTTATCCCCTTCCGCGCACTGAGCCAGGCAGGCATGGCCGCAGTCATGCCTGCCCACGTTGTATACCCGCAAATTGACAGCCAACCTGCCGGCTTCTCCGAAAAATGGCTGAAACAAATCCTGCGCCAAGAAATCGGATTTAACGGCGTTATCTTTTCAGACGACCTGACCATGGAAGGCGCATGCGGTGTCGGCGGTATTAAAGAACGCGCGCGACTTTCTTTTGAAGCAGGCTGCGATATTGTACTGGTGTGCAACCGTCCGGACTTGGTCGATGAATTGCGAGACGGTTTTCACTCGCCGGCAAACGCCGACTTGGCCGCACGTTGGCAATACATGGCCAACACATTGACCGTACAAGAAGCTGCCGACATCATGGCAACCGAAGCATTCCAAGCCGCCCAACAGGCGACCGCCAAACTGGCAACGCCCAAAGACATCGCAGGCGGTGTCAAAGTCGGCGAAGCATTCTGATTCAAGTCTGTCTGAAACATTGACGGCAAATAAAAAAGGAAGACTTGAAAAAGTCTTCCTTTTTTGATTCAAACCGATTAACGGTGTTGCGGATTGTAACGGCTTTCCAATCGCAGGAATACCCAACCCAAAACGCTTGTCAGCACCAAATAAATCAGCGCAATCGTATAAAGCGGTTCTTCATAGACAGAATAGCGGCCGGTAATCGTGCTTTGTACATAAGCCAACTCAGCCACGCCGATGACGGACAACAATGAGCTGTCTTTCAACAAAGTAATAAATTCACTGGCCAGTGGCGGCAACATACGGCGCAACGCTTGAGGCAAAATCACATAACGCATTGCCTGAGTATAGGTCAGACCCAAAGAACGTGCAGCTTCCATTTGGCCTTTATCAATTGATTGAATACCGGCACGGAAAATTTCACAAATATACGCACCCGAGTTCGCAACCAAAGCCAAAGAGCCGGCAATTAGCGCGCCATAAGAACGGCGCAGATCAACAGCTGCTTCGCCGCTAATCAGCACACCGTCGGCCGGGTGAACGAAAAATGGGAACCAAACATAAGCCCAAATCACAATTTGTACAAACAATGGCGTACCGCGGAACAGCGTCACATACCAAAAAGAAATCTTACGCAATACCCAAGCCAAAGCACGCATCGGTGCACCGGCTTTTTCCGGATTGATCAAACGCGCCAATGCCAGCAGCAAACCCAAAACCGAGCCGCCTGCCGTTGCAACCACCGTCAGTCCCAGGGTCGTCAACACACCGTATAAAAACATCCAGCGGTATTCATAAATAATATCAAAACGAAAATCCATAAATCTTCCGTCGGTCAAAATCGGTAACTAATCCGAATATTTTTTAAAATGAAGCTTGATATTTTACAAGAAAATACATTGCTTGAACGGTTTTTTGTTAAATTATTCCGCCCAACCCTGCTTTTTTTACATTTCCAATGAATTGCAGCCCCTTTTCGCCTTTGCCCATCTAGGACATTTTCCGTATAAAAAACAAAGCGCAAACCCGAGACAAAATTGACCGAAACGCAAAAACAGCGGATAATCCGCCCATTCTTCAAACATCTTTCAGACGGCCTTCTCTCTTCCCTTAAAGGCCGTCTGAAAACATTTTAAAAAGCATAAAACATGAAAGCACCCGAACTCTTATTACCGGCAGGCGGCCTCGAACGCATGCGTGCCGCCTACGATTACGGCGCAGATGCCGTTTACGCTGGCAGCCCGCGTTACTCCCTGCGCGCCCGCAACAACGAATTTGCCAAACTCGACGTTCTCGAGCAAGGCATTAAAGAAGCGCACGAGCGCAACAAAAAATTCTTCCTGACCGTCAACACGCTGCCGCACAACTCCAAGCTCAAAACCTTCGTTTCCGATATGGAACCCTTGATTGCCATGAAACCCGACGCGCTGATTATGGCGGATCCGGGTTTGATCATGACCGTGCGCGAAAAATGGCCGGAAATGCCGATTCACCTGTCCGTTCAGGCAAACACCACCAACTACTGGGGCGTGAAATTCTGGCAAAACATCGGTGTCGAACGCATTATTCTGTCGCGTGAATTGAGCATGGAAGAAATCGCCGAAATCCGCCAAGAATGCCCCGACATCGAACTCGAAGTCTTCATTCACGGCGCATTGTGTATCGCCTACTCCGGCCGCTGTCTGCTCTCCGGCTACTTCAACCACCGCGACCCCAACCAAGGCACCTGCACCAACTCTTGCCGTTGGGACTACAAGGTCCACAACGCCGTCGAAAGCGACGCGGGCGATGCCCAGCTTCTGCAAGGTTTCAACTTTGAAAAAGCCCAAGAAGAAGCCAACCAAAACTTCGAAGGCATCAACGGTCAAAAACGCCATCCCTACGCCGACAAAGTTTTCCTGATTGAAGAGTCCAACCGCCCGGGCGAAATGATGCCGATTATGGAAGACGAACACGGCACCTACATCATGAACTCCAAAGACCTTCGCGGCATCGAAGTGGTTGAGAAACTGGCCAAAATCGGCGTGGACAGCCTCAAAGTCGAAGGCCGTACCAAATCGCTCTATTATGTTGCACGCGTGGCCCAGTCCTACCGCAAAGCGATTGACGATGCCGTTGCAGGCCGTCCGTTTGATTACAGCCTGTTGAGCGAACTCGAAGGCCTTGCCAACCGCGGCTACACCAGCGGCTTCCTCGAGCGCCACCAAACTCAGGATTACCAAAACTACCTGACCGGCCACTCCATCGCCAAACAAAGCCAATATGTCGGCCACGTTACCGAAATCGATGAAAACGGCTGGGCGACCATCGAAGTTAAAAACCGCTTTGCAGTCGGCGATTCACTCGAAATCATCCACCCGAGCGGCAACCAAACCATCAAATTGGAACAAATGACCCGCAAAGGCCAGCCTGTCGATGTTGCCCCAGGCAACGGCATTCAGGTCAAAATCCCCAATATGCAGGGCAAAGAAAAAGCTTTGGTTGCGCGGATTATGAATCCTTAAGCATCAACCAAACAAAGGCCGTCTGAAAGTTTCAGACGGCCTTTTAAATGATCTATGCTGTTTTAAGCTTGTTCTTGCAATACGGCGGCGATCAATTCTTCCGCACCATCATCTGCCAGTTTCTTGGCGACAGCGCGACCCAAGGCATCGGCGTATTCGGCAGGTGCTTGCGCGTCCGCCTGCAAGATTACCGAGCCGTCGGGATGGCCGACCAAGCCGCGCAAGGTCAGCAAGCCGTTTTCTTCAGTGCAATATGCGGCCAGCGGCACTTGGCAGCTTCCGCCCAAAGCACGCGCCAATGCGCGTTCGGCCGTCACGCAGGCGTGTGTGGTATCGTGGTTCAGCGGCTTCAAGACTTCGTACAAATCTTCGCGATGCGCTGCAATTTCGATACCCAATGCGCCTTGTCCGGCGGCAGGCAGGCTGTCGGATTCCGACAAAATCATGCGGATGCGTTCGTCCAATTCCAGACGCTGCAAACCGGCGGCGGCCAAGATAATCGCGTCGTATTCGCCGTTATCGAGTTTGGACAACCGGGTTTGCACATTGCCGCGCAAAGGTTTGATGACCAAATGCGGATAGCGCGCGCGCAACTGGGCTTCGCGGCGCAGGCTGGATGTGCCGACGACGGCGCCTTTGGGCATTTCTTCCAAACGCGCGTATTGGTTGGACACAAACGCGTCAAACGGATTGGCGCGTTCGCCAATGGCTGCAAGCGCGAAACCTTCAGGCAAATCCATCGGTACGTCTTTAATCGAATGCACGGCCAAATCAGCCCGGCCGTCATACAAAGCCTGTTCCAACTCTTTGACAAACAAGCCTTTACCGCCGACCTTTGACAAAGTTCTATCCAAAATCTGGTCGCCGCGCGTGGTCATGCCCAAAATCTCGACTTCGCAATCGGGATACAGGGCTTTCAGACGGCCTTGGATGTGTTTTGCCTGCCACATGGCAAGCAGGCTTTCGCGACTGGCGATAACGAGTTTTTTCGGGTTCATAATGGTTGCCTGAAAGATGGAAAACGGCATGAAGTCTATCATATTTTGGGCGGTTTTTCAGACGGCATGGGGGTGAATATGTTATATTTACACCTAAAAACCAAATTTTCCGGACAACATGAAACGCGCCAAAAAATATCCTTTTTTATCCTTACAGCGGCAACGTTTTCATCTGAACTTTGAAAACGCCTCTTCCGCCGTTGACCTTCCGAGCGAACGTAATTTTTACCGCTGGGCATGGTCTGCCTTGAAAAACGAATACCGCCGCGCAGACATCAGCCTGATTCTTCTGGACGAAGAAGAAGCCCGCGCCTACAACCGCGACTACCGCGGCAAAGATTACGCCACCAATGTATTGAGTTTCGCGCTCAACGAAGGCGAAATCCTGCCCGACCAGTTTTCAGACGGCCTGTATGGCGATTTGGTGATTTGTCCGCAAGTGGTTTTGAAAGAAGCCAGCGAACAAGGCAAAACACCCGAGCAGCATTTTGCCCACCTGACCATACACGGCACTTTACACCTGATGGGCTACGACCACATCGAAGACGATGAAGCCGAAATAATGGAAGCCGAAGAAATCCGCCTGATGCTGGCGGCAGGTTTCCCCAACCCCTACCAAGAGGACGAATATTAAAATGGACGGTACGCAGTCGAAACCCAAGTTTTTCGAACGCCTGATCTCCCGACTTGCCGGCGAGCCAGACTCCGCCGAAGACGTATTGACCCTGTTGCGCCAAGCGCACGAACAGGAAGTTTTTGATGCCGACACACTGACCCGGCTGGAAAAAGTATTGGACTTTGCCGAACTGGAAGTGCGTGATGCCATGATTACGCGCAGCCGCATGAACGTATTGAAAGAAAACGACAGCATCGAGCGCATCACGGCCTACATCATCGAAACCGCCCATTCGCGTTTCCCCGTCATCGGCGAAGACAAAGACGAAGTTTTGGGCATTTTGCACGCCAAAGACCTGCTCAAATATATGTTCAACCCCGAGCAGTTCCACCTTAAATCCGTCTTGCGCCCTGCCGTTTTCGTTCCCGAAGGCAAATCACTGGCCTCCCTTTTAAAAGAATTCCGCGAACAACGCAACCACATGGCGATTGTCATTGATGAATACGGCGGCACATCCGGCCTGGTAACCTTTGAAGACATCATCGAGCAAATCGTCGGCGACATCGAAGACGAGTTTGACGAAGACGACAGTGCCGACAATATCCACGCCGTTTCTTCCGAACGCTGGCGCATCCACGCCGCAACCGAAATCGAAGACATCAACGCCTTTTTCGGTACGGAATACAGCAGCGAAGAAGCCGACACCATCGGCGGCCTGGTCATTCAAGAATTGGGGCACCTGCCCGTACGCGGCGAAAAAGTCATCATCGGCAACCTGCAATTTACCGTCGCACGCGCCGACAACCGCCGTCTGCACACCCTGATGGCCACACGAATTAAAGAAAACACGGATAAACCATGATTATTCTGGATCACGTCTCCAAACACTATCAAACACGCGACAACAAAGACTTTGTCGCCGTCGAGCCGACCAGCCTCGAAATTAAACAGGGGGAAATCTTTGGCCTGATGGGCTATTCCGGCGCAGGCAAATCCACCCTGCTGCGCCTGATTAACTTATTGGAACGTCCGGATACAGGTACCGTCAGCGTATGCGGCCAAGAGCTGACCGCGCTCAACGCCACGCAACTGCGCCACGCCCGACAAAACATCGGCATGGTATTCCAACAGTTCAACCTGTTGAGCAACCGTACCGTTGCCGAAAACGTCGCCTTTCCTTTAGAAATTGCCAAATGGCCGTCTAAAAAAATCCAAGCGCGTGTTGAAGAATGTTTGGAAATCGTTGATTTGCAAGACCGTGCCAACCATTACCCGTCCCAACTTTCCGGCGGTCAAAAACAACGTGTCGGCATTGCCCGCGCGCTGGCGCCGCAACCTCAAGTCATCCTTGCCGACGAACCCACTTCCGCCCTCGACCCTGCCACTACGCGCAGCGTTTTGAAGTGTTTGGAAGACATCAACCGGCGTTTCAACGTAACCATCGTCATCGTTACCCACGAAATGAGCGTTATCCGCCGCCTGTGCGACCGTGCCGCCCTCTTGGACAAAGGCCATCTGCTGGAAATCGTTGAAGTACACGGCAACCAAATCCATGCCCAATCCGAAATCGGGCAAGAACTGATTCGAGAGGACTAATATGGCAGATTTAACATTTGAAAGTGCTGTTGCGACCATCGTCAGCATGAAGGGCGAAATTATCCAAGCCTTGGGCGAAACCTTTATTATGGTCGGCCTATCGACTACTTTCGCCGTTATCTTCGGTACGGTTTTGGGCGTATTGCTGTTTGTAACGTCTAGCCATCAGTTGCACTACAACAAACAGCTGAATTTGTTTTTGGATAACCTGGTCAACCTGATGCGTGCCTTCCCTTTCGTCATCCTGATGATTGCCATGATTCCTGTTACACGCGCCATCATCGGCACAACCATCGGCCCGGTTGCCGCCTCATTGGTATTGAGCGTATCCGGCTTGTTCTACTTCGCCCGCCTGGTCGAGCAAAACCTGCGCGAAGTGCCTAAAGGCGTGATTGAAGCGGCCTCCGCAATGGGAGCCTCCCCCATGAGCATCATCTGCAAAGTGCTTTTGAATGAAGCACGCGCAGGTATGGTTTCCAGCATTACCGTACTGGCTATTGGCCTTCTGTCGTACAGCGCGGCGGCAGGTATGATCGGCGGTGGCGGCTTGGGCGACCTTGCCATCCGTTACGGCTACTACCGCTATCAAATGGAAGTCATCATCTTCATTGTTGCCATCCTGGTTTTACTCGTTATCCTGATTCAAGGCATCGGCAACAGATTGGCACGCAAACTGGACAAACGTTAATTAAACCTGGCCGTCTGAAATAAACTTACTATTTTTCAGACGGCCTGTTCTCTATTTAGGACATATATTCCCATTAAGTTTACAAAAAAGCATCCTCATATTTCCAAAATAGATTTACAATCCCTCTTTTTTGACGGCGGCAGCTTGAGGCCGTCTGAAACCGTTTTATCATCCATCTGGAGCAAAATTATGCGAATCAACCCATTCTTCAAAACCCTTTCTGCTGCTGCGCTGGCCATCGTATTGGCTGCCTGCGGCGGTCAAAAAGACAGCGCGCCGGCTGCCTCTGCCGCTTCTTCTTCCGACAACGGCACAGAGAAAAAAGAAATCGTCTTCGGTACAACCGTCGGCGACTTCGGCGATATGGTAAAAGACCAAATCCAACCGGCTTTGGAGAAAAAAGGCTATAAAGTCAAACTGATTGAGTTTACCGACTATGTGCGCCCCAACCTTGCTTTGGCTGAAGGCGAATTGGACATCAACATCTTCCAACACAAACCTTATCTGGACGACTTCAAAAAAGAACACAAGTTGGACATCGTTGAAGCCTTCCAAGTACCGACCGCACCTTTGGGCCTGTACCCTGGCAAATTGAAATCTTTGGACGAAGTGAAAGATGGCGTCAGCGTTTCTGCACCTAACGACCCGTCCAACTTTGCCCGTGCATTGGTTATGTTGAACGAATTGGGCTGGATTAAACTGAAAGCCGACGTTGATCCGCTGACCGCATCTAAAGCAGATATTGCCGAAAACCCTAAAAATATCCAAATCGTAGAACTTGAAGCCGCCCAACTGCCGCGCAGCCGTGCCGACGTTGACTTTGCCATTGTTAACGGCAACTACGCCATGAGCAGCGGCATGAAACTGACCGAAGCCCTGTTCCAAGAGCCAAGCTTCGCCTACGTTAACTGGTCTGCCGTCCGTACTGCCGACAAAGACAGCCAATGGTTGAAAGATGTAACCGAAGCCTACAACTCTGACGAGTTCAAAGCCTACTCACAAAAACGCTTTGCTGGTTACAAATACCCTGCGGCATGGGGTGAAAACGCAGCAGCAGGTGCTCAAGCCGAAGCCGCCTCTACTGCTTCTGCAACCAAATAAATCTCTCTTTAAAAAAAGGCCGTCTGAACGTTCAGACGGCCTTTTTCTATCATCACTCACAAAGTCAAAAAATTATTTTTTATTGATAACAATCACTTATATAATTTATTATATTAAACCGAATCAACTGTTGTAAAAATATTCAATAAAAATCTATGTTTTTATTCAATATAATCAATCACTAAATGAATTATTCTACTTTTTTATAATATTCACTGGTAATGTTCCGCTTATCCTGATATTATACCGTTTATCTAAAGACATCCGGTTATCTGCTTTTTAGACCGCTCATCTTAATTGCTTTAAACCACTTTGTCGGATTTTCCCATAATGTTGTGTTTCTCCGTTTCGAAGGGGTTTGAGCGGTCGAAATACCGTATTGCTTAGATATTAAAGCTTCGTGCTTTGAAATGAGTGAATTTTTGTTTTAAGTGTCGTAATCTCTTGCTAATTACTCCCAGCTGCAAGAGTTTCAGGGTTGTCTATTTGGACAACCCTTCTTTTTTATACTCCATTGTTTCAATAACTTAGACTTTCCCTTATTCATATATTCAAACCAACTGGCAAAACCATTCTTTTTCCCACCTCAAATCTTCTTCAATTCATTATTCGGCATTACCAGCCAAACCTGTGCATTTTTGACTTGGGCCGCTGCTCGGATGGCCGCTTCATCCATAATAGAAAATGCAGTCGAAAAAGCATCGGCAACCGCCGCACTCTCCGCCATAACGCTCATGCTTTTATAGCGCGGCTGGCTTCCGCCTGTGCGCGGGTCAAACAGATGGGTAAATTTGCCTGCCTCGTCCATTACCGTGCCATAGCCGCCCGATGTGGCAAACGCTTGATTTTTCATGGCAATGGTGGTCAGAATTTGGTCTTCTTGGTCAGGATTGCGGATGCTGACATTCCACTCGCGCTGGTTGGCATTATCAAAGCCGTAAATCTCCCCCATATCAATCAATGCCTGAGAAACGCCTTGCTGCTTCAACAATTCGGCTACTTTGTCGGTAATATAGCCTTGGGCAATGCCGTTAAGCGACAAGCCCATGCCTTTTTGGGCAAAACGGATTTCTTTGGTATCAAAATCGACTTTATTGAAGTCCACCAATTTAAGCGTATCTTTGATGCTGCGTTCGGACGGCGGCGTTTCGGTTTTCGGATTCCGTCTGAAATGGTCGGCATACAGATTCCACAAAGGCTGAATGCTGGGATCAAATGCACCTTGCGTCAGCCGATGAATATCCCGGCTGATACTGAGCAGCTGCAAAAAATCGGATGGCGGATTTTTCAGACGGCCTTCTCGGTTTAAGTGGCTGATCAGGCTGTCGTCCCGATACAGGCTGAAGATTTTTTCCAATCGTGAAACTTCCGCCAATACTTTGTTGATCAGTATCTCTGCCTGCCTGCGCTCAACGCCGAACAAACGCAATTCCGCACCCGAGCCTAATGCAATCCCTTTCCAGATAACAGGCTGCCCTTCTTGATTCGGCCCGGCTGAATGAGTCGGCTGATTGGTTTTTCGGCTGATGACAAAGGGAATGCCGGCACCGGCGGCAAGTGTGGCGGCGATGGCAATGAAGCGGCGGCGCGTTAAAGGGGTGGACATGGCGTATTCCTTGGATTTTTTATTTTTACATTGAAAGCCTGCATCATTAAATATCAATCGGCAGCCTTCAACACAAAGGCCGTCTGAAATGGTTTCAGACGGCCTTTATTGATTGTTTTATTTGAAAATATATTCGTCGGGCATCTCTGCGAAACCGACAACTCTGCCGCCTTTTTCTTTGGCGAATTTTTCAGCTTGTGCCTTGTCGGCAAAAGGAAGCGCATCTTCCGCCCCCATGCCGCCGATAAAGCTGCTTTCGATAACGTAATAGGCCTTTTTCGCATCTATCCATTCGGTGTCGGCATTGGGTTTTTCCCAATCTTTGACTTTACCCATATCGGTAACATAGATGACATGAATGCCTTTCGGCTCTTCAGGCAGCTTGGTGTAGCCGAACATCTGCTTGATGGTGGAAAACCAAACTGGTTTTTCAGGTTTGCCGTTCAAGAAGATTTGCGCTTTAGGGCCGTTGTGTTCAGTTAAATTCATGCTGCAGTAATGACCGACCGCACTGTCGCTGATTTGTTGGGGCGCAGGCGGAGGGCTGTTGTCCTGCTTGCTGCAGGCTGCCAATGCGATGAGTGTGAAGGTAGTCAATAATATTTTTCTCATATTTGTCGCTTTCCGAAAATCCAGGCGGCTAAAATCAAAGGAATGATAACCCATAATACCTGAGCCGTCAGCAAAACAGGCATACTCAGGCTGATTTGTTCGCTCAAACCCGCCATGCCGGCATACATGGCTGTATTTTCGTAACCCGTCAGGTTCAGCAGGCGATAAATGTCTGCGGGGTTGAACAAAAGAACGGTTTCCACTATAGGCGCGGTAATGACTTGTTCGGTATCGGCAACCAAAACACCCAAAAGCGCCATATCGAAAATAACGACAAAAAACAGCCATACGCCGATGGCGATACCGGCGGCGGTACCACGTTCTTTAACTTTTGCGCTGATCAAATAGCCCATGGACAAAAAGGCTGCGCCAAGAATCACGCTGGCAGCAATCAAAAGGGCGAAAGGCTGCCATGCGGCAATATCAAAACCGCCGTTGGCAAGCTGAAGGGTAATACCTGCCAACCCGTAACCTGCCGTGGTAGCAAGGGCAAGGATGATGAGGTGGCCGATAAATTTACCGGCAAGGATTTGGTTGCGCGAGATGGGGTAACTTAACAGCAACGCCATTGTACCGCGCTCGATTTCGCCAATCAGTGCATCATAAGAGAGCAACATTGCAATCAGCGGAATCAGGAAAATAGACAGGCTGGACAGGCTGACTACAGTTACCGTCAAGGGATCAACCTTGACCGAACCGGTAGGCGAGCTACCGAGAAAGCCTAATGACAGTGCCAATGCGGCAAGCAAAAGTGCGGCAGCAAGAACCCAACGGTTGCGCAGGCTGTCGCGGACTTCTTTGCCGGTAATAATCCAAACGGGGTTCATACGTCTTCCCTCTTCAAGAATTGCGCGTACATATCGTCAAGTGTAGGCGTGTGGATATCGATGTAGGCAAGACTGCCCAAATCACCCAATTCGCTCAAAAGAGCCATGCGCTCTTCTGCTTTACATTGCGCTTGGTATGACAGGCCGTCTGAAAGCGGATGCCAACGCTCGCTCAACGGGCGCGCTTCTTTCAAGCGGACGTTGACGGTCAGCGGCAGGCCGCTTTGAACATGCAACTCATCCATGCTGCCGTCGGCAACTTTCACGCCGTTTTTCATGACGATGATGCGGTCGGCGTGGCCGTCAAGCTCGGCCAGTGCGTGGGTGCTGAGCAATACGGTTGCGCCGCGCCCATTGAGTTCGCGCACAACTTCGTAAAACATTTGACGCGAAGCCGGGTCAAGGCCAGTAGTCGGCTCGTCAAACAGTAAGACTTTAGGTTCGCCCAACAAGGCTTGTGCCAAAGCGAGGCGTTGGCGCATACCTTTGGAGTAAGTGCCGACACGGCGGCGTGCGGCCTGGGAAATGCCAACACGCTCGAGCAATTCACGGTTTTTACTCAGGGGCTGTTTTTTAAGTTTGGCATAGAAATCCATGGTTTCGATACCGGTCAATGAAGGGTGCAATGCAACCGTTTCAGGCAGGTAACCGATTTGGCTGCGACGCTGCGCCCCTGCTTTACTGCCGGTCGGTTCTCCCAAAAGCATCACTTCGCCCTCGGTCGGCGTAATCAGGCCGAGTATCAGCTTCATAATGGTGGACTTGCCTGCACCGTTGTGTCCTGCCATGCCGACGCTCTCGCCAGCCTTGAGAACCAGATCGACTTGGTTGACGGCCTTTTGGCTGCCAAACTGCTTGGTCACGTTTCTCAATTCAACGTGGTTGGTACTGCTCATGGATATTCCTCTAGTGAATGTTTCAGACGGCCTTTGATATTGGGCCGTCTGAAAGGTTACATATTGGCATTTCCGCCTGTCAGCGCACCGTTTTCGGCATTACCCCATTCGGATTGGTGCGTTTTTGCTTCATGCAGCAATTCGTCCTTCATGGCTTCGTATTTGGTTGTCGTTTTATTGCGGACGGGGTTCATCAAAGGCTTGCTGTCAATTACGCCGCCGGGCAGGATGGCGGGAAATTGCGATTGCGCCCATTTGACAATGCTGATGGCAGGGCTGTTCATCAATAACCGGGCAACGGGTGCGCGCCAGATGATTTGGTCGATAATCCCGTTGGGACGGTAGGCACTGTCGCCGAAGCCATCGCCGTCAAGGTCAAAAGCGCTGTTATCGCTCCAATAGTTGCCGCGACCACCCTCGCCCCAATCGAGGAAGCGGGTGCTGACATATTTAACCTGGCTTTCGTTGTTAATAAATGAATTTTCGTACAGGGTTGTGCCTTCGATGGCTGCGGTGAAGTGGATACCGATTTGGCAGTTCTCGAAATGATTGGCAAAGATTTTATCGTAGTTGGCATTGTAGGCAAACACGCATTTGCCTGCCTTGTTGATCACATTATCGTGAATTTCGGAATAATTGACGTAGTTGAGCATAATGCCTTGGTCGCGACTGCCAACGGCAATGTTACCATACACTTTCAGGCGTTCAGAAAACATCAGCACATAACCCATATTGTTGCCGACGGAGATATTGTTGCTGACTTCGCTGTCATTGGTGTACATATAATGGACGGCAAAGCGCAAGTCGCTAAAGCGGTTGCCTTTGTAGGTATTATGAGTGCTGGTATTTGAAAAAATACCGTCACGGCCTTTGGAAATATCGTTATCGACCACTTGCGCACCGGGCGCATTCCAGACGGTTACGCCGTTGCCACGTTCGTTGACGCGCAGGGTTGCATCGCCGATGATTTTATTTTCCCGCACCATGGATTCTGCCGCACCGTGAATATACACGCCGACAGAGTTGTCGATGATGTTGTTATGCTCCACCAGCGCGCGCGTTGCCGTCTCTTCTAAATAGATACCGGCATCCATTGCCGGCAAACTCATGCCGGAATGGGAAACGGTCAGATTGCGCAAAGTTACATCAGGAGCATGAACGGCAACCGTCCTCCCGCTCCGGTCGCCGACAATCTTGGCGGAACGGTCGGCAGGGCCTTCGATGGTAATGGGTTTGTTGATATAGAGTTTGGTTTTGTATGTACCGGAGGCAAGCTTGAGCGTATCGCCGGCTTGAGCGCGCGCCAAAGCATCATTGAGATTGTCTTGTGCGGATACGTTGATGACTGCGGCAAAGGCCGTCTGAACCATGCTGCCAAGCAGCAATACGAGTGCGGCACGTTGCCATTTGGAACGATGGATTTGTGTGTGCGTCATAATCATATCTCTGTTTCAGACGGCCTGCTTGCCGCATGATAAACCGATGCGGAAACAGGTATTTTGGTGTTATAGCAAAGCTGTCTGATGATGGCTTTCATTTTGTGGACATATCGGCCGACAAACAACTTTGCTATAAAGGCCGTCTGAAAGAATGTTTTTTCAGACGGCCTGAAGAATTAAATCATCAAACCGAAATTATTTTGGTTTAACAATCATTTGGCCAGACATTTCCATGTGCAATGCGTGGCAGAACCATTGGCAGTAGTACCAGTGTACACCTGGACGGACAGCCTTGAAGGTTACAGAAGATGTAGCTTGCGGGCCAATCTCCATAGCAATGCCATAACCTTCCAAAGTAAAGCCGTGAGTCAAGTCTTCAATGGTCTCAACGTTGGTTACATATACGGTAACTTCGTCGCCTTGGTTCACTTCAAATTGAGGAACGCTGTAAGCAGGCGCAACGGCAGTCATATACACGCGTACTTTGTTGCCTTCGCGTACGACTTTGGCAGCTTTTTCCAGCTCAACACCGTCTTTTTGAGCTTGTTCCAGAGCTTCTTGCCAGAACCATGGGTCTTTGCGGTCCCAAGTTTTGCTTGGGTTCACTTTAGACGCAGCAACCAAGCACAAGTCGTGCGGTTCGGCAAAAGTCGGATTGTCATGCACCAGACGCATTTCGTCGCCGGAGATGTCGATCAATTGGTCACACTCAGGTTTCAAAGGACCGGCATTCAAGAAGCGGTCTTTAGAGAACTTGTTCAAAGATACCAACCATTTACCGTCGGCTTCTTTGGTTTCGCCCATGGTAGTGTGGTTATGGCCAGGTTGATAGTGAACGTCGAGTTTTTGTTTAATCGGATCAATTTTCTCGCCTTTATAGGCTTTAATCGCGTCATCGATGTTCCATTTCACCATTTGGCTGTCGATAAACAATGTAGTATAGGCATTGCCGCGACCGTCAAATGCAGTGTGTAATGGGCCAAGACCCAGTTGAGGCTCGGCTACGACAACATCGCGCTCTTTGATTTTGCCTGAAAACAAGTCATCCAGTTTGCTGACATCCAATACGGTAACGGTTGGAGACAGTTTACCGTTGAGCATGATGTATTTGCCGTCAGGGCTTGCATTACAGCCGTGAGGAGAGTTAGGAACCGGGATGTAACGAGTATATGGAGAGTTGGCTTCTGCACGGCCGTCCAACATTTTCACGCCGTTAACTTCTTTGAAGTCGCCTTTTTTGATGCCTTCTTCGATGGCGGCCAGGTTAAATACCACACACCAGTCTTGCTCGTTAGAAGAAGCACCTTGTACAGTCAGAGCGCGCTCAGAGTTATAGCAGGTAGAGAAAGAGTATTTACCTTGGTAGTCGGCATCGCCATTATCCAAGTTACCGTCTACCAATACTTGCCATGCGATGTCCATGGTTTCGCCGTCAATTGCTGTATAAACGGCATTCCAAGTTTTAGGATCATCCCATTTGCCTACGCCGTCAACAGGAACGATATGCTCGCCGTTGGCAAAAACGTAACCGGTTTTCGGATAACGTTGCGGACGCAGACCGTGGATACCTGAAGCATTAGGAATATCGATGATTTTATCGGTTTTCATTACATCCAAGCGGATACGGCAAACACGGGTGTTTGCTTTATCGTTGGCATATGCATAGCGACCGTCGTAAGTCTGATCGGTAAAAGACAAGTGCGGGTGGTGCAAGTCGCCGTTAGGGTAGCAGCGCAGACCGCTGTCTTGCAGGAATTTACGGGTTTCCGGCGTAATTTTTTCATTCAAAATACGCAGGCTCTCGTTGGTACGCCCCCAACCGGTAGCGCTGTCCATATTGAATACAGGGATACGCATCAACTCACGCATAGAAGGTACGCCGATCAAGCGCATTTCGCCTGATTGACCGCCTGACAAGAAACCGTAGTATTGGTCAAGCTCGCCCGGACCGACTTCGGAAGTTTGTTTACCCGGCTCGGCAGAATGAGCAGCGGCTTTTTCGGCAGGTGCAGCACCGGAAGCAGCAGCTTTATCACCCTCGCCGTTAGAGCAACCGGCCAAGCCCAACAAACCGGCACCGGCAATACCTGCACCGGAAGCAGCGGCAGTACCTAAGAATGAACGACGGCTTAAGCCGTTTTGTTCTAATTTTTCGTCTGACATACGACACTCCTTGGATAAAATCCGGCGGCCGATTTTTCAGACGGCCTGCCGATGAAAAACTTTCTAAGTCGGGCTGCCGATACAGCCCTCTTTTTTATTGATAAATTACTACTTGTCGACACTGATTGCCGATTCTTTTTTAACAAACTGGACGACTTGTTCTTGGGCATTTTGCGTTGATGCCGCATCATGCTGATCAGCTTTTGCCGCCGCTTGTTTTTGTTTTTTCTTATTCGTTGCCACTACTTGAGGACAACGCGTATCGTGATGATACATTACCTGACAATGCAGACATTGGATACATTCGTTCGGATGAATGTCGCCTTCAGGTGCGATTGCCTGTACTGGACATTCGTGTGTACAAATCTGGCATGGATTACCGCACATTTTATAACGGCGCAGCCAATCAAACACACGGAAGCGACCCGGCAATGCGATACCTGCACCCAAAGGACACAGATAACGGCAGAAGAAACGTTCGATGAACAAGCCTGCAATCAGCAAAGCGGCAGCGAACAGAACAAACCACCATTCACGCATGAATTTCAAAATAATTGCAGTTTTGAAAGGCTCAATTTCAGCAAATTTTTCAGCCGTACCCAAATCGTACAGGGAAATTGCCAACAAGGCGAAGAAAATTACATATTTAATCGCACTCAGACGGGTATGCAACAAGTGTGGCACGGTAATTTGTTTCAGACCCAATTTTTTGGCGATACGGTTGGTTAACTCTTGCAATGCACCGAAAGGACACAGCCATCCACAGAATGTACCGCGGTTCCACAACAGCATGGTCGCCGCCGTAAAGAGCCACAGAATGAATACCAGCGGATCCATCAGGAAAAATTCCCAGTGGAACTCAGTCAAAACAGCTGAGAACAACGTCAAAGTATTCACTACCGATAATTGTGCCTGAGCATACCAGCCGATATAAAACAGCGTAAAGGTCAGGAAACAGAGACGGAATCGGTCATACCATTTTTCGTAACGGACAATCCAATCTTGGAACAGGAATACCAACAGAAGAATTGTCAAAGCAATACCGACAACCACGATTTGACCTTGTTTGGCTTTCCAAACCTGTTTCCAAAGTTGGTTGGATACGCCCTCCTCAGCCGTTGCATCCTCTGCAATACCTGTACTTTCTTCAGGAGCAGAGGCTGCCGCAGCCACCGGCTCAACCGGTGCGCTTATTTCAACCGGCGGTGCTTTAGGATCGTCAACGTAGTAGCCTTTTGGCAATTCATAATCCAAATCGGCAGTTACAAATGCCTTATCATTTACGCTCAATACGCGTTGAATCATCAATTGCAAACGCCATGGCTCAGCACCATCAAATTCCACACCTTCGGGGATAGTGAACCAAGAAACTTCTTTAAATGCAGGCGCACCTTCGGCGGATAAAGCAACTACACGTTCATGTTGCGCATCGGTAAAGCGGAAGCTGGTATCGCCTTGAATCATTTCAATACGGTCAAAGATACCGCCGCGGACATAACCCGAACCTTTCCAAGAATAGCGACCCTCGCCGGCCACCATCACGGCTTCTTGGCCCGGTTTCAAACGTTTTTGCAGGTTGTTCCAACCGGCTTCACCTAAAAGGCTTTTACCGATGGAAGGTTGGCTGACCAAGGCAACATACAGATCAATAAATGTATCGTTACCATCGCCCTGCTCTGCATGATCTGCCACACCCGCTTTACCGCTTTTCTCAAACAGTTTATTGATTTCGTCGATAGAAATATGCAAATGACCGACGGCTTTTTGTTCCAAAAGCGCATTCCATGACAGGATATCTTGTTTATCTTGATTGGCAACGCGACGCGGACGGGTTTGAACGGCAGGCTCGGCAGACTGTTCGCCGGAAGCAGCTGCCGTACCGGCTTGAACCGCTTTATCTGTACCCAAATGATATTGATGGATTACTGCTTTAACAGAGCGCTGAATACTGTCATTGATAACCATCAGGGTTACAGTCGCGCCACTAATAATATCCCCTGGTGCAACACCTGGTTGAGGCGGGTTTTTAATAAAATTTAAGCCGATATATTTGTAAATGAATTTATCGACACGGGATTGCGGGATACCGATCAGCATAATCGGCTCATGGTGTTCAACCAATTTCGCGCCGGCAATAGTGCCATCATTGGCCAAGGCAACCATCGTATCGATCGGTTTGCTCGAATAACCGCGCGTATTGACCACGTCAGTCGTGATATAAACCAAGCCAAGCTGCTCTTCGCCCTTGTACACGCGAGCAACCAAGGGCTTACCTTCAGGCTTACCGTAGCGGTCAGCACCTGGGAAAATTTCAGACGGCTGAACTTTTGCCAAGAAATCAGGCAAGCGTTCCGCGTAAGCAGGCAGGCTTACCATCATCATGAAAAATACAGCGAACAGCATAAGGATTCGTTTCCAAATGCCACTTAAACACTTTACTTCAAGGCAGGACATGGCTATTCCCGATATATCGATACTCTAAACACTGATATTATATGAATCATCTATCAGCAATAATTTGATTAAAATCAAAATTACAAATCTTAAAACCAGATTCTATATGCTAATAATACTTTAGAACTATATTGAACAATCCCATCTTCGGTAGACATGAAACATAGGAAAATCAACCCGATTCAACAAATCTTCTTATATTATTAATTTATTTATAATAATACTCAAAACAATTCCCAAAATTCTATTCAGCATATATTAAAGCAGAATACAAAGATTCGATTTTAATTTCAATAGGCCGTCTGAAAATAATCTAAAAAACTTTAGTCCCCCATTCTTTCAACACAAAATATACTTTCCGTACAAACAAAAAGAGCCTGTATAACACAGGCTCTTTTTTCAGACTAATCTTAAGTCAGATTAGAATTTGTGACGCAGGCCAACAGTACCAGCAGTTTTCTCGTATTTATAGTCGCCTTTGCCTTCTTTCAACCAACCAGCTGACAACAGGGCAGAAGTGCGTTTAGAGAAGTCGTAGTCAGCACCAACGATAACTTGGTTGTAAGCGCTGTTCTTTTGTTTCACGCCTTCTTCTTTAACTTTGAAGCCGTGAGCGTAAGAAACACGAGGAGTCACGTTGCCGAAGCGGTAAGCAGCAGTTGCACCAACTTCAGTACGTTCGTTTTTCTTAGCACCAGCTACGTCAGCTTTGAAGCCTTCGTATTGACCTACAACAGCAACCATCAGGTTGTTAGCATCATAACCAGCAGTCAGACGGTGAGCTTGGTGATCTTTGTAAGTACCAGCAGCCAAAGTAGTGTTGTGGTTGAATGCATCCAGGTAACCAGAAGTCAAGTCAGCACGTTTAGCATAAGAACCAGCGTAGCGACCGAAGAAACCAGAATTTTCGTAGTTCAAGCCCAAGTCGTAAGATTCACGGCTTTTTACAGCGTGATCGTATTTATCGCTAGGATTAGCATTGTCGCGAGGTTGGTATTGTACGCTTGCGCTGAAACCACCAAACACAGGAGTGTCGTAACGTACAGATACTTTACGAGTATCTACACGTTTGATTTTACCCAATTGCAGAGCGTCTGCGTTAGCATTACTAGATTCCCAAGGGTCGAAGCTGTCGCTGCTGTTTTTCAGAGAAGTATCCAATTTACCAGCACGAACTTTACCGAAACCGCCTTCCAAGCCCAAGAAAGATTCACGGGTCGCGAAACCAGAATCACCACCGGCGATAGAAGTGTTTTGTTCAACTTGCCAAATAGCGTTCAGGTTGCTACCCAAGTGTTCGTGGCCTTTGAAGCCGATGCGAGAACCATAGTCAGCAATCTCAGTAGCAGTTTTAGAAGTAGTCTTACCTTCTTTTACTTTAGAAATTTCAACGCCGGCTTTAACTTGACCGTACAGAGTCACATCAGCCATAGCTGCAACAGGCAGAGCTGCCAAAGTCAGAGCAATCAGAGATTTTTTCATTGCTGTATTCCTTTTCTATTGTGAAGAAATAACTTAAGCAGACCGGACAATCCGCTTAGGCTTACATTATCGCTGGAATCAGCGATTCCATGACTGTTACTATAATTGCTCCTCTCTAAAAAAACAAACTTTATTCAATCCACCCCCACCACCCTTGAAACCCAGCAAAGGCAAACACAGCCTAAAAAAAGGAAATTTATTATTTAAAATCAATGATAAATTTCTTTTAAAACCAATTGTGCATTTTTACAACACTTTATTAATTTACACATCAATCACGCTATTTTGTTGCTTTTATACCAACAGTCCGCAGTCAGGCCGTCTGAAAACCATTACCCAGAACACTCATCCACTCGGGTAGAGATAGTTGCGTCACGCCAAATTCACCAGGATAGTCAACACCGGTTAAATACAGGCCATCAGACATAAAAGTTGGCGGAGCCATCAATCTACTTTTTGCGTGAAAGACCGACTCAAACTCATCTACACTGATTCTGCCGCTACCCACATACACTAATGCCCCCATAATATTGCGTACCATATGATGTAAGAATGCATTCCCATGCAAATCAAGGCACAGATAACGAGAAGTTCCACTAATCTTTGTACTATATAGTGTCTTTATAGGGGATTTCGCCTGACATTCGGCCGCTCGAAAGCTAGAAAAGTCATGTTCACCCTCCAATAAGGCAGCAGCCTGCCTCATTAGATTTAAATCTAATTTCAAATGCGTCCACCCCACCCTGCCGACTAACAACGGAGAGCGAACCGGAGATGACTCCAGTAAATAACGGTAATGCCGGCCATAAGCATCAAATCGGGCATTGAAATGCGGTGCAACTTTTTGTGCAAGCAATACAGCCACACCGTCAGGCAAATGCGCATTGACTCCACGCACCCACGCTTGCTCCGGACGGCTTACAGATGTATCAAAGTGTACAACCTGAGCTGTCGCATGCACGCCCGTATCCGTCCTTCCCGCAACAATCGTATTAATCCGCTCTCCTGCTATTGAAGTTAATGCCTGCTCTAAGGCCGTCTGAACAGTCGGCAGGTCTCCGGCCTGTTTTTGCCAACCATAAAAACGGCTTCCGTCATAAGAGAGGGTTAAAGCCCAACGCTGAACGGAACTTCCTGTTGTATTCGTTTGTTCGGTCATTTTTGATACTTCTTATAAATTGATATTGTTGTCCACGCTCAAATAACAAATATTAAAAGGCGTGATCATCACACGCCTCTCATCATGTATTTCAGACGGCCTTTATCTTCGTTCACCATATAGAACTGCCATGCAATACTGTCATATCTAAAAATGGATTCGGCCCAAATCTCATCTTTTAATTTACCATAAAAAAGATGCCGTCTGAAACGGCATCTTCATTTGACTGACACTTATGCGCCAAGTTCTTTCATCAGTTTTTGGGCTTTATGCAGAATATCGCCTTCAGCTTCTTCAATCAGCCCTTGCAATGTTTCTCGGGCTGCCTCAGGATCACCAATCTCGATATACATCTTAGCCAAATCATATTTAGCCTCGAGCGGAGCAGTCATACCGACTGATTCTGAAACAAAGCCTCTTTCGCTATTGCTTTTATCGGCAGCCACTGAAACATCTTCAGCTTCCCATTCCAATGCACCTTCTTCAATCACAAACTCGGAAGCAGCTTCTTTTTTCTCTGCTTCTTCTTTGGTTTCTTGAATTTGCACGTCCTGATCTTGCTTGACATCAAATGGCAGCACATGGTCGTCTGAATTTTCAGGCGTTTCTACTGTAAACTCTAGCGGCTCTTCATTTCGCTCAGGCATAACAACAGATACCGGCTGATACGGATTTTCCGGCTCAGGCTCGTACACGCTTTCTGTCGACTCAATATTGTCCCAATCCGCATGACGGCGTTGCTCTGTTTCTGCATCATGCGTTACCGCACTGGAAAGAATGCCTGCCTGACTATGGTCAATTTTACCCAAGTCGAGTTTGACATCGTCAACATTGGAAGATTCTTCTACTTCATTGATAACGATATCATCTTCAAAATCATCTTCGACAAGCAAACCTTCTTGAGTTTTTTCAGACGGCATTACTTTGCTTGCGACAACCGCAGCAGCGGCTGAAGCAGCAACACTTTTCTGTACAGGCTTTTCTTCACCCTTACGACTTACAGACTCGGCTTTCGGTTCGTCTTTACGTTTACCGGCAGCTCTCAACAACAGCCAAGCAGCAATAAGGGCTGCACCGCCTGCCAACAGCCATTTCCACAAATTGCCGTCTGATTCACTCTCTGCCGGCTCTGCAGCAGAATCAGTCGTAGCAACAGGTTCTGAAGCCAATACATTCTCTTGATTATCGGAAGCCATAACATCTTGAACATCAGAAGCAGGAGCTGCTGATGCTGCATTTTCATTGACAGCCGCAGATGCTGCTTGCTCTGTTTGCGCAGCTGAAGCTTGTTTCACTTCTTCCTGTTGCTGAAGATTTGCGCCGGCATCTTTAACCTGAGTTTCAGTCTGAGCATCAGGCGGAGTAACAGGTTTTTCTGTTTTAGCTTCTGTCGCATTGGCGGCTTCATTGCCTTTTTCCGGCGCCGTATCGGCTTTAACAGGCGCAGATGCAGCCAAGCGTTGCAACTCACTACGGCTCGGGATATTCAGCACTTTACCTGCCAACATACGGTTGGCATTGTTATCAATAAACACATCCGGATTGGCATTAACCAACGCTTGAATGGTTTGATCCAAGGTCATACCTTGCGGACGGATGCTGGACGCAATGGCAATCAGGGTTTCACCCGTACGCACCAAATGCTGTCTGCCTGAACGTACGGCCATATCGTTTTTAGCAGAGGCCGTCTGAACTTGTTTTTTCTCAGCCTTACGTTGCACATCTTTACGCACTTGAGCTACCTGATTGCCTGCTGCTTTATTATTTTTTGTTGCAGGCTGTTGGGCATTGCGTGTCGGCTCGAAGGATTGGGATTCGGCAGCCTGACGGGTGCGGACGGATGCCGCATCTTTAGCGTCGTATCCGGCCGGATCAATGATGGCAGTGTATTCACGCGATTGCGCGCCGACACCTACTTGGAAAACCAAAACAGGATCTTTAATGGCTTTGGAAGAACGAATCGTAACGACTGCCTTATCGCCTGATTTGCGTACTGCCGCACGCAAATTGCCATTTGAAATAGTGGCCTTGCCGCCGTTAAGCAGAGCCTGGGCTTCCTCGCCTGTTACGGTAATACTGCCTGTAAAAGGTTCGCCCAGATGAGATTGGACATTCAAGCCGCCCAAACCTGCTGAAGCACCGAGCGATGTCATCAAAGCGATAGAAGCTGTAATTAATTTAATATTGTGATGTTTTTTCAAAACTGATCCCCTGTTCGGAAATTATGGTACTGACCAATGTGCGCGCATTTAACCATATATTTACTAGATATTACGTCATGATATATTTTTAACCCATTTCTGCCAAGCAATACAGGCCATTCAGCCTGAAATTCCTTGGTAAATCTATTACTTTTGCATGCTTGTGTTTCTTTTTTACAAATTTCTCCGACCCAAAACAAATATTTTATATAAATATATGCGGCATTAAAGTCATGAGGGAAGGTGCAAAAAAACACATCTGCCTGTATGATTAGCATTTACTCAATTAGTTTCATCATTAACATATGAAAGTTTTGAGCGACTTATTCGCCGTATTCTTATTTTTCATTACATACATCATCACCAAAGACATGATTGCCGCAACGGCTGTTGCGGTTATAGTTGGCATTGCCCAAGCTGCGCTGACCTTTTGGAAACACCGCAAACTGGACACCATGCAATGGATCAGCCTGATTTTGATTGTCTTTTTTGGCGGTGCAACGATTTTACTGAAAGACAACCGCTTCATCATGTGGAAACCGACCGTTCTGTTTTGGATCGGCGCGATCGTCATGCTGTTTAGTCATCTTGCCGGTAAAAACGGGCTAAAAGCCGTGATGGGTAAAGAAATGCAGCTTCCTGATTTTGTATGGACGCGCCTGACTTATGCATGGATTGGCTTCCTGATTTTTATGGGGGCTGCCAATCTCTTTGTCTTTACGTATTTTCCAGACCAATGGGTCAATTACAAATTGTTCGGCACATTGGGTTTCACAATCATTTTTTCTATCGCACAGGGCATGTATCTGATGCGTTTCCAGCCTAAGGAGGATCAATAATGGAATATTTCATGCTTTTGGCCACTGATGCCGAAGATGTCCACGAAGCACGCATGGCGGCACGCCCCGCGCATTTGGCACGTTTGAAAGAATTGAAAGCGCAAGGCCGTCTGCTGACTGCCGGCCCCAATCCCCTGCCGGATAATCCGGAACGCGTCTCCGGCAGCCTGATTGTGGCTCAATTTGAGTCTTTGGACGCCGCACAAGAATGGGCCGAACAAGACCCTTACGTCGATGCCGGCGTATACGCCGAAGTCTTGATCAAACCCTTTAAAGCCGTGTTCAAATGAGCAATATGCGTCAAATGATTGAAGAACGCCTGCAGGCACTTGAGCCTGAGTTCTTCGATTTTGAAGATGAGAGCCATCTGCACGCCGGCCATGCCGGCAATAAAGGCGGCGGGCATTATGCGATATTGGTGGTCAGCAACGCATTTGAAAATATCGGCCGCCTCCAACGGCAACGTATGATTAAGCAGCTTTTACAAGACTTGTTTTCAGACGGCCTGATTCATGCGCTCAGCATCAAAGCAGCCACGCCGGATGAATACTTCCATTAAGATTACCGCCCAAACTTTGATTTCCAATCATTAATTTAGAAGAGAAATACGATGAAAAAAACCTACTTTGCTTCAGCCTTGATGCTCGCTCTGACTTCCGGCACTCTGTTTGCCCAAACTTTGGTTACCGTCAACGGTCAAGCCATCGACAGCAGCGTTATCGATGACCAAGTTGCTTCCGTACGCGCCAGCAACCCGAACATTCAAGATACGCCTGAATTGCGTCAAATGCTGACTGAACGTCAAGTTATCAGCACTGTGGTTACCCAAGAAGCCAAAAAATTAAAGTTGGATCAAAGCGCTGAATTCAAAGCGGCACTGGAGCAAGCACGTGCCGATGCCGCCAAGCAAGGAGCGGATAAAAAGCCTACATTCAAAACCGAATGGGCGGCTTTTGAAAATGACTTGCTAGGCCAAGCTTTCGCGGCACACATTATCCGCCAATTTCCTGTTCAAGAAAAAGATGTCAAAGCCGCTTACAACGATTTCAGCAACTTCTATAAAGGCACCCAAGAAGTCCAACTGGGTGAAATCGTAACCGACAGCAACAGCAATGCCCAAAAAGCCATTGCCGACTTGGACGCGAAAAAAAGCTTTGTTTCGGTATTGAACCAATATTCAATTGATGAAGCAGCCAAAAAAGCCGGCGGCATCCCTAAAGCTTATGTTCCGCTCAAAGATTTGCAAGAATCAGCACCTCCGCTTTATGAAGCCGTCAAAGACCTGAAAAAAGGCGCGCACACTAAAACGCCGCTGCAAAACGGTAATCTGTATGCCGTCTTCTACGTCAATGACCGCCGTAACGTTACCGTTCCTTCTTATGAAGCCTCTAAAAACGAGATTGGCAGCGATTTACAGGGTGCCCGTGTCAATGCGGCCATTCAATCATTGCTGAAAAAAGCCAGCATCAAAGTCAACAAATAATATAACGTGCCCGCCGTTTATAGCGGCGGGCAATAAGGAATCCACATGAACATCAAGCCCAAAACTGCCGTTTTGGCCATCCTTACCCTGTCAACGATCGGTTTGGCAACCGCCAAAGCGCCTGATATCGATCCTGCCCGCATCGACAGCATGGTTGCCGAAGTATTGAGACAGGCCGACCAGCATCCCAACCAGACTGCCAAACCCGATGGTCAGGCAATCCGCAAAGATGTGGTTACACGCTTGCAGACTTTGGAAATCTTGAAAAATGAAGCCTTTAAAGCTGGTTTGGACAAAGATGCGGAAGTGCAGAATCAATTCAAAAACGTTGAAGCTGAGTTCTATGCCAACCAATACGCTGTTTATCTAGAACGTCAAACCGCAGTTGACGATGCCGAGTTGCGCCGTTTCTACGACCAGCAAACACGCATTATCAAGCTGCAACAAGTCAGCTTTGCCTCAGCCGACGAAGTACGCGCCGCGCAAGAACTGCTGCTCAAAGGCTTGTCATTCGAAGAGCTGATGAAGCGCTATCCCAACCCCGAACAAAAATTCGACGGCTTCATTTCTCCGCAACAGCTTCCTCCCCAACTGGCCGTTGCTTTTGCCGACATGACCCGAGGCGACGTAACGCATGAGCCGATTCAGATGGAAAACCGTTTTTATCTGTTTAAACTCAGTGCAGTAGAGCATGATCCGAATGCCGAACCTTTCGAGCTGGTACGCAACCAAATTGCCCAAGCTGTCAAACAGCAAAAAGTTAATAATCAGATCGAACGCATCTTAAAAGAAAACGGCATTAATCCGTAAATTGATTCAATGGTTTCAGGCCGTCTGAAACCATACTCCAAACCAAAGGGCGTGTCTTTTACGCCCTTTTTTACAAACTTTTTTTATTCAAAAACATCATGCGCGCCGTTATTCAAAAAGTTACCCAAGCCAAAGTTGACGTTTTGTCCGAAAACTCCCGCGAAACCTGCGGCAAAATCGACAACGGATTTATGATATTGCTCGGTGTTACCCACGCCGATACGGAAGCAGACGCCAAATACATTGCGGACAAAACCGCCAACCTGCGTATCTTTGAAGACGAAAACGGCAAATTAAATTTATCGCTCAAAGATGTCGGCGGCTCGATATTATTGGTTTCCCAATTTACTCTTTACGCCGATGCGCGCAGCGGCCGCCGTCCGTCCTTCTCCAATGCCGCCCCTGCCGAACAAGCGGATAAACTCTATCAATATACCGCGCAACTTTTGCGCGAACATGGACTGACTGTCGAAACCGGCAGATTCCAAACCCATATGCAGGTTTCTCTTTGCAATGACGGGCCGGTTACCTTATTGCTTGATTCGCAAAAAACATTCTAAATCCCATCAAAAAAGGCCGTCTGAAAGATTTCAGACGGCCTTTTCATTTCTAATCATCACTAAATCAAGCCTTGCGCTTTTACCCAGTTCACAATATCTGCCTCAACGGCTTCAGGCGAACCCGGATTGTCGATTTTAACTCCGTACTCATCCGCACCCAGCTCTTCCAAAATCTCCAGCTGCGAATCCAGCATTCCGGCTTTCATATAATGCCCCTGACGCGACAGCATACGCTCTAGATTGATTGCTTGAGGCGGAGTCAGATGGATAAAAGCCACCTTCCCTTCCGCACCACGCAGAATATCGCGATAGTGATGCTTGAGTGCGGAACAAGTAACGATGGAATATTTTTCCCCGTTTTTTGCCTGCTCTGTCATCCAGTCACGCAAATTGCCCAGCCAAGGATAGCGGTCTTCGTCCGTCAGCGGAATACCGGCACCCATTTTGTCGCGGTTGGCTTGAGTATGGAAATCATCGCCTTCGGCATAGGGACATTGATCAAGATATTTTTGCAACGAGAGTGCGGCCGTGGTTTTACCGCAACCGCACACACCCATCATGACAAAATGTGTCGTCATTTTTCTACTCCTTGTTTATCTGGATTTTAACGGTATTTGAAAACAGGCGGATTGTGTTATCTCAAAAACACTATCCGCCGGCCGTTTTCGATTAAACCAAGATAAACAACACTGACGATAAAGCAAAACCGATGAGTGCGATAAGTGTTTGGTTGACCGTCCATGTCTTCAAGGTCGTCGGCACATCCATATCCAACAGACGGCCGACAAGCCAGAAGCCTGAGTCGTTAAAGTGGCTGCAACCGACGGAACCCGCTGCCGTCGCCAATACCACGCAAGTAATCTGCCAATCGCTGAAACCTGCCGCCGCAACGGCCGGTGCCATCAATGCGGCAGCGGTAGTCAGGGCAACAGTCGCAGAACCTTGCGCAATACGCAAAGCCAAAGCCACCAAGAAACAGCCCAGTAAAACAGGAATACCCAAGTCAGCCATGCTGTCGGCCAAAGCCTTACCGATACCGGAAGCACGCAATACGCCGCCGAACATACCACCTGCACCGGTAATCAAAATAACCGAGCAAACCGGGCCCAATGCGCCATCGATGGTTTTCTCCAAAGCGCTGGCTTTTTCGCCACGTTTGCTGCCCAATACATACAGGGCCACCAAAACAGAAATCAGCAAAGCAATCGGTGTCGAACCGAGCATTCGTGCAAACTGCACCCAGCCTTCATCCGCACTGACCATTTTCTCGCTGATCAGAGTAGACAAACCAGTATTCAAGAAAATCAACAACATAGGAATCAGCATAATGCCGATGACTGTAGATGCTTTTGCAGACGCTTTCGGTTGGTCGTTATCTTGCGTACCGCCGCTGAGCAGATCAGGAACGGGCACATGAATGCTGCGACCCAAAACTTTACCCAATAAATAGCCGCTGAAATACCAAGTAATCAAGGTAACCGGCAAACCCAAAATCAGCAGTTGACCAATATTTGCACCATAAAATTCAGAAGCGGCAATCGGGCCGGGATGAGGCGGAAGGAAGACGTGCATGACGGAAAATGCGCCAATAGATGCCAACGCATAGGGCAAAACAGTTTGCTTCATGCGGCGTGCCGTTGCAAACACAATCGGCAACATCACCACCAAGCCGGCATCAAAGAAAATCGGAAAACCGAAAATCAAAGAAGCCACGCCTAAGGCAAACGGCGCACGTTTTTCACCAAAAATCCGAATCAGCGCATCCGCCAAAGACTGGGCACCGCCGGAAGTTTCCACCAAACGGCCGAGCATTGCGCCCAAACCGACCAGCAACGCCACGCTGCCGAGCGTGCCGCCAAAATTTTTGACCAACACATCATTAACGATACTACCCATAGGCAGGCCTGTTACGATAGCAGTCAGCAGGCTGACCAATACCAGCGTCAGCAAAGCATGAACACGCAGTTTCACAATTAAAATCAAAATCAGCAAAATTGCTGCCGCCGCAATACCGAGCAAGGTACCGGCACTCAGCGTTTGAGTCCATCCATCCATTTTGAAGCCTTTCTCTGTAAGAAAAATACAAATTTATTAATGTTTTTTAACATATATGAATACGATAACACATTTACCCATGAAATCGTACGGCTAAATCCGGCCAAAATATAAGCACCTATTTTTCCAAACCCTTTTTGTAAGATGCTTGAAAATAAGGAGGACAAAGAAAAACAAGAACAATAAAAAGGCCGTCTGAAAAGTAGTTTATTTTCAGACGGCCTGACATTATGCTTCTCAATAAGATAGAAACAGATGGCTTTTTCAATGATCTGAAACCAAGCCCCTCAGTTATACCTTAGTAAAAATTACCTTGTTTTCCAAACGTGATTTCGGCAATTTGGCATTAAAATTATCTTCGGCGCGATAGCCCAATGCAACAACGGCAACAGCACGATAACCTTTTTCAGCCAAACCAAATTCTTGATCCAAAACAGCCATATCCACCCCTTCCAACGGAACGGCATCCACACCCAAGGCCGCGGCGGCAAACAGGGTAAAGCCCAAATTAATATGAACTTGTCTCGACAACCATTGGGTTTCGTCTTGCATTTGGTCGCGGTGGATACCCAAGAAAGTGCGGCGCGCATTATCGCCCATTTGCTTATTTTCGGCCGTAGCAAAACGTCCGGCTTTATCTTCCTGTTCCAACACGCCTGCCAAATAGTCCTCATCGGCATGCACCCGCGCCGCAAATACGATTACATGAGAAGCGTTGATGATTTTGGGCAGGTTGTACGGAAAATTTTCTGCAGATTTGGCTACCCGTGCTTTCCCTGCTTCATTATCTGTAATCACAAAATGTCAAGGTTGGATATTGACGCTGGAAGGACTGTAGCGCAGTGCCGCTTCGATTTGGGCAAAATCTTCGGCTGAAATTTTTTTGGAGGCATCAAAAGATTTGGTGCTGTAACGTTTTTGTACGATATCCTGAACATTCATCATGTTGTTCCTTAAAATTTAAAACTGTCATAAACACAAAGGCCGTCTGAAAAATCCTTCAGACGGCCTTTATTCTCAAATTTCCGCCGGCGGCTGCGGTGTATCTTCATCTTCCTGCTGCGTTTTCACTTTGGCAAAGCGGCTGAACCAAATGCCTGCTTCATAGAGCAGAATCAGCGGAACGGCAAGCAGGGTTTGGGAAATTACGTCAGGCGGCGTGATGATTGCGGCCACGATAAACGCACCCACGATAACATACGGACGGGCGTTCTTAAGCTGAGCGGTCGAAACAATGCCCATTTTGGCAAGCAACACCACAACAACAGGCACTTCAAACGTCGTACCGAATGCGACAAACATGCCCAAAATAAAGGACAGGTATTTGTCGATATCGGTCGCCATATTGACGCCGACAGGGGTTACACCGGCCAAGAATTTGAAAATAACGGGAAACACCAGAAAATAGGCAAACGCCATACCGACGAAGAAAAGCGTTACGCTGGACAACACCAGCGGCGTAATCAAACGTTTTTCGTTTTGGTATAAGGCCGGGGCGACAAACGCCCAGACTTGATACAGCGTGTGTGGCAACGACAGCAGAAACGCCGCCATCAAGGTAACCTTGACCGGCACAAAAAACGGCGCGATCACATCGGTCGCAATCATGCTGGTATCTTTAGGCAGATTGGCCATCAATGGTTCGGCAACAAAAGTATAGAGCTGCTGGGCAAACGGCATCATGCCCAAGAAGCAGACGACGATGCCGATGACGATCCACATCATGCGGCGGCGCAGCTCGAGAAGATGCTCGATAAGCGGTTGGACGGGTTGTTCGTGTTGAGGTTCGGACACCGGTTGACTCACTTTTTACTTACGGACGCGCAGTTTGGGTTTGGCGTGGAATTTCGGGCGCATATCGCGCTTGCGGCTCATCGCCTGCTTACGCAGAGATGTCGTATGCAGCGGAGGAACATCGGCGGCAGGAGCTTCGACATAGCTGACTTCAACCGCCGGAGCGGGGGAAACCGATGCGGTCAAATACTCACGCCAAGCACGGTCTTGCTCGGACTCGGCATTTTCAGCCCCGACAGGCTCTTGAGTTTGCGCTGCCCCACCCTCTTCAGGAACTTGGGCCGCACTTTCATTTTCAGTGCTGCTTGGCGCCAAATCAGGCAGAGGATTACCGAACTCGTCCACACCAAAATCAGCTGGCGTTTTTTGTTCGGGCAGGCGCTCCCACGGCTTGAGGCCGTCTGAAATATCATTCAGATTCTTTTGTGCATCGTCGCCCAAGTCTTTAATACCATCGCGAAACTCCGAAGCGGCAGCTTCAAATTCCTGCTTGACTTTGCGCAATTCGTCCAACTCAGCCTGAGTATTGAGCTCCTGCTTGACGTTGTTGACGAAGCCTTGCAATTTACCGACCAAACGCCCGGCCGTGCGCGCGGCTTGCGGCAGACGTTCGGGGCCTAACACTATCAGGGCAACAACGCCGACCAGCAGCAATTCGCCCAAACCGAAATCAAACATGGATTATGCTTTGTCTTCGTCTTTTTTGTGTTCGATGACTTCGTCTTTTTTGGCATCTTTGCCGTCTGTACCTTCGTTCAGGCCTTGTTTGAAGTCATGCACTGCGCCGCCGAGGTCTTTGCCGACGTTGCGCAATTTTTTGGTACCGAATACCAAAACGACGATAATCAGTACGATAATCCAGTGCCAGAGAGAGAAGCTACCCATGATAAATCCTTGAATTTGTTTAATTTAAAAAGAGATAATAATTATGCGGGCGTACCCATAATATGGATATGCAGGTGGAAGACTTCCTGTCCGCCGCCTTTGCCTGTGTTGATCAGGGTTTTGAAACCGTCGGTCAAACCTGCCTCTTGGGCGATTTGAGGGACTTTCAACATCATTTTACCCAACAGGGTTTGATGTTCGGCAGTGGCGTGTGCCAGTGAATCGAAGTGTACTTTCGGAATCAGCAGCAGATGTACCGGCGCGGCAGGACGGATGTCTTTGAAACAAAGCATCTCATCGTCTTCGTAAACGGTTTGTGCCGGAATATCTTTGGCGGCGATTTTGCAGAAAATACAATTATCCATAATGGCTCCAATGGCCGTCTGAAAACGGGCGTAACGGGTTTCGCTAAACAAAGTGAAATCGTTTTTGCCCCAAAAGACGGATTCTGAAACAGGTCAAATACGGGATTGTAATATAAATTCAAGATTCTTTGCGAGAAGCTTTTTCCACTAATCCCGACAAACCTTGACGGCGCGCAAGCTCGTTGACCACATCTTCGGCGCGCAATCCGTGATGCGCCAATAAAACCATGGTGTGAAACCACAAATCCGCCACTTCGTAAACCAAATGTTCGCCGCCGCCATCTTTAGAGGCCATCAAGGTTTCACCCGCTTCCTCGATGACTTTTTTCAGAATCTTGTCTTCGCCTTTGTGCAACAGTTGGGCAACGTAAGAAGCATCGGGATCGCCGCCTTTGCGCGAATCGATGACGTTTTGAATTTGGGTAAGGATGGTATCGGTCATGGTCGGTTTCTCTTATTTCTTTCAGACGGCCTTAAGGATGTTTATGTCCGTAAATTGCTTCTTCGTCTTTCAACACGGCATCCACTGTCTGCCATGCGCCCTCTTGCCAAACTTTGTAAAAGCAGCTTTCACGCCCGGTATGACAGGCAATGCCGCCGTTTTGTTCAATCAACATAACCACTGCATCGCCATCGCAATCCAGGCGCAATTCGTGTACTTTTTGCGTATGCCCGGACTCTTCGCCCTTCATCCATTGTTTTTGGCGGGAACGGCTGTAATAGTGGGCAAAACCGGTTTCTACGGTTTTTTGCAGGGCTTCTGCGTTCATCCAGGCAACCATCAGCACACGGTGTGTCTGCCAATCTTGGGCAATCGCGCAAACCAAGCCCTTTTCATCAAATTTTACGGCATTCAGCAGCGTTTCGTTTATATTCGACATTCGTGTTTTTCTCCCATATTTTTCAGACGGCTTGGGTAGCAATCACAAACGCACTTCGATTCCTGCTTCGCGCATGGCCAGTTTTGCTTCGCGGATACTCGCTTCGCCAAAGTGGAAAATACTGGCAGCCAATACCGCATCAGCCTTCCCTTCTTTAATACCGTCCACCAAGTGTTGAACCGAACCGACGCCGCCGGAAGCAATGACCGGAATATCGACCGCTTCACTGACCGCGCGTGTCAACGGCAGGTTGAAACCTTGCTTGGTACCGTCTCGGTCCATGCTGGTCAGTAAAATCTCGCCTGCACCGCGCCGCTGCATTTCGACAGCCCATTCCACCGCATCCAAACCGGTCGGATTACGTCCGCCGTGGGTAAAGATTTCCCAACGGGTGTTTTCAGGGTTGACCGCTTTGGCATCCACGGCAACGACAATCGCCTGAGAACCAAAAAAACCGGCCGCTTCGTTGACCAAATCAGGATTGGTTACAGCGGCCGTATTGATGCTGGCCTTATCGGCACCGGCATTGAGCAGGCGGCGGATATCGGCAACCGTACGCACACCGCCGCCGACTGTCAATGGAATAAAAACTTGTGATGCGACTGCCTCAATAACGTGCAAAATAGTGTCGCGATTGTCGCTGGAGGCAGTGATGTCCAAAAAGGTCAACTCATCCGCGCCTTCATCGTTGTAGCGTTTGGCAACATCAACCGGATTGCCTGCATCGCGTAAACCCAAAAAGTTGACACCTTTTACCACGCGACCGTCTTTTACATCCAGACAAGGAATAATTCGTTTTGCCAATGCCATACTCAATACCTCTTATCCGTTCTCAGGCCGTCTGAAACCGTCAGGCCAAAAATTTGCCCAACCAATCCGGCAAATGTTGCAACAGCTGAAAATAACCAATCCCCGCTATCATTGCCAAAACGCAGGAGATGATGAAATTACTGTCGATGCGACCGACGATGGAAAAAATCAAACCGGCAAATGCCCACACTATCCCATTGAAAATCATCCAATAGGTATCGATAATCGGCAAATCAAACGCCGTCAGCTGTCGCAGTATCACTGCAATCAGTGTAAACCACAAACTTTCGCTTAGCGGATACACTTCGCGATCGGATGACCAGATAATCCAAAAACCCAAAACAAATGCTTCAAGCATACTAATCCCTTAATAAAATATCGATTGGGTTGTTTTTATAATTATTTCAAACAGATATAAACCCATGACCTATACAGTCAATCTCTTTGAGTGCATTTTTGTGTGCTGCGTCAGCCGCTGCGTTTTAATGGCCTGCAAGGTCTTATCCGCATAATCCGACACATTTAAGCCAAAGAATCGGCCAGTTTTTGTGCCTGTGCGAAATCAATACTTCCCTCATAAATTGCGCGGCCGGTAATCGCACCGCTCACACCCTCTTTTTCAACGGCACACAATGCGTGGATATCGTCCAAATTCGTCAAGCCGCCGGACGCAATGATCGGGATATTCACTGATTGGGCCAATTTGACGGTAGCCTCGATATTCACGCCGCTCATCATGCCGTCGCGGCCGATATCGGTATAAATAATGCTGTTGACGCCATCGTCTTCAAAACGCTTGGCCAAATCGACGACATGATGTTCCGTTACCGTTGCCCAACCGTCTATCGCCACCATACCGTCTTTGGCATCCAGGCCGACAATAATCTGCCCCGGAAATTCCTTGCATGCTTCGCGCACAAATTCAGGATTTTTTACTGCGGCCGTACCGATAATCACATCGGTCAGCCCCAAATCCAAATACTTTTCAATGGTGCCCAAATCACGGATACCGCCACCAAGCTGTACCGGAATATCTTTGGCTACGGCGGCCAAAATTTCTTTAATCGCCGGAAAATTTTGAGGAACGCCTGCGAATGCGCCGTTCAAATCAACCAAATGCAAACGGCGTGCACCTTGGTTGCGCCAATGCAAAGCCATCTCTGCCGGCGAATCGGAAAACACCGTCGCCTGCTCCATCAAACCTTGTTTCAAGCGGACACAGTGTCCTTCCTTCAAATCAATGGCAGGTATCAACAGCATTTTTTTCTCCTCTACTCAACTTCAGTATATTTTACACAAATTAGCGATTTTTAGCAGATTTATGTTAAAAGCCTCAAATCTGCCAATTTAAAAAATTACGCAGCAGCAGCAATCCTGCCTGATGGCTTTTCTCCGTGTGGAACTGTGTGGCAAACACATTATCCTTACCGACAATGCAGGCAAATTCATTCGGATATTCGCTGACGCCTAAAACAATCTCTTCATTTTTCGGCGCAAAATAATAGCTGTGAACAAAATAAAAATACTCGTTCTGCCCAATGTCTTGAAATAAAGGGTGCTGACGGGTTTGACGTACTGTATTCCAGCCCATATGCGGCACCTTCAGACGGCTTCCCTGTGCATCGGTTTGATTGGGCAAAAACCGTTTTACTTGACCTTCAAACCAACCCAAACCATCTGTATCGCCTTCTTCGCTGTGTTCAAACAATAATTGCGCACCTACGCAAATTCCAAAAAACGGCTTGTTTTTCAGGCCGTCTGAAACTGCCTCGCCCAAACCGCTTGCCTTCAGCGCAGACATACAGTCCGGCATGGCACCCTGCCCCGGAAAGATAACCTTATCTGCCGCCATCACCTCTTCAGGGCGCGAAGTCAGATAAATTTCGGCATTTTGATTGGATAAGACCTGCGCCGCCTGAACAGATTTCAATACTGAGTGCAGGTTTCCCATTCCATAATCGACAATCGCTACTTTCATTGCTTCTCCTCAGGCCGTCTGAAAACATTTAATGATTAATATAATAATAAGAATGATTGTAGCAAAAGATGGTTTAAAACAAAATATTGCCACCATACAAGATGAATAATAAAGGCCGTCTGAAATTCCAATCGGTTTCAGACGGCCTTTATTCATTCAAACGCTGCCTTATTCTTCTGATGCGGCTTCCGCTTCTTCTTGAACAGATTCTTCGCTCAGCGTGCCTTTAGTAGAAGGCGTTTGACCAATCATGCGCGGATCGTATTCGACTGCCATGCGCAGGGCGCGGCCGAAGGCTTTGAAAACGGTCTCGGCTTGATGGTGCGCATTACGGCCGCTCAAGTTATCGATGTGCAAGGTCATCATGCTGTGGTTCACAAGGCCGTGGAAAAATTCTTCAAACAAATCGACGTCAAAACGGCCGATCAGGGCGCGGGTAAAGTCGATGTTGTATACCAAACCGGGGCGGCCGGAAAGGTCGATGACCACACGGCTCAACGCCTCATCCAGTGGAACATAAGCATGGCCGTAACGGGTAATGCCGGCTTTATTGCCAAGCGCCTGTTTCAGTGCCTGACCCACCACGATACCGATGTCTTCAACCGTGTGATGGTCATCAATGTGCAAATCACCTTTGCAGGTAATATCCAAGTCAATCAAACCATGACGCGCCACTTGGGCAAGCATATGCTCAAGGAAAGGAACGCCGGTATCCAAGCGGTATTTACCGGTACCGTCAAGATTGAGGCTGACGGTGATTTGGGTTTCGCAGGTATTGCGGGTAACAGTAACAAAACGGCCTTCAGTTGAAACACCAGCTTCGGCTGTTTCGACAGTTTGTTTTTCCAAACGCGCCGCTTCAACTGCTGCTTTTTCTTGGTCTTTGCCGTGATCACGGTTCAGCCAGCCTTTGCGTTTGTGCATACCGGATTCCAACTTCGCAGCCAGGCTCGGACGGATGCCGCGCGCAGACTCGTCGCCTGCTTGTTGTTCCAAACGGCGTTTGAGCTGAGACAAAGAGGCGGAATTTTCATAACCGCACGCGCGTGCGAGTTTGGTCAATGAGCCGGCTTCTTCAACCAGTAACAGAAAATTGGTCAAATGCAGTTGAGCTTTATTCATAATGATAGTTTCCTTGAAATCAAAGATTGGGGTAAAGGTTTTTAATAACGGCCAAGACGGCATCATTTTGCGCTGCCGAGCCTATGGTTATGCGGACACACTGATCCAAAAGCGGATGGCTGCCATGCAGTTTTTTAATCAGTATGCGGTTTTGCTTCAATGTTTCAAACAGCTCGTTCGCATCAAGAACGCGAACGGTAATAAAGTTGGCTTCGCTTGGAAAAACTTCCAAACGGTTTAATTTCAACAATTCATTCATCACGCGCGAACGCTCATTTTTTAATGTATCAATGTTTTGCTGAATGATTTGATGATGTTTCAATGAGAATTTTGCCGCCGCCAAGCTTAATTGATTCATATTGTAAGGCGGAAGAATTTTAGCCAGTTCACCCATAATGCTTGGACTTGCCGCCGCATACCCCATCCGCAAGCCGGCAAAGCCGATTTTACTAATGGTACGCATTACAACCAGGTTTTCGACTTCGCCCGCCCACGGAAGGAAGCTGTCATGATGAAACGCACCATATGCCTCATCGACAACCACAATGCCGGTAGCCGCACGAATAACCGCCTCTACTTCTTCTCGTTTAAAGCACACACCGGTCGGATTATTGGGGTAAGCAATAAAAATTAATGACGGCTGGTGTTGCTCAATGGCGGACAAAACGGCAGGGAGATTTAAAGAGAAATCCGGATTTAAGGAAACGCCGACATATTCCATGCCATAAAGCGCGGCATTATGACGATACATAACGAAACTTGGCTCAATACCCAATACACGCGCATTTGGTTTGGCAACCAGCATAGTCAAAAACTGGATAAGCTCGTCGGAGCCGTTACCCAACACGATTTCCGCTTTATCAGGAATACCGAAAACCTCCCTCAATTCTTCATAAATGCCGCTCTTGGCAGTATGGGGATACAAATGAATCGGCGCCTGCTTTGCCAAGTCCGCCCATTCCAATAATAAAGATTCATATCCGGCGAAAGGATGATGTGGACACTCCATGGCGTCCAACTTAATAAAACCTTCCGGCAAATCAGCAACCTGATAGGCTGTCATTACTTTAATATCATCACGGATAACATCAGCAACGCAATTCATGGTTTTCTATCCTCCTGAGATAAAGTATTTAGAATAATAGCACAATCTTTATTAAATATATATATAAATAAGACTATAAAACAAGATAAAGTTTCATTCGTTTGAAGAAAAAACAATAAATCCTTTCTTCAGCATCTTTAAGCAATATTCTTGGCTTACCCTGCCTTTTTAGCGGTATAATTTTAAGTTTTCCAGTACGGCTTTACGCTCTCAATATTGTGAACAATACACGCACCCCATTACCTTATCTTGCAACTTCCATAAGCCTTATCCTGCTGATTCTGCTTTCCTTGTCATGGGAATTGTGGATCGCGCCATTGCGCGAAGGCGGCTCATGGCTGGCACTGAAAGCCCTACCCCTGTGCCTGCCGTTGACCGGCATTTTGAAAAAACGCATCTACACTTATCAATACAGCTCCATGCTGATTCTGATTTACTTTGCCGAAGCCTGTATGCGCCTGGCTGACACAGCCGTCGCCAGCCGGATTTGCGCCGCCGTTTCCGTATTATTGTGCATTGCCTTTTTCCTTGGCTGCCTTGCATTTATCAAACAACAAAAACACACATCAAAATGACCTACCACACACTTTCAGACGGCCTGACTGAATCTTCAGTGAAAACCTTTTGGCCTTTATGGCTCAGTTTCCTTTGGATTTGCGCCGCCCCTTTTCTCTCACTCTACCGAGTCGGCCCACTGCCCAGCTTTTATCTGGAAGCCATCTCACTAAGCGGCTCATTGGTACTGACATTGATTAGCGCACACAAAGGCCTGCTGAATATCCGCCTTCCTGCACTCAGTATCGGCTTGTTTGCCATGGCCGCATTTTGGTCGCTCCAAGCACGCCTCATGCATTCCACCTACCCCGACATGAGCGACATCACCGCCTGGACCTTTGTCATTTTGGCACTGGGTGCATGGTCGGTGCGGGGCTGGATAACAGCTTACGGACAGGAACGTGTCGTCAGCATCTTTGCTTGGTCTTTATTGATAGGTGCAACCATACAGGCTGCCATCGTTTGGTTGCAATTTAAAGGCTGGTCCAACGTAGAGTGGTTGAACGGCATCGTCGCCCGAAGCAACGGCACCGTAAACGGCCAACTCGGCCAGCGCAATCATTTGGGACATTATTTGATGTGGGGTATTTTGGCGGCATCCTATTTATGGACGGCGCGCAAAATGTCCAATGCAGCAGGTTTTCTGTTCGTATTGGCATTAACTGCGACCCTCGGCCTTGTCAACTCGCGCACCATCTTAGGCTACATCGCCGCCCTATTCCTGATTACGCCGTTATGGTTTTGGCGTACCCGTTTCCAATACAAACGTGCACTGTGCATTTTCCTTCTGACTGCCATCCTGGCCGCCGCTTTCCAATTCGGCATGGGCAGCCTGTTGGATTTGTTTGGCAATATTAAATACGAAACCGCTGTCGAACGCGCAGGTACCAGCGGTTTTGAAGGCTCCATGCGCCAAATCGAATGGAGCAAGGCATGGATTGCCTTTCAATCCGCACCTTGGTTCGGACATGGCTGGAACAGCTTTGCCCAGCAAACCTTCCTGATCAATGCCCAACAACAATACTTCCCCAACAATATTCTCGGCGTACTGTTTACCCATTCGCACAATATCGTCATGCAGTTATTGTCTGAAATGGGCATTGCCGGCACCTTGCTTGCAACCTTAACCCTGCTTGCAGCCGTATGGCGACTGTCGGGCCGCAACCAAACGCCGGCTTCCCTGTTTTTGCTGACCGCCGCCGCCGTCAGCCTCTGCCACAGCATGCTCGAATATCCGCTTTGGTATATTTATTTTCTCACCGTATTCAGCCTGATTCTGTCGCTGACACCTTCTTATCCAAAAGATGTTTCAGACGGCCCTTTATCTACCCGAATCAGACAGTGGACAGGCGGTATAGCCGCTTTATCGATTTTAATCGGCATGGCAAACCTCAGCTGGGAATATCAAAATCTGACCCAATATAGCCGTGTAGGGAAAACCGACGATCCGCAAACAGTCCAAAACAAAATCGACGGTTTGCAGCAGCTTTCCAAAGAAAGCCCTATGCTTGCCTATTACGCCGATTTAAGTTTGAGCAAACGTGCCGACCCGACCGATGCCTACATCCGCCCATGGGCAGAAGAGGCCGCACTTAAAGCCCTGACCTACCGCCCCTACTCCAACGCCTATCAAGTTGGCCTCTACCTCTACCGACAAGGCAAAAAAGAAGAAGGTGCGCAATGGATGCAGGCAGTGCAATATTATTATCCGTATATGATGTATTTCTACGCCGACAAAATACGCAGCCATCCGGCATTCGCCCCACTGCTGCCCAAACTTTTGTCTGATTGCAAAGATTTCATCAATGCACCGAAACACCAAACTGCCAAATCTTGTGATAAACCCTAAACAAAACTCACTCAATTGTCAGTTTGTCCTTACAGGCCGTCTGAAAATGTAAAGAGCGACAAGTTTCTATGCAAAAAAGCGCAAAAGCACAGAAAATTACGCTATCAACAAAAGCAGATTGCATGTTAAGATTGAATACAACTCTATTTTAATCGCCGCACCGCCTATTTAGTGCCACGGCGCATACAATCACGAAAAGGAAATTCCATGAGTCGCGTATTACTCGTAGATGACGATGCCCTCTTGACCGAATTGCTGACCGAATACCTGACTGCCGAAGGCCTCAACGTTCATAGCGTTCCTGACGGCGAAGCCGGCGTTCAAGAAATTCTGACCGGACAATACGATGTCGTCGTATTAGACTCCATGATGCCTAAAATGAACGGTTTGGACGTTTTGAAAAACGTACGCACCCAAAGCACTGTGCCCATCATCATGCTGACTGCAAAAGGTGACGACATCGACCGCATTATCGGTTTGGAAATGGGTGCGGACGATTATGTACCGAAACCATGCACACCGCGCGAACTCTTGGCGCGTATCAACGCCATCTTGCGCCGTGCGCAACACAGCAACGAACAAAACAACGCGCCTAACAGCATTTCTGTCAGCGACGTTGTCCTCTATCCTGCCAAACGCCAAGCCAGCATCAAAGACACCCCGCTTGAATTGACCAGTACCGAGTTCAATCTGCTCGAAGTTTTGATGCGCCACGCCGGACAAGTGGTCAGCAAAGAAACTCTGTCCATCGAAGCACTCGACCGCAAACTGGCTAAATTTGACCGCAGCATCGACGTACACATCTCCAGCATCCGCCACAAATTGGGCGATGCTTCCCTGATTCAAACTGTACGCGGCTTAGGCTACCTGTTTGTTAAAAATTAAAGATTAAACAGATCAATGAAACTGTTTCAACGCATCTTCGCCACATTTTGCGCAGTCATCGTCTGCGCAATCTTTGTGGCGAGTTTTTCATTTTGGCTGGTACAAAACACCCTTGCTGAAAACCAATTCAACCAACGCCGCACCATCGAAACCACATTGATGAGCAGCATCATCTCCGCGTTTAACTCGCGCGGAGACAGCGGTGCGCGCGAAATTCTTTCGGAATGGAAAAACAATCCGGTTTCCAATGCCGTTTATGTGATTACCGGCGACGATAAAAAAGATATTTTAGGCCGCAACATCGACAGCCTGTCCATCGAACGCGCCCGCATCTTTGCCATCAACAATCCCGAATCCGATTTAGCCCACATCGAATACGACCGTTTCGGCGAAGAATACCTCTTCTTCATTAAAGGCTGGGACAACCATCAAGCCCAACGCCTGCCCAGCCCGCTCTTCATTCCCGGCCTGCCGCTCTCGCCGATTTGGCACGAATTTATCATTCTGTCTTTCATCATCATCGTCGGCCTTTTGATGGCATATATCCTTGCCAACAACATCACCAAGCCCATTAAAATTCTTGGCGGCGGTATGGACAGGGTAGCCAACGGCGAACTCGAAACCCGCATTTCCCAGCAAGTTGACGACCGTGACGACGAATTGTCCCACCTTGCCGTGCAGTTCGACAAAATGGCCGAGAAACTGGAAAAACTTGTTGCCAAAGAGCGTCATTTGCTCCACCACGTTTCTCATGAAATGCGCTCGCCGCTGGCGCGTATGCAGGCGATTGTCGGCCTGATTCAATCTCAGCCGCAAAAACAAGAGCAATACCTCAAGCGCCTTGAAGGCGAATTGGTACGCATGGATACTTTGGTCGGCGAATTGTTGACCCTCTCTCGCCTGGAGACCTCCAATATCCCTTTGGAAAAAGAAAACCTCAAACTCGTTCCTTTCCTGACCAACTTGATTGAGGACAACCAAAGCATTGCCCACCAAAACAACCAAAGCGTTACCCTGAGCATTGACCCAAAAATCCCTGAAAATGCCGTGGTCAGTGCCAACGAAGGCTATCTATACCGTGCCTTTGACAACGTTATCCGCAATGCCATCAATTACAGTCCGGAAGGCAGCACCATTCAAACCCATATCGGACAAGACGGCAAAAACTGGATTATCGATGTTACCGACAACGGGCCTGGTGTAGATGAAATGCAACTTCCGCATATTTTCACTGCCTTTTATCGCGCCGACTCCAGCGCGCACAAACCCGGTACAGGTTTAGGGCTTGCATTGACACAGCACATTGTGGAACAGCACTGCGGTAAAATCATCGCTGAAAATGTCAAACCCAACGGCCTGAGGATGCGTTTTATCCTTCCCAAAAAGAAAGCCGGAGACAAAAAAGAAGTCTAAAAATAAGGCCGTCTGAAACTTTTCAGACGGCCAAAAACACAAATAAGGAACCATCATGAGTGCAACCGTCCAAACCGGCTACTTCTTCATGCCTGAACACATCATCCTCGTCGGCGCCAGCGAACGTCCGCACAGCCTTGGCGAACGTATTTTCAGCCACCTGCTCGGTTCCTCATATCAAGGCAAAATCACCCCCGTCAATCTTCGACACAGCAGTGTCGCAGGCATTCCCTCCTACTCCAGCCTCAGCAAAATCCCGGGCCAAGCCGATTTGGTTGTTGCCGTTATCCCGCCCGACCATTACGACTCGCTGTTCAAAGCCTGCCGTAAAAAAGACCTACGCCACATTATCCTGATTCAAGATTGGGAAAACCTACCGCCCGAATCCTGTAAAAACGCCCGTTCCATCATTCAAAAACATCACGGCGACGAATTGAACATCAGCGTATGCAACAGCGCAGGTATCCAACTTCCCTCGCTCAACCTCAACATCGGCACCCAAACCGACTATCCGGCCGGCCATATTGCTTTACTGACCGGCCACAGCACCGTCAGCCGCAACATCAACCATCTGCTGAACACAATGCATCAAGGCGTATCGCGCCACATCAGCCTCAACTATGATCTAAGCCCCACTACATCCGCCGACTGGCTCAACCGCTTCGGCCACAACCGTCATACCAAAGTTGCCGTCATCCACTACAATCCGGCCGAAAACCAACGCGAGCTGTTCAGCGCCATCCGACACTTTGCACGCCACACCCCGCTTATCCTGTTGTCCACACATTACACCGACGACACAGACAAAGCCGTCCTACACAGCCTCGGCCGCCATTGCAACTTCCTGCCGGTATTCAATATCAACGAACTCGAAGCAGCCTTAAAAGCCCATCTTTCCGGCATTCCCGTCATTACCCATCCCACTATTTTGTCCGATACGCCGATAGAATGGCTGCGCAGCACCGCCGATGCCTGCCAATTGACCCTCAACCTCCCAACCGACGCACCATCCATCCAACAAGGCTGCATCGGCAGCGACCCCACGCCCGCACGCATCCACCGCCTGGCACTCGAACAATTGCAAAATCCGCACACCCAAGCCCTGCTCGGCATTATTTCGCCGGACACGCCGGACGCGTACGGCATTCATCAAACACTGAATAACTTAGCACAAAAAACCAGCAAACCCATTCTCATCAGCCATCGTTTTTCAGACGGCCTGACCCGGTTCAACACCCCGGAAGAAGCCTTGCTGACACTTTATTTCCGCAATCAAACCGCCTGTTTGCAACAAGCGCAAAACACCCCTGCCCCGGCCAAAACAGGCCGTCTGAAAACGCCTAAAAACAAAAGTATCGATAAAGCCATTGCATCCGGCCAAACCGATCTGATGGCAGAGGCCCTATACCTGCCTCCGTGCCAAACCCAAAAGCACAATGCCGTTCAATTCCGATTCAGCCGTCATCCCATTTACGGCAACATCCTTACCGCCCGTTACAACGGCCAAACCCAAGCCGCATTACCGCCCTTTACCACGCTCGATATCCAGCGTTTAAGCCAATTTGCAGAACTTGACAACACTTCCGTTCTCAATCAATTCCTGCATTCCCTAAACACGCTTATCCACAACAACCAGCATATCGGCGACATCATCCTCAACTACAACGGCAGCCAATACAGCAGCACCATCATTCCCGAAATTGTGGAAAAACCAGCCGCGCCGACAACCAAAATCCCAAAAAAAGCCGTCCAAACCTTAGAACAGGCCGCCGCCAAAATGCAAAGTGCCGCCGCCTACCTCCAACAAAAAAATCCGGCCGCAGCCGAGTTTCTACGCAACACCGGCGAAGCCGCGTCCGAACTGCTGCACCCTAAAACCGAAACGCCCGAAATACGAAACGTACTCGCCCCCTACCCGAACCAAACCGACACATTCACTCTACCCGACGGCAACACCCTGCACATTCGCGCACTAGAGCCTGAAGATGCCGAAGCCAAACAAAAATTTGTCCGTCAATTACCCGCGGCCGACCGCTATACGCGCTTCATGACCCACACCAACGAATTGCCGCAGCCCACACTCGCACGGCTGACCCGCCCCGATTTCCATAACGAATGCGCATGGGCCGCCTTCGCTTCAGACGGCCGTATCATCGCAGTCAGCCGTTACAGCCGCATCAATCGCAACGAATGCGAGTTCGGCATTACATTGGCTGCCGAAGCCCGCAAAACCGGCTTGGCCGGCAAAATGATGAGCCTCATTATCCAAACTGCCACACAGCAAGGTTATCAAACCATGAATGCGGAAATCCTCAAAGAAAACACACCGATGCTCAAACTCGCTGAAAAATCAGGATTTACCGTTACTCCGTCGGAAACCGACCGCGGACTGTATCAAGCAAGCCTCGATTTGAACGCATGGCAAAACAGCAACAAAAACAAATAAAAACTTGCATAACCCGTGTGAAATATCCTAAAATTAGCGGTTTCTATATATCCGCATTTTTCAAAAGGACTCAAAATGGTAGTTATCCGTTTGGCTCGCGGCGGCTCAAAACACCGCCCTTTCTTCAACGTAGTCGTAACTGACTCTCGCAACCGTCGTGACGGCCGCTTCATCGAGCGCGTAGGTTTCTACAACCCCGTTGCCAACGAAAAACAAGAACGCGTACGTTTCGACGCAGACCGCATCAACCACTGGGTTGCTCAAGGCGCGAAAGTTAGCGATGCAGTTGCCAAACTGATTAAAGAGCAAAAAATCGCTGCTTAATCAGCTGAAACGACCATGACAGACACTCAAAAACGGGTAGCCATGGGCTACATCAAAGGCGTATTCGGCATTAAAGGCTGGCTTAAAATTGCCGCCAATACCGAATACACCGACAGCCTGCTGGACTACCCAGAGTGGCAGTTGTGCAAGGATGGCAAAACCCTGAATGTCACGCTTGAGGCAGGTAAAATTGTCAATGGTGAACTTCAGGTCAAATTTGAAGGGATAGACGATCGCGATCAAGCATTTGCCTTGCGCGGCTATACCATCGAAATTCCCAGAGAGTCATTCGCCCCTACTGAGGAAGACGAATACTACTGGGCAGATTTAGTCGGCATGACCGTCATCAACAAAGAAAACATCGTCCTCGGCAAAGTCAGCAACCTGATGGAAACCGGCGCGAATGATGTTTTGATGATTAAAGGCGAACACGGACAAATCCTGATTCCCTTCGTCTCCAACTATATCGAATCTGTCGATACCGACAGCAAAACCATTATCGCCGACTGGGGTTTGGACTACTGATGCTGATTCAAGCCATCACCATTTTTCCAGAGATGTTCGACAGTATTGTCGAATATGGCGTTACAGGCAGGGCAAGAAAACAAAACCTTTGGCAGTTTCAAGCCATTAATCCCCGAAAATTTGCCGACAACAAACTTGGCTATATCGATGATCGCCCCTTCGGAGGTGGCCCGGGAATGATTATGATGGCACCACCGCTTCAAGCGGCAATCGAAGAAGCCAAAGCAAACTCGCAAAAACCTGCCAAAGTAATTTATCTCAGTCCGCAAGGTCAGCCGCTGACACATAAAAAAGCCGCAGAACTTGCCGAACTGCCCCATCTTATTCTTCTATGCGGACGCTATGAAGGCATAGATGAAAGACTGTTGCAACGCAGTGTGGACGAAGAAATCAGCATTGGCGACTTTGTCGTCTCGGGTGGCGAATTGCCCGCCATGATGTTGATGGATGCCGTCTTAAGATTGGTTCCGGGTGTATTGGGCGATATACAGTCAGCCGAACAAGACTCGTTTTCAGACGGCCTTTTAGACTGTCCTCATTACACCAAACCCGTAGAATTCCAAGGCATGATGGTTCCTGATGTCTTACGTTCAGGAAATCATGGCTTGATTGCCGAGTGGCGATTGAAACAATCGCTACAACGCACTTTAGAGCGCCGACCCGATTTATTGGAAAAGCGCAGTTTAATCCCAAAGGAATCCCGCCTCTTAAAAGAAATCTTGCAAGAGCAACAGGAAATCCAATCATAACTTAGGAAAAACAAATGAACTTGATTCAACAATTAGAGCAAGAAGAAATCGCTCGCTTGAACAAAGAAATCCCTGAATTCGCTCCAGGCGACACCGTTGTCGTATCTGTACGCGTGGTTGAGGGTTCCCGCAGCCGTCTGCAAGCATACGAAGGTGTGGTTATCGCCCGCCGCAACCGTGGTCTGAACAGCAACTTCATCGTTCGCAAAATCTCTAGCGGCGAAGGTGTAGAACGTACTTTCCAACTGTACTCCCCTACCGTAGAAAAAATCGAAGTTAAACGCCGTGGTGACGTACGTCGCGCCAAACTGTACTACTTGCGTGGCCTGACCGGTAAAGCGGCCCGCATTAAAGAAAAATTGCCTGCTCGCAAAGGTTAATCGCTTTCTTCAAAAACCCACTTCAATGAAGTGGGTTTTTTGTTTTTATACAAGATCTCCTCGTCTTTCTTACACAATCCTGTAAGCCAATCACAATTCCCATCTCACGCATAAACTTAAACAGAATCCCCTACTTTTGACCTCTATAAAAAAGGCCGTCTGAAACAAAAGATTCAGACGGCCTTGAATTACATCGGGCGGTTATTTAAACCATCCCGCTAATGCTGGAATACGTGATAATAACAGTGTATCCAAAATCCAAATAACAGCGATTGCGGCAATAGCCGTCGGGAAAATCACAGCCAAAATAAGAAGTGGCACAGCCATTGCCCACCATACCGGCAATTTGATTTTCTGTGCAGGAGGAACCAAACCACGTGCTTCCGAAGGACGGCGTTTCCACCACATCACACAGCCGCTGACACAGATAAAAATAATCGCCAGGCAGAACACAACATTCGCCAACACGCTCCACCAGCCCAGTGTACCCATATGCAAAGCAATACTTGCCGCCATAAACTTGCCAAACCAGTTGTAATCGTCAAAATGAATATCAGCCAGGATTTTGCCACTGTATTGATCAATGTGTACCGTACGATCCGCAGTCGGACTAACCATATCGTAGCTCATTGAGTCTTGCGACAGCGTCCATACGCCGGTTTCGCCTTTAGGTAGGTTCAACTGATAGCGGCCTTTGAAGCCAATTTCGCGCGCAAAGCGGTCAACCGTTTCCAACGTCATCGGTTCACTTGGATTAATGCCGTTTTCGCCCAGTGTCGTACCGGAAACCGGCATAGGCGTCAGCTCTAAAATCCACGGCACTTCTTTGGATTTGCCATCATTCAACACATCGCCATGAGTTGGCACGGAAGATACCGGATTAGGCTCCACGCCCCATTTACCGGCTGGGAATTGACTCCATGCCTGAACCACTTTACCACCCCAAATACCGGCCCAAGCAATACCAGACAAACAGAACAGCAGCAAAATCAAAGAAACCCAAGAGCCAAATGCACCGTGCAGGTTGCGCCACCAAGAACGGCCTTTGCCTGCTTTAGGCAAAAGGACGGCCTTCAGACTACGCTGTTTCACCCACCACAAATAGATACCGGTCACAATCATGATGATGGTTAGCGACGCAGCAGTTTCCAACAAGTAGTCACCAGTCGCACCCATCATCATATCGCCGTGGATTTCGTCCATCGTGTGATACCAGCCTTGACTGCGCGGCATCGTATTCACGACTTTTGCCGTATAAGGATCAACGGCAACCATAGTGGCTTTATCGTCGTTGTTCACACGAAATACGGCCACCATATCATCTGCGCGCGGCGCAATATACTGCACTACAGAAGCAGTTTCCGGATTAACAAACTGTCTGGCGGCTTCAGCCTGAGCCGACAAAGGCTGCACCACTGCTTGCGGCGTAACATGTATCCGCTCGCCTTCTTTACCGGTAATATTGGCAAATAACAGCATTCCCAACCCTGTAACAGCCAGCAGGGTTAAAAACGGTGCAACCAAAAGTCCGGCATAAAAATGCCATCGCCAAACAGTCAAATAACGGCGGTTAGCCTGTTGTTCATTTTGGGAAGTTGGTTTTGTTTCCATATATTCTCTTTATATAATTAAAGTAGACTAATCCTTAAGGATTATTAGCAAACATTTTAATCAAAACCATTCATTTACGAAACCGTTTTTCAAGCGTAGCTTTGAAATACTTCAACATTTAGTTTGCAGGCCGTCTGAAAAAACAAAATAGACAGAAAACAACACTTTACTGAAAACCCATTTTAATCATTGCGGTTTCGGCAGAATTTGGTAGAATACAGGCATTACTTATTTATTCATCAAGCCGCCAAGCTTTGGCGGCTTGTATTTTTATTTCCAATCCGGCTGCCGCGCGTGGCCGGATAAAATTTTAAAAGCATCATCATGCTTTCATGGAGAACTCAATGCAAAAAATCCCTTTGACCGTCCGTGGTGCAGAATTGTTGAAACAAGAACTTCAACACCTCAAAAGCGTGGCTCGTCCAGAAATTATTGAAGCCATTGCAGAAGCACGTTCACACGGCGATTTGTCTGAAAATGCCGAATACGAAGCCGCCAAAGAGCGTCAAGGCTTTATCGAAGGCCGTATTGCCGAGCTGGAACACAAACTCTCTATGGCCCACATCATCAATCCTGCCGAAATCCATGCTGAAGGAAAAATCGTATTCGGCACAACAGTAACACTGGAAGATTTGGAAACCGAAGAACAGGTTACCTACCAAATCGTCGGCGAAGACGAAGCAGACATTAAAGAACGCAAAATCTACGTTGGCTCCCCAATTGCCCGTGCCTTGATCGGAAAAGAAGAAGGCGACGTTGCAGAAGTTCAGGCCCCCGGCGGCGTGCGTGAATATGACATCATTGCCGTACAATATATCTAAATAAACAAAAGGCCGTCTGAAAACATTTTCAGACGGCCTTTTGTTGTACCTAAAAACACCATAATCAAAGAAAGCGAAATCTTCCCAGGAGAAGCATAATGAATCTACTGTACAAAATTATCCAAACCGCTTCCGCCATGTGGCTCGGTATGCAGCTGACCGCAGGCTATGTTACTGCTCCTGTCCTGTTCCGCCTCCTGCCTAAAATGCAGGCAGGAGAAATTGCCGGCATCTTGTTTGCCATTACAGCACTATGTGGCTTAGTTATTTTTGGCGTAGCCTATGCCTTTTTCAGAAAGCAACTGGCCTCACTTTCTTGGTGGATATTGGTTCTTTGGCTACTCTTAGCCTGCAACCATCTTTTGGTTACACCGGTTATCGAGGCGCACAAGTACGGGCTGGATAACTGGCTGCTGTCCCTAGTAGGCGGAACATTCGGAGTTTGGCACGGCTTATCCAATATCATCTTTTTGATTTGCACAATACTCGCCGCTGTTTGCGTATGGAAATGGCCGAAGCCAAACTAATCTGTCTTAATAAAAGGCCGTCTGAAAATAAATCTTTCAGACGGCCTTTTATTTTGAATCATGAATTCCCCAAATCTTCAAATATAAACCATAAAAAAATGCCCTGCACATTGCAGGGCATTTTTCACAAACCGATTAAGGTTTAGCGTAACCGTGAACGCCATTGTAAGGAGCTGGGATCCAACCTTCATCAGTAGCAGGCAATTCGCCTTGACCTTCGATAGTTTGGCCTGGAGCAACTTGACGAGTGACAACGCTGCGGATTTTAACATCAACGCGACGGTCAGGTTCGATACAAGCGATAAGAGCAGCACGTTTCTTAGCTTTAGAAACTTTTTTGCCCAGTTTAGCAACTTCAGCTTCACAAGTAGCAGTCATGCGAGCTTGAGATTCGCCCAGACCTACTGCAGAGATTTTGCTAGAAGCAACGCCATGACCTACCAAGTAGTTAGCAACTACGTTGGCACGACGCTCAGACAGAGCTTGGTTGTATTGCTCAGAACCCATGAAGTCAGTATGACCTTCAACACGTACGGTTTGTACGCTTTCGTTGCTCAGGCGTTGAGCCAAAGCGTCCAGGTTTTCTTGAGCTTCAGGGCGCAGGTTGTCTTTGTCGAAGCCGAACAGAGTTTTAGTAGACAGAGAAACAGTTTCATCAACATACTCAGGAGCTTGTTGTACAGGAGCAACTGCTTCGCGGTCACCACATTCAACACGGCCTTGGGTAGCTTTGTCGAAGTAGCTGTTTTTCCAGCATTCGCCGTAGTTGTTACGGACGATTTCTTGAGATTGGCTGCTTACGGTGTAACCGTGTTTGGTATGCGCTTCGCTGGCCATTGCGGTGCCAGAGGCAACCAAGGCAACGAACAATGCGCTTAATTTCAGCTGTTTGGTCATTTTATTCCCTCATCAAATTGTTATGCGGCGGACTAGGAAAGCAACCGCTGCAAAGTACCAATATACAGGCCGCAGTATCAAAACAGCGGCAAATCGGATATATCAGGTTGCACTATAAAGAAGCGCAAGGCAAACTGTCAATACTCGATGCCTTCAAACAATTATGAAGTGCCTGCTTCCTAGTAGTTAATCATGCCGAAAAATCAATCTTGTGTCATTAATTTAGGGCAAAATCAGCCAATTCACCCGCCCAAAGTTGTACAAAAACAACAAAACTTCATCCCCCTTTCATTCACAGATTTCCTGTTTTCATATCATTAAAAGATATTTTCATTAAAAACAACCATTTTCAAAACTCAGGGCAAAACCGGGCAAAATATGTTAAATTACAGACCGTTTGTCGCACAAAATCCACAATAACAACGTATCCGATACTGCCACCATGAAACTGCAACAATTACGTTACGCCCTTGAAGTTTACCGGCACAATCTGAATGTCTCCGAGGCTGCCGATGCGCTTTTTACATCCCAGCCCGGCATTTCCAAACAAATCCGCCTGCTTGAAGAAGAATTGGGTATCCAAATTTTTATCCGCAGCGGCAAGCGTGTGGTTTCCGTTTCGCAACCGGGCAAAGCCGTGTTAGAGATTTCGGAACGGATTTTGCGCGATGTACAGAACATTAAAAATATCGGCAGCGAATTTACCGATCATGACAGCGGCTCCCTGACCATTGCCACGACGCACACCCAGGCGCGTTATGCATTGCCTAAAATCGTTGCAGAATTTGTGAAAAACTACCCTAAGGTCAATTTGACCATCAAACAAGGCAGCCCTTCCGCCATTGCCCAAATGGTCAGCAGCGGAGAAGCAGATTTGGCAATTATTACCGAACGCATTGACGATCACCCCGAGTTGGGCAAACTGCCCTGCTATGAATGGAACCATGCCGTCATTGTCCCGCACGACCACCCTCTTTTAGACTGCCGCAATCCTTTAAGCCTTGAAGATTTAGCTTCTTTTCCGCTGGTTACTTACGAATTTGCGTTCAACTCTGGCAGCAGCATTGCGCGTACCTTTAATAAAGCGCATATCGAGCAACCTGATGTTGCTTTATCGGCTGCCGATACGGATGTATTGAAGACGTATGTACGCTTAGGCTTAGGCGTAGGTTTGATGGCCAAAATGGCTTACGATCCCGTTGTCGATCAAGACTTGCAGTTGATAGACGCGGCGCACTTATTTGAGCCATCGCCCACTTGGATAGCCTTACGCACCGACACTTACCTGCGTGGCTATGCCTATGATTTTATACAGATGTTCGCACCGAAACTGACCAGAGAAGTAGTCGACTGCATTCTGTACACGCCGGTTGTTGAAGATTTTTCAATTTAACATCTAACTATCACCTGCGTAACTTAACAATTATTCTTTAACTTTTGTTAAAAAGGCCGTCTGAACAATTTCAGACGGCCTCAGATTCAGATAGCGTGCGAACAACCGGAAACCATTTTCTTCAAAGTCGTCGCATCTAGGATTTTGATGTGCTTGTGTTCAACCGAAATCAAGCCTTCGTGATGGAATTTGGATAAGGTGCGGCTGACCGTTTCCAGCTTCAGCCCTAAATAGCTGCCGATTTCCTCACGCGACATTCGCAGGATAAAATCGTTGGCGGCAAAACCTCGTGAATAGAGACGCTGAGACAAGTTAAGCAAAAATGCGGCCAAGCGCTCTTCGGCGCGCATATTGCCCAAAAGCAACATCACGCCCTGATCTCGGACAATTTCACGGCTCATCAAGCGGAAAAAGTGAGAGCGCAGACTGGGAATATCCTGACCAAGTTCTTCAATGTGTGTAAACGGAAGCTCGCATACCTCGCTATCTTCCAAAGCCACAGCATCACAACTATGAATATGGGAGCAAATCCCATCCATCCCGATCAGCTCGCCCGACATAAAAAAGCCGGTTACCTGATCCCGTCCGTCTTGGCTGGCGACTGTTGTCTTAAAGAAGCCTGCACGGATGGCAAATAAAGAGGTAAACGGCTCGCCGGCACGAAATAAGTACTCGCCTTTTTTCAGACGGCGGCTTTGACGGATCACCGCATCCAATTGTAAAAATTCGTTAGGCATTAGTCCAACAGGCAAACACAGTTCGCGTAAAGAACATGTGGAACACAAGGTTTTCATTTGATGTGTTGCATTGTGTGTAGCCATAACGCACCTTTAATTTGCTTAGTTCTCTCAATCCCTGATTAAGCCGAATAACTATTGACCCATATCAAAGTCGGCATATCATTATGAGGCATTCTACCAAACTATCGAAATTTTGACTAAAATTTTCCCTAATTTCCTTACTTCATACTACAAGCCCCGACCATGAAAATCATCCCCATCTCAAATAACACCAACGCAAACAATGAATTACCGGAATTCGACCGCGAATTGATTGCCAGTTTGCCATCAAGCGGTCCACGTTATACATCCTATCCGACCGCTGACCGCTTCCATGAAGGCTTTAAAGAAGCCGAATATATCCAAGCTTTAAACCTGCGCAACATGGGCGCGCTCAACAAACCCCTTTCACTCTACATCCACATTCCCTTCTGCAATACCATCTGCTACTACTGCGGCTGCAATAAAATCATTACCAAAGACAAAAGCCGTGCCGATGCCTATATCCAATATCTGGAAAAAGAAATGGAATTGCTGGCACCGCATTTGGGCGGAAGACACCAGCTCGCGCAACTCCACTTCGGCGGCGGCACGCCGACATTCCTAAGCGACGACCAACTCGAACGCGTCTTCGACATGATCCGCAAATACTTCCAGCTGATTCCCAACGGCGAATACTCCATCGAAATCGACCCGCGCAAAGTCAGCCGCGAAACCGTCCTCAAACTGGGCAAACTCGGCTTCAACCGCATGAGTGTCGGCATTCAAGACTTCGACCCTAAAGTGCAGGCAGCCGTCAATCGTATCCAAAGTTACGAAGAAACCAAAGAAGTCATCGATGCCGCCCGCGAAGCAGGGTTCAAATCTGTCAGCGTTGATTTGATTTACGGCCTGCCGCACCAAAACACCGAAAGCATCAAAACCACCATCGACACGGTCTTGTCCCTCAACCCCGACCGCCTCGCCCTCTACCACTACGCCCACCTGCCGCATATCTTCAAACCGCAACGCCGTATCGACACCAATGTCGTTCCCGGCAGCGAAGAAAAACTCGATATGCTGCAATATTGCGTCCAAACCCTGACTGAGCGCGGCTACGTCTTCATCGGGATGGACCACTTTGCCAAACCTGACGACGAGCTCTCCATCGCCCTCAAAGAAGGTTTCCTGCAACGAAATTTCCAAGGTTATTCCACCTATGCCGACTGCGACTTGGTAGCAATCGGCGTGTCCTCTATCGGCAAAATCGGCAGCACCTACTCCCAAAACGAGCGCGACATCGATGCCTATTACGCCGCACTCGACGCCGGACACCTGCCCATCATGCGCGGCTACCAGCTCAATCAAGACGACATTTTGCGCCGCAACATCATTCAGGATTTGATGTGCCGCTTCTCGCTCGACTATCGGATTTACGAAAGCGTGTTCGGCATTCCGTTTAGCCGTTATTTCGCGGTCGAACTGGAGGACATGAAACAACTGGAAACCCTCGGCCTGGTCCGCCTCAAACCGCACGGCCTGACCGTTACGCCGAAGGGACGTTTCCTGATCCGCAACATCGCCATGGTGTTCGATTATCATCTGCGCCATAAAGAAACCAAAGCCAAATACTCGCAAACCGTATAAACACTTAGGCCGTCTGAAAGTATGTGTTATATTTCAGACGGCCTTTTTCACATCAAAAGCAACACAATGGATCAACCCGATTTCTTCCCCATTCCCAGCCCCTGTATCGGCGTTTGCGAAGCCAATGCCAAAGGCTATTGCAAAGGCTGCCTGCGCAGCCGGGAAGAGCGCTTGTACTGGCACCAGATGACCGACAGCCAAAAACATCAAGTCATGCACCTCCTAGCCCTCAGAAAAACCAAAATCCGCAACCGCAAAACAGAAAAGCCCGACACGGGCGAACAACCGGTTCAAAACCTGCTCGATTTCTAAACCGCCCTTACCGCACACACCAAAAGGAAAAACATGAAAAAACTACTCGCCTGCCTGCTTGTTCCATTGACCGCCCTTGCCTTGGGTGCCTGCAAACCCGCCGCAACTTCAACCGACAACAAACCTGCCGAACTTAACTGGCAGCAGCCTAAACTGACCAGCAATGTTTGGAAAATCAGCAAAGAAGGCCAACCCGATTCCTATCTGCTCGGCACCATCCACATGGGGCAAACCAATCAAACCTTGTCTTCCGATGCCCTCAAACTATTACAATCCACCGACCAACTGACCACAGAAGTTAACGCATTGCCGGACAGCAGTCCGGAAACAAAAAAAATGTATCAAAAATACTTCAAAGAAGTCATGAGTACCGAACCGCTCAGCCGCAAGCTTGGCAAAACAGATTTCCGTCTTTTACAAGAAATCTATTCACAAAATGAAGAAAGCCGACCCATCGCCCAAATTGCCGACAAACTCCATCCGTGGGCGGCATTCATTTTTGCCGGCAGTACATTTCCCCAAGAGTATAGCTCAGAAACCGGTGCAGATATGTTGCTGACCAACGCGGCAGTCGGCATCAATAAGCCGCGTGGTTCATTAGAAAGCTTGAACGATGTTACCGCGATCTTCAAAGCCCAGCCTGAAGAAACCATGCTCAACTTTCTGAAAGCCAGTATTAAAACCAATAAAGAAGAAACCGAAGATGTCAAAAAACTCCATCAAGCCTATTCAGACGGCCGCTTTGAAGAACTGATCCCACTTTTGGAAGAAACCGAACAACGCACCCTCAAACGTGTTGATGCCAAATACGCCAAAGCCATGTCCGATTGGCTGAAAAACGACCTCCTGATCCGTCGCAACCAGGCATGGTTGCCTGAAATCCGCAAGCAATCCGCCAAACAAAGTACCCTCTTTGCCGTCGGCATTGCCCATTTACCCAGCGAAAAAGGCTTAATCGAATTGCTACGTCAAGAAGGCTATCAAGTAACCCCCGAACCCAAAGTCCTGATTTGGCAATAAACCCCAATCCAACAACAAGGCCGTCTGAAAATCTTTCTTTCAGACGGCCTTTATTTAATCTCTATTAAATGAAGCGGTAAGCAATGTTGAGCGCAAAATCAATCGCCCAATGCCGCTACCATCACCGCTTTAATCGTGTGCATCCGGTTTTCTGCCTGATCAAACACGATGCTGGCTTCGCTTTCAAAGACTTCTTCCGTTACTTCCACACCATTCAGGCCGAATGTCTCATAAATCCATTCGCCGACCTTGGTTTCACGATTATGGAAAGCAGGCAGGCAATGCATAAACTTGACTTGCGGATTTTCAGCCGCCGCCATCAACTCGGGCGTAACTCGGTAATCTTTCAGCAAATCGATACGTTCCTGCCACGCCTCTTTAGGCTCGCCCATGCTGACCCACACATCGGTATGGATAAAATCCACGCCTTTCACGGCTTCTTTCACATTCTCCGTCAACAAAATCCGTCCGCCGGTCTCTTTGGCAACAGCCTGCACCGTCTCGATAATGTTTTCAGACGGCCACAAACTTTTCGGCGCACCGATACGCACGTCCATGCCCAGTTTCGCAGCCAACACCAGCAACGAATTGGCCATGTTGTAACGCGCATCGCCGACATAGGCAAACGCAATTTGGTTCAAAGGCTTGTCGCTATGCTCGCGCATCGTCAGCGCGTCGGCGAGCATTTGAGTCGGGTGAAACTCGTTGGTCAAACCGTTGAACACAGGTACGCCTGCATACTTGGCCAGCTCTTCCACCACATCCTGTCCAAAGCCGCGATATTCGATGCCGTCAAACATCCGCCCCAAAACACGCGCCGTATCCTTAATGCTTTCCTTATGCCCGATTTGGCTGGCAGAAGGCTCCAGATAGGTCACCCCTGCACCTTGGTCGCGCGCGGCCACTTCAAACGCGCAACGGGTGCGGGTCGATGTTTTCTCAAAAATCAGGGCAATGTTTTTTCCCTGCATCCGCTGCACCTCGCGCCCTGCTTTTTTAGCGGCTTTCAATTCGGCGGCAAGGTCGAGATAGGCAGTAATTTCTTCGGGTGTGAAATCCAAAAGTTTTAAAAAATGACGGTTTTTCAGGCTCATGTCTTATTTCTCTTTTTTCTAGCGTGGGCGTTACCCAACATTTTTCTCCATGCAGATTTCGTCGGGCTTCCACCGACCTTCTGCTGCTCAATTTTTTTTAACGTGCGAAGCCTACCCGAAGCATGACCCCTTATGCTCTATCAAAACTCAAAACAAGGCCGTCTGAACCTCGCCTCGCTCCAACGCAAGCAACGATTGTTTGCGGTTCAAACCGCCTGCGTAGCCGGTCAGTTTGCCGTCACTACCGATAACACGGTGGCAGGGAATCAGGATGGACACCTTGTTCTGCCCGTTTGCAGCGGCAACGGCGCGAATAGCCTTAGGATTGCCCAACTGTTGCGCCTGCTCCTTGTAGCTGCGCGTTTCGCCGTAAGGAATAGTCAGCAACGCATTCCATACCTGCTGCTGAAAGGCCGTGCCTATCATTTCCAAAGGCGTCGCAAAAGCTTTCAGACGGCCTTGGAAGTATAAATCCAATTCTTGGTGCAAAAGTTGCGTTTGCTCATTTTCTTGGAAAATAAACTGTCCGTGCAAAGCTTTTTGGACAGCCGTGATTTCCTGCCCTAGCTGTTTCTGACCGACAAATTCCAGCAGACACAAACCCTTGCCACCGAACACCGCCAACATCTCGCCCAACGGCGTGGCAACTGCGGCAACAGTCAGTTCGTTCGGACTATCCGGATAACGCGTTTCCAACAGTCCGATGGTTCGGCGGGTACGGACATATTCTTCAGGGGCGCAACCGATACTGTCGATAAAATCCTGCTCAAGCTGCTTGGCTTCATGTTCCGTAAGACGCTCGTGTAACAAGGTTTCGAGGTCTGTGGAAAAATCGGTTTCCAGCCGCTCGCGGATTTCATTCCACTTTGATGGAAGCTCGTTTAAAGAAGGCAGAGTAATCATATTTTGCCTTATGCAATTATTGATAACTTCATAGAAAACAAAAAGAGCAAAAGAATCATATCGCCCTATCGTTTTTCAAAGCCTACGGTACGGCCTTTTCACTTCAACAAGCGTTTCAACATACCCTCATACACCGCCGACAGCTTCGGAATATCTTCCAAACGTACGTTTTCGTTGATTTGGTGGATGGTCGCGTTAGATGGGCCTAATTCGATGAGTTCTTTGGCAATGGCTTTGATGAAGCGTCCGTCCGAAGTGCCGCCGGTAGTGGACAATTCGGCCTCAACGCCACAAATCTCGGCAATGGCTTCGCGTGCCACGTCGGTCAGTTTGCCCGCGTGGGTTAGGAACGGTTGGCCTGAACAAGACCACTGCAAATCGTATTGCACGCCGTGTTTGTCCAAAATGGTGTGGACGCGTTGTTTCAGACCTTCTTCGGTGGACTCGGTAGAAAAACGGAAATTGAATTTGACGTTCAGCTCGCCCGGAATCACATTGGTCGCGCCTGTGCCGCCGTTGATATTGGAAATTTGGAAACTGGTCGGCGGAAAGTATTCGTTGCCCTCGTCCCAGACTTCCTGTGTCAGCTCTAACAAGGCTGGGGCAAAAGTATGCACGGGGTTGATGGCCAAATGCGGATAGGCAATATGGCCTTGCTTGCCTTTGACGGTCAGGTTGCCCGACAACGAGCCGCGGCGGCCGTTTTTCAACATATCACCCAATTTATCCACGGCAGTCGGTTCGCCGACGATACAGTAATCAATCAACTCGCCGCGCGCTTTCAACACATCGACGACTTTGGTCGTGCCGTCCAGCGCATCGCCCTCTTCGTCCGAAGTAATCAGGAGTGCGATGCTGCCTTGATGATCGGGATGTTCGGCAACGAAACGCTCGCAGGCGGTAACGAAACAGGCAATGCTGGTTTTCATATCCGCTGCACCGCGACCATACAGACGGCCTTCACGCTCGGTCGGTTCAAACGGTGGCGAATCCCATTTTTCAACAGGGCCTGTCGGCACGACGTCGGTATGTCCGGCAAAGCAGAACACCGGAGCCTGTGTACCGCGGCGCAACCAAACATTTTTGGTGTCGCCAAAATGAAGCTCTTCTACGGCAAAACCGATTTTTTGCAGGCGTTCGGCCAGCAGTTGTTGGCAATTTTGGTCATCCGGCGTAACGGACGGGCGGGAAATCAATGCTTTGGCGAGTTCTAGGGATTGGGTTTCGGTCATTGTGTTTACTTTGAAAAACAGGCCGTCTGAAACGTTCTGAATATGATTTTCAGACGGCCTTGAGTTTATTTGAAGATACTGAATGGGCAGTCTGCCTTTCAGTATTCTGAGTTATTTTCCATGGCAAGCTTCATAAAGCGGCAGTAATTCTTCCACTGTTTCCACTATCCATTTCGCAACATCCTGCTTGCCCAAATCATCGCGTTCGATGTGTTTGCCGATACAGAAGAAATCTTTGTCGTCTCGAAGCTTTCTATCGCCGTCGCTTTGTTGGGCGACGGTACGATAATCGTCATATTCGCTTTCCGCACCGTGCCACATATCGAATGAAGCGTATTTTTCGGTATCAAAATTATCCAGCCAGCGGTTGTAATCGGGCAGCGCAATGGGGGAAACATCGGCTTTATAGCAGTGCCAATCCAAGCTGACGCTCAAACGGCGGCGGTTGAGCAAAATCGATAAAATTGCTGCGGAATTTTTATATTGTTCGTATTTGAAATAGGCAAAGAAATGGGCGCGGACCTGCCAGCCGTTACACCAGCGTTCGATATGCGGCGGCGCAAACGGTGCACCCAATTCGGCGGCAACCTGCTGGATCAGCTGCTGCCATACTTGCCAGTTTTCTTTATAGTCGGCCTTGATTTGCGGAATGCTTTCAGGCTGATATTTTTTAAGCTGGGAAAATTGGAAAAAGGGAATATTGAACAAATCGCAACTTTTTGGGGTCAGCATAATATATCCTTGAGACGATTGTTTCAGACGGCCTTATTTGCGGCGGCGTGCAGCCATAATTTCTCCGATTTCGGTCAGTTTTTCTTTGGGGATAAAGGTTTTGCCCATATCAAACAGCGGCTCTTCAATCGCCAGATGAACATCATATCCTGCGACAAAGCGTTTGAACGCTTCCGCATCGGGGACATAGGCGTTGTCTGCTTCGAGTTTGGCGAATTCAGCGGATACCGCCGCCCAGTTGTTGTGCAGGCTGATATGTTGGCGCAAAAGCTCGTCAACGCTTTCTTGAGCTTGCGGCGCATATTGCAATAGAAGCGGGAAGAAATTTTCTTCTTCGTCTTCATGGTGCAACGGCGCGGCAACATTAAAATATTGGGCAATCTGGTGGATGGTTTGCAAAACGATTTGATTGCAGCCGTTTTCGGTAATATAGTCCGACAACATGGCAACCTGGCTGCAGAAACGGCGCACTTTACCATGACAGGCGTACAGCATTTCAATGGGTTCGGCAAAAGTAACGCTTTTGGTTTCAAACGGATTCATGGTTTTGAGGTTTTATTCTTAAATTAATGTTTCCAGATTATAACAAAACAGCCTGCGCAAGGCAGGCTGTCTATTTTTAAGCTTAAAGCGGATTAGTCAACCAAAGTAACTTTACCGTTCATCAAAGCACCGTGACCTGGGAAGGTACAAGCGAATTTGTATTCGCCGCCGGCCAATTTAGCAGGATCCAGAGTCAGAGAAGCTTCTTCGCCGCCGCCAACCAGTTTGGTGTGGGCAACAACGCGTGCGTCGTCAGGTTTAACGTAGTCAGTTGCAGCAGCACCGGCACCATCTTTGAAAATACCGTCCATGTCTTCGGCTTTACCGATGACGATGTTGTGACCCATGCTTTCTTTAGGTTGGGTACCGGTGTGTTTCAAAGTGATGGTGAATTCTTTACAAGCTTTGCTTACTTGGATTTCTTTAGTGTTAAACTGCATAGCGTCGTTGGCTTCAACAGTAGTTGCGCAGTTGCCGGCAGCAGGAGCGGCGGCAGCATCGGCCGGAGCAGCTTCAGAGGCAGGAGCGGCATCGGCAGGTGCAGTAGTTTCTGCAGGAGCAGCTTCAGAAGCAGCGGAAGCAGCAGGTGCTTCAGCAGGTTTTGCAGCTTCTTGAGAGCATGCAGCCAAGCCGATAACGGCAGCGGAAATCAGAGCCAGATAAGCTTTCATTGATGTATCTCCTAATGATGAGAGTCTTGTTAAGTTCTATTAATAGAACCCGCGCGAATATATTAACAAAGGCAAATACCAGACTTAAACTTATTCACGCAGAGCGATAAGAAATTCAGGCGTTATTTTGCTATAAACTTCGCACGAAATCAAAGTTTCAGGCCAAGTTTACATCAGTTTACCTAAAAGAAAACAGTTACTGTTTAGGTCGTATTTCTTTAGTATTAGATGCTATCGGTCAAATGAAATAAGTTTTAACATTTATTAACCATAATCTCATTCGGCATGATTTTAGCGGCTGTGCTTGCGTACCAATTCTGCCAATGCCGCCGCCAATTCGGGATGTTTGCCTTCCAATTTGGCTGCCGCCTCATCGAAACTGTCTAAAGCTGCCTCGCTCAATCGCAAACTATTGGTTTTCGGCTGAGCCGGAGGCTTGGGGACTACCCTGACCACCACTTCCCTCACGCCTGCATGCAATGTTTGCAACTTGGGCAGCATGGCGGGCAGGATCATTTTTAAACGCGAAGCAGCCATATTGTTGGCGGCAAGCAAGACCAATCTTCCGTCTTCTACGCAGGCCGTCTGAAAATGCGGATGCAGGTTGGCCGGCAAAACCGTTTTGATTTTTGTATCCAATTTCCGCCATTGTTGCGATTGTTGCAACAAGCCCGCCAATAAATGATCGCGCTTGCCTAATTGTGCTAAATCCATATATTTCAGACGGCCTCTCAGTAAATTAACCAAACAATTACAATTGAAATACAGCAAAACCGCCTTTATTTCAAACAGCATTACCGCGTTATACAAGCGCTTGTGTTAAAATCCCAGTTTCGCCCACTATTATATCAAGGCGCAGGAATTATTCATGCTGACAAACATTGCTAAGAAAATCTTCGGCAGCCGCAACGACCGCCTGCTGAAACAATATCGTAAATCCGTTGCCAAAATCAACGCGCTTGAGAAACAAATGCAGGCCTTGAGCGATGCAGAACTGCAAGCTAAAACAGCCGAATTCAAACAACGTCTCGCCGACGGACAAAGCCTGGACGACATCTTGGTCGAAGCCTTTGCCGTCTGCCGCGAGGCATCCCGCCGCGTATTGGGCATGCGCCACTTCGATGTACAGCTGATCGGCGGTATGGTCCTGCACCATGGCAAAATCGCCGAAATGCGTACCGGTGAAGGTAAAACATTGGTGGCTACCCTTGCCGTTTACCTGAATGCATTGTCAGGAAAAGGTGTACACGTCGTTACCGTCAATGACTACCTCGCCTCCCGTGACGCAGGCATTATGGAGCCGTTGTACAATTTCTTAGGCTTGAGCGTCGGCGTGATCGTAGCCGATTTGCAACCTTTCGAACGCCAAACCGCTTACGGTGCCGACATTACTTACGGCACCAACAACGAATTCGGCTTCGACTACCTGCGCGACAATATGGTGACTGACCAATACGACAAAGTTCAGCGCGAATTGAACTTTGCCGTTGTCGACGAAGTGGACTCCATTTTGATCGACGAAGCGCGTACGCCGCTGATTATTTCCGGCCAGGCAGATGACAACATCCAGCTCTACCGCGTGATGGATGCTGTTCCGGCCCACCTTATCCGCCAAGAAACCGAAGAAGGCGAAGGCGATTACTGGGTAGATGAAAAAGCACACCAAGTTATTCTGAGCGAAGCCGGTCACGAACACGCCGAGCAAATCCTGACCCAAATGGGCTTATTGCAGGAAAACGACTCGCTCTACTCTGCCGCCAATATCTCCCTGATGCACCACCTCATGGCGGCATTGCGTGCACACACCCTGTTCCACAAAGACCAACACTACGTCATTCAAGACGGCGAAATCGTGATTGTAGACGAGTTCACAGGCCGTCTGATGGCCGGCCGCCGTTGGTCCGAAGGCTTGCACCAAGCTGTTGAAGCCAAAGAAGGCGTAGAAATCAAACGCGAAAACCAAACGCTTGCCTCCATTACCTTCCAAAACTACTTCCGCCTGTACAGCAAACTGTCCGGCATGACCGGTACGGCCGACACCGAAGCCTTCGAGTTCCAAAGCATTTACAACCTCGAAACCGTCATCATCCCGACCAACCGTCCGGTACAACGTAAAGACTTCAACGACCAAATCTTCCGCTCGGCCGAAGAAAAATTTGAAGCCGTTGTCAAAGACATCGCCGAATGTCACAAAAACGGCCAACCGGTTTTGGTCGGTACCACCAGCATCGAAAACTCCGAACTGGTTTCCCGTTTGTTACACGAAGCCGGTCTGCCACATAACGTCCTCAACGCCAAAGAACACGAGCGCGAGGCATTGATTGTGGCCCAAGCCGGTAAAGTCGGCGCAATTACCGTTGCCACCAACATGGCCGGCCGCGGTACCGATATTGTCTTGGGCGGCAACCTCAAACATCAAATCGAAGCCATCCACGCCGATGAAACCCTGAGCGAACAGCAAAAACAAGCGCAAATTTCCGCCCTTGAAAGCGGTTGGCAAACCGAACACGACCAAGTTGTGGCCGCAGGCGGTTTGCACATTATCGGTACGGAACGCCACGAAAGCCGCCGTATCGACAACCAATTACGCGGTCGTGCAGGCCGTCAGGGCGACCCCGGCTCCAGCCGTTTCTATCTGTCGTTTGAAGACCCATTGCTGCGCCTCTTCGCACTCGACCGTGCCGCCGCCATCCTCAACCGCCTGGCACCCGAGCGCGGCGTTGCCATCGAACACGGCCTGCTGACCCGTCAAATCGAAGGCGCGCAACGTAAAGTCGAAGGCCGCAACTTCGATATGCGTAAACAGGTTTTGGAATACGATGACGTTGCCAACGACCAACGTAAAGTGATTTACCATCAACGCAACGAAATCCTGACAACTAAAGACGTCAGCGATTTGACCCGCGAAATCCGCGCCGACGTTATCAGCGACTTGGTTGATTACCACATTCCGCCTGACAGCATGGAAGAGCAATGGGACATTCCGGCACTTGAGCACCAACTTGCCGCCGATTTCCGCCTGCATGTCGATATTAAAGGCTGGTTGAAAGAAGACAGCACTTTGGACAACCAAGACATTAAAGAGCGTCTCATCAAACGCATCGAAGACGAATATGCCGAGAAAGTCGAATTGGTCGGCAAACAAGCCATGTCGGATTTCGAACGCAACGTTATGCTGCAAGTTATCGACAACCAATGGCGCGAACACCTCGCCGCCATGGACTACCTGCGCCAAGGCATCCATCTACGCAGCTATGCTCAGAAAAATCCGAAACAAGAATACAAACGTGAAGCTTTCATCATGTTTGAAAACCTGTGGCGCAGCATCAAACAAAACATTGCCGCTTTGCTGACTGCCGTTCAAATCGAGCGCAACAGCGAATACGACCACACTGCCGCACAAAGCGTCAGTGATGTTCAAACCGTCCACTCCGACGCGCCCGATATGGAAGAATTGCTCGGCCAATCGCAAACCGATTTGGTGACCGAAGCATTCGATCCTGACGGTACCGACTTCAGCCCTGAAGCACTTGCTCAAAACGGCCTGATTGTTCACCGCAACGATCCTTGCCCTTGCGGCAGCGGCCTGAAATACAAACAGTGCCACGGTAAATTGAACTAAGCAGTCAATTCAAAAGGCCGTCTGAACAGTGAAACGAGAATCTTTGATTTCGTTCTCACGTCTGTTCAGACGGCCTGAGAATTATCCAAACAAAAAATTTCCAAACCCAATTTCAAAAGAGTATCCCTATGGCAGGCAATACTTTCGGACAAATCTTTACCGTTACCACTTTCGGCGAAAGCCACGGCGCAGGCTTGGGCTGCATCATCGACGGCTGCCCGCCCGGATTAGAATTGAGCGAAGCGGATATCCAGTTTGACCTTGACCGCCGCAAACCCGGCACCAGCCGCCACGTTACCCAACGCCGCGAAGCCGACCAAGTCGAAATCCTCTCCGGCGTATTTGAAGGCAAAACCACCGGCACCCCCATCGCCCTCCTGATCCGTAATACCGACCAACGCAGCAAAGACTATGGCAATATCGCCACCAGTTTCCGTCCCGGACACGCCGATTACACCTACTGGCACAAATACGGCACACGCGACTACCGCGGCGGCGGTAGAAGTTCCGCCCGCGAAACCGCCGCACGTGTTGCCGCCGGAGCAGTCGCTAAAAAATGGCTGAAAGAAAAATTCGGCACGGAAATTACCGCCTACGTTACCCAAGTAGGCGAAAAAGAAATCCAGTTTGAAGGTTACGAATATATTTCCCAAAATCCTTTTTTTGCCGCCAACCAAAGCCAAATTGAGGACTTGGAAAACTATATGGACAGCGTGCGCAAAGCATTGGACTCTGTCGGCGCGAAACTGCATATCGAAGCGGTTAATGTCCCCGTCAGCTTGGGCGAACCTGTTTTTGACCGCCTCGATGCAGAAATTGCCTATGCCATGATGGGCATTAATGCCGTCAAAGGTGTAGAAATCGGCGCGGGTTTTGATAGCGTAACGCAACGCGGCAGCGAGCACGGCGACGAGCTCACGCCACAAGGCTTTCTATCCAACCACTCAGGCGGCATCTTGGGCGGCATCAGCACCGGGCAAGACATTCATGTGAATATTGCCATCAAACCGACCAGCTCCATCGCCACACCGCGCCGCAGCATCGATATAGAAGGCAATCCTGTCGAGCTTGCCACACACGGCCGCCACGACCCCTGCGTCGGATTACGCGCTGCTCCGATTGCCGAAGCCATGCTGGCATTGGTATTGATTGACCACGCCTTACGCCATCGTGCACAAAATGCCGATGTACAGGTCAATACACCGGACATCGCCAAACTGGGAAAATAACCGTTTATTTCTGAATATTCTCAGAAAAATTTAGCCAAATCACAGTCTTTATACTACAATAGCACCTTATTGCCGTATGAAGAAAATACGGATTTAGATTAGAGGAATACAACCGCAATGGCACAAGAAACCGCTTTGGGCGCTGCACTGAAATCTGCCGTCCAAACCATGAGCAAGAAAAAACAAACAGACATGATTGCCGACCACATTTACGGCAAATATGATGTGTTCAAACGATTCAAACCGTTGGCTGTCGGCATCGACCAAGATTTGGTTGCCGCCCTGCCCCAATACGATCCTGCACTGATTGCACGCGTACTGGCCAACCACTGCCGCCGCCCACGCTATCTGAAAGCCTTGGCCCGCGGCGGCAAACGTTTCGACCTAAACAACCGCTTCAAAGGCGAAGTCAGCGCAGAAGAGCAAACCATCGCCCAACAGCATCCTGCCGTTCAACAGGCATTGGCTGCACAAGCCGAACGCCAAGCCGCTAAAGCTGCCGCTGAAGCAGAAGTGGCCCCTACTCAAGCTGAGGAGACCAACAACGCTGCTGAATAATGTTCAGACGGCCTGATAAGGCTTGCACTAAATAAATAGAGACCCCAATTCAATACGACATCTTTAACGTCGATGAATTGGGGCTTTTTTATTGCCTTAACCTTATAGTGGACTGATTAAAAATAACTTTGTTTGCCCTCACTAAGCCAAGTTTTGAAACCAAAAATCTTTTCTAAAATATTCCCAATAAGGTATTTCTCTATCATCTTGATTATTCTTGTATCAGTTCAAACATTGAAAAGCATGATTTATGCATCTCTAAAACAAACTGAAAACTACCCCTTATAAAGATAAGCAAAGACCGTCTGAAATCTATCTTTCAGACGGCCTTTTTCAATCAAGCACTCAGTTAAAACACGGCTTGCAAAACCAAATAGCTGACAACAGACAAAACGGCAGCGGCAGGCAAGGTAATGACCCAAGCAAGGCCGATCGGTTTCATCAATTTCCAGTTGGCATTGCGGTTAACCAAACCGATACCCAAAACTGCACCCACCAAGATATGAGTACTGGAAACAGGCAAGCCCATAAATGATGCGGCCATCACGACGGCGGCGGCAGAAAGCTCTGCAGAAAAACCTGACGCAGGGTGCATTTCCGCCAAGCTGGTCCCTACGGTTTTAATCACTTCTTTACCGACAAACCACAAACCGACGATCAAAGCGATACCGAAAGTCAACATGGCAATCGGCGGCACGGCGTTTTGAGCAGTAATGCTGTTGGTACGCAGCACATCCATAATCGCGGCAAACGGACCAATCGCATTGGCAATATCGTTCGCACCATGGCTGAATGCGAAACCGCAAGCGGTAAACACCTGCATCCATGAGAACATTTGGAAAGTCGATTTATCCAAATCTTTGCGTTTCAAACTTTTGGCAAATACAAACGTACCCATCCAAATAGCCGCACCGATCATGAAAATGGTCAGGAAGCTGTTGACATTGCTCATGCCCAAATGCAGATTTTTCAGACCTTTGAAAATCAACATGGCCGCAATCATCATACCGCCGACAGAGGCAATAAACGGCACCCAGGAATGCAGGGCTTTGTAAGAATCCACTTCGCCCTTACGGCTGTCAAAGCGGTATAGGCCGCGATAATACTCAGACTGCAACTCTTCGGGATCAAAGTCCGGCTCATCATAAATTTGGGCATCGTGCGCCATTTTAGTGGCGTATTCGACTTTTTCAGATTCACTCAAGGCCTCAAAAAACTGGCGGTGCTCTTCTTTATAGGCTTTCTTCTCCAGTTTGATGCCTTTCAGCGTATTGCCGGCCCAAGAGTTGTAATCCAAAACATTTTTCTTGATTCGTGAAAACAACAGATAGGAAACGATGCCGCCCAAAACCGGGGACAAAATCCAAGACAAGGCAATCTCACCCAATTTATCCCACTGAATCAATGCAACGGAATCTACGCCGTTTAACGTCGCCATGCACAATGCACTACCGACAATACCGCCGATAATGGCATGCGTCGTTGAGACAGGAAGGCCTTTGTGCGAGGCAAAAAGCAGCCACAATGCCGCAGCCAAAAGCGCAGACATCATAATAAAGACAAACTGCATCGGATCCAAATGCATCGCATTCAAATCGACAATACCCTTGCGGATGGTATCTGTTACCTCGCCGCCGGCAATCACTGCGCCGCTGACTTCAAATACCGCCGCAATCAGCAAAGCTTGCGGAATGGTCAATGTGCCGGAGCCGACACTTGTACCGAAAGAGTTGGCAATATCGTTACCGCCCACATTAAACGCCATGAAGACGCCGAAAAAGGTGGCAAGGATAAACAGGCCGGAATGGTTGTAATGGGTATAACCTAGGCCCCAATAAATAAAATAGCCGACCATGCTCACAAGCATAGCGGCGAAAGCCGTATTAATCAGCTTCAAGTTCGCACTCGACTGAGTTTGAGCCATGGAAAGTTTCCTTTTGGAAAACATGTTGAGTCGCGCTATTTTAACCTCTTTGTAATCTTTCTTGCACCAACTATTTACATTAAATGCCGAAATTCCCGTAAAAACGTCAAAAGGCGTTAAAATGTCGTTTTACCTTCTCTTTCTGTAACCGAAATGCAACCCCAATACTATATCGGCATCATGTCCGGAACCAGCATGGACGGTGCCGATGCCGTACTGATTCAAATGCAGGGTAAACAATGGCAACGCGCCGTCGCCCATAGCTTTCTACCCTATTCAGACGGCCTGCGCCAAGAATTGTTGGCACTGCAAGACATAGGCGAAAATGAATTGCACAGAAGCAATATCCTGGCGCAAACACTCAGCCGCCTATACGCCCAAACCGTACAGCAACTGTTGACAGAGCAAAACCTGTCTGCCAAAGACATTACCGCAATCGGCTGCCACGGACAAACCATCCGCCACGCGCCTGAACACGGTTACAGCATTCAACTGGTCAACCTCCCCCTATTGGCCGAGCTGACCGGCATCTTCACGGTCGGAGACTTCCGCAGCCGCGACCTTGCCTGCAACGGCCAAGGTGCGCCCCTCGTCCCAGCCTTTCACGAAGCGCTGTTTCGAGACGTAAATGAAACCCGTGCCGTACTTAATATTGGCGGCATTTCCAATATCAGTATCCTCCCGCCCGACGGCCCTTCTTTCGGCTTCGATACCGGACCCGGCAATATGTTGATGGATGCATGGATGCAACATATTTGGCAGCAGTCTTACGACAAAAATGGGGAAAAAGCCGCACAAGGCGAAATCCTCCCTGACCTGCTCGCTTCCCTGCTCGACCATCCTTACTTCAGCCGCCCCTATCCGAAAAGTACAGGCCGAGAGTTGTTTTCCCTAAGCTGGCTTCAAGGCCGTCTGAAAGGTGATGAAAAGCCGGAAGACGTCATGCGCACATTGGTCTTTTATACCGCACAAACCATTTTTGACGCGACCAAACAAGCTGCCCCGGCGATTCATCATCTTTATATCTGCGGCGGCGGCATCCGCAATCCGGTTTTGATGCAAGACTTGGAAACCCTGTTTTCTCCCGACACCCAATTGCACAGCACAGCCAAGCTCCATCTTGACCCGCAATGGGTCGAAGCCGCCGCTTTTGCCTGGCTTGCCGCCTGTTGGTGCAATCAAGTTCCGAGCAATCCCCACCATGCGACCGGCGCACATTCACACCGAATTTTAGGCTCTGGACATTACGGCAACTAAAGTCGGATAAATAAAAAGGCCGTCTGAACATTTTCAGACGGCCTTATCTATATTAATTAGCCTCTACTTATTCTTCTTCCGGCAAACGGTTGATTTTCACACGGGCAATCCGTTGTCCGTCCTTCTCGACCACTTCAAAACGCCAACCGTGATAATTGATAAAATCGCCTACATCAGGAATACTTTGCAACTCTTCCATAATTAAGCCGGCAACGGTATGAAAGTCAGCGTCTTCCTCTTGGGCAGGCAGACTTAATTGAGAAGCCAATTCCACATACTCCAATGCACCATCCACAGACAGCGTTTCATCCTGACTGGCTGGAGCAGCCTCTTCTTCCTCACGCTCGAATTCCTCGGGGAATTCACCGGCAATGGTTTCCAACAAATCTTTCATGGTCACCATACCCAACACCGCGCCAAATTCATCCACCACCAAGGCATAATCCGCGCTGCTTTGACGGAACAATTCAATCGCATTCAACGCCGTCGTACTGTCCGGCAAAATCAACGGCTGGCGCAAGGCCGTCTGAATATTGATTTCTCCCGATTCAAGCAGCTGGTTCAGCAAATCTTTTTTACTGATATAGCCCAAAGGCTCATCTACACCTGCCTTACCGACAACCAACAAACGGCTATACGGCGTATTTTTCAACTGCGCATTTTGTTCTTCCCGACTTTGGGAAATATCCAATTTCTCGATTTCCCGACGCGGAATCATCACACCCATAATCGGACGCTCCGCCAAAGTCAGCACGCTGCGAATCATGGATTTTTCGTTTTCTTCAAAATGCTCGTCATCGCCGCCATTATCGCCTGCTTTTGCCAAAATGCTTTCGCGGATACCCATCATGCCCAACACATTTTCAGCGGTGCGCTTACGCCAAGAGGTACTGATGTAGTCATTTTTGCGGGCATTCTTTTGCGAAACCTGATTAAACAGTTCGATCAAAATCGAGAAGCCGATCGCCGCATACAAATAGCCTTTCGGAATATGGAAATGGAAGGCTTCCGCAATCAGGCTGAAACCAATCATCAACAAGAAACCCAAACACAACATCACAACGGTCGGATGCTTGTCCACAAAGGCAGTCAACAGTTTGCTGGCAGAAATCATCACCGTCATCGCCACAACCACTGCACCCATTGCCACCACAATATGATCCACCATCGCCACTGCCGTAATAACAGAATCGATAGAAAAAACCGCATCCAAAATCAAGATTTGCGCCACAACGCCCCAAAAGGAAGAATGCTTCTTCTGCCCTTCAGCAACAGCAAATTGATTGTGGCCTTCAAGGCGCTCGTGCAGCTCGGTAGTCGCTTTATAAAGCAGGAAAATACCGCCGGCAAACATAATCATGTCTTTGCCGGAAATCTCCAAGCCGCCTAACTCAAACAAAGGCCGTGTCAGCGTCATGATGTGCGCCATGAAGCCCAACATGAAAATCCGAATAACGACAGCCAAACCCAAGCCCGTTATCCGCGCCCTATCCCGTTGCGACGGTTTGACCTTGTTTGCCAAAATCGCTACGAAAACAAGGTTATCAATACCTAAAACAACTTCCAAAACCAGAAGCGTGGCAAAGCCTATCCAAGTATGCGGCTCGGCCAACCAACTGAAATCCATAATGATTGCGTTCCTTTAAAATACAAAAAGGCAGCCGTTCCGCTTAAAACGGACAGACTGCCAAATTTCGGGCATAAATAAAGGGAAAGAAGCGGTATAACAACTACTCTGCTCTGCGTCTTTCATGAAAAATTTATGCCCCGGTCAAAAATAATGGCAAACAGTTTATCAGTTTGACGAAAGAAAGGCAAAGTCCGACAGCATATTTTCTTTTAAAAACAGCCTACAGCTGCCAACAAATCACTTTCTCCAGCGTTAACAAAAGGAATCGGTCGATATATTTGGTGATTATGGTTTGTTCGGTTTGCTGAAAGAAGATTCTTATAAGAAATCCCCTAAATGCCTGAGTGAAAATTTATTTTTTTTTTACCAAGGTCTCAAACCGTCTAAAAAATTGGGATTTTTTCAGACGGCACGGTTTATATAGACAATAATTTTCTTAGAAAATATAACGATTATATTCTTTCAGAAATTACGGATATATTTAATCTCCATACAGTTAAAGTAATTAATCTGCCATCTAAATAAGAATATTTTAATTGAAGAGCATCATCTACAAAGCAAATATTTCCAGCTGTAAATGTATTGCCATCTAGCCTACCTGTTATCTTATATTGTGCACTATCACCTATTCTTTCAAAAGGAATAATAACAGATTCATCTGTATTAACCTCTTCCAATATAAACTTATCAACAATGAAATAGTCAAGTTCCACATTGTAAACTTTATTTACTTCAATAGCCATTGGACAATAATCGAGGAAACAATATAGGTCGTTATTTTCTATAGAAAAATATGCAAATTCCTCAATTATTTCATCCATTTTTTTTAGCTTTGCTGAGTAAATCATTTTTAACCTTTCATAAATTATTTTACTTCATAAATTGTTTTATCTTTTGGATTGCTACGATTTATAGATCTCCAAAAGTCTTTTCCACTTTTCACATGGATGGTTGTGATGTAACCTTGATGATTTGTTCCTATAAAGGCTGATGAATTAAGTGTAATCATTTAATCAATTATCATCAAAATATCTTAAAATATTAACCAATAGATAAAACAAAAACCACCATACAAGATGGTGGTTTTCAAATCTGGCTCCCCGACCTGGGCTCGAACCAGGGACCTGCGGATTAACAGTCCGTCGCTCTACCGACTGAGCTATCGGGGAATTAAAGATGAGATTATATAGAAAATATCAGAAACCTGTCAAGCAACAATCTATATAAAAACAAAAATATTTTTATATCTTTTTAATTTATAAAACTTTTATAAGATTTCAGCAATTTGTTTGGCCGCACGTTTCGCATCCAACAAAATCAAACCCAATTTACCGCTTTCTTTTGCCATCAATGCCAACACTGCATTTTCACCTGCCTGACTCAGCAGAATATAGCCATTTTTACCTTTAACCATTACCTGATCCAACTCACCGCAAGCCAACTCGTGTACGGAACGATTACCCAACGCCAAAAGCGTTGCCGACATCGCACCCACACGGTCTGCATTCAAATGCGAAGGCAGCATGGTTGCGATTGGCAGGCCGTCTGTAGAAATAACTGCAGAAGCAGTGATATCCGCAGAGGTATTGTTCAAATCGCTTAATACAGAGATTAATAGTTGTTGCATAGTCGCTCCATTCTAAAATAAATATCGGTCAGGCAAAAATCAACGGCTGCCGTATCGGTGGTACAGCACTTTAACCAAAGTAACAAAAGCCTCTTTATTTAAGTCAGGCATGCCGCCAATTACCAAAATCAGTTTGGTCATGCCAATATACAGAGGGAAAAAGGTCAATTCACTTTGGCCTGAAGGATCACAAATACCCCATGCGCTATTATTGATATGCAGGTTATTGCGAATCAAAAGACGGTGATTGTCTTCCATTTTGGCCACTTCGCTCGCCAAAAGGCCCAATTCTTCCGCAGCCTCGTGATGGAAATTGGCATTGGCAAAATACAAGCCGTTTTCATCAGCCAACAAAGCTTTGCCAGAATTAGACAACTGTTCCAATAATGTCGGTAATTGTTCGTCAGTCAGATGGATGTCCTCTGTGCTGATTTCCTCGTCACCGTACAAAAACTCCAAGCGTTGGAGGCGATACAATAGGTTTAAAGCGGTATTGATATCGCTGGTGTCTGCCCACGCCAAAAGTTTTTCACTGCTGATGGTTTCAGACGGCTCTGCGCGTAACAAACCATACAATAAAGTTCTGCTGGCACTAGGCGTATCGCTTGAAACGGCATAATACGCACCTGCCGGTGTAATCTTAGGATATAAATTTGATTGTAAAGAGAGTGTCGCTTCCATCTTATACCTCTAATCCGGGGTCAATTGAGAACAACATGGCAGTAACCAATTGTTTTACATCGTCTTCTCGACGTGCATCAATCTCAAAAACCGGTACATTAAAATTATTCTGTGCTAAATATTTTTGATAAACATCTACGCTTGGCAAGGAGCGGATATCCATCTTCGTTACCCCTACAACCAAAGGCGCTTTTTTTAGCAACTCTCGGAACGCATCCAAGAAGAATTGCAAATCTTTCAATGGGTTGCTTCTTGTATTATCTAAAAGAAGCACCAAGCCCATACTGCCTTGGCTCAGAATTTCCCACATAAAATTAAAACGCTCCTGACCAGGCGTACCGTAAAGGTGAACCTTGGTTTCCTCATCCAAATGAATGACACCGTAGTCCATTGCCACAGTCGTGTACCCCTTGCGGACAAGTGTCATATCGGATGCGGATGCATCGGTTTGAACTGGCGGTTCATCAGATAAAGCTGAAATTGCAGTGGTTTTACCTACGCCAACAGGACCGGTAAAGATAATTTTATTTTCTTTCATGACGTGTCCTTTACGATTTACCCAGCAACTTACGCATCAGGCGTTGCAACAGGCCGCGAGGTTGTTCTTTAGACGGACCGGCAACTTTTTGAGCCTCTTTGCTCATTGCTGTTTCAGGTACGTCTTTGCTATTCACATCAATCTGTTCATTCAAGGAAGGCGTATTGTTCGCATCTGTTGCAAACTCTGTATCTGTCGCCAAAAAGCCTGTTATATATGTTGCCGATAAATAATTCAAAATATCAGGCATCTCTAATGGCATGACTTTATAGAGAACATTCAGATTAACGGATGTTTTCGTCAGAAATGCCGACAAACGCATAGATTCCGGAACATGCGCCAAACGGGTTAAGTTTGGCCAACGCTTGAGTGTAAAGACAGTTTGCGGCGTCATCGGATAAATCAGACGGCCTGATGCAGTCCAAATAGCCATTTGCCACAAGCATGACATAATGGTAACTTTGGCTTTTTCTTTCCATTGAGGATTATCAGGAACGGCCTTACACACGACAGCCAAGTTATCGTTCTTACACAATTTCTCCAACTCATTGGCGCTGACTGTCAACAGTACTCGCTGGATACTAGGAAACACGATCAATATCGGCTTGCCTTCATGCAAGACGGCAATATCTTGGTGTCCTTGACTGGCAAATTTCAACGCACCCAACAAGCCTTTATTTGGATTAAATCGGCGAATGGTGGCTTTTCTTGCGCCATCAGAATTTGATTGTCCTTTATTCTCTTCAGCCGCTTGTTGTTCAGACGGCTCAAAAACATTCCCGCCCTGAGCCAGGCTGCGCAAAACAGGAAACAAGGTATCGAATTTAACCGGCTTGGCCAAATAAGGAGTCGTTACGGTTGGCAACTCGGAAGAAAACATCGCCACAGGTACTTCCGGATAAGTTTTCTTCGACTCTTTCCAAGCTTCTACACCTGCCGGCGTATCGGTATCAACCAATACCAAATCCGGTTTTTCATCAGAATCAGGAGAAACGATGACGTAATTCGTCGTATTGTGCATTTTAAATGCCATACGGAATACCGCCTGCTGTTGCTCACCCATCTCCTGTAACATAACCCGTATGGTTTTAATTTTTGGTAAATGATTATTCATTACTCGTACTTTCTACGATTATCTTATTTTTTTGAATATTGGTTCATTCGTTGCAAGAGACGGCTCATTGCCAAGACAACCTCTTCAGGCAGGCTGACAACACGCTCGCGCAACAGGCGCAGGAATTGTTCTAAACGTCCCCAGTCTTCGACGCGTTCGTACAAATCAAACAAGATGATGTACAGCTGCGATTCTTGAGGATACTGTAAAACAGCTTGTTCCAGAGTGCTGATAGCCAAATCCAACTGACCGTAAGCCAACAGAGATTCCACTTCTTTCAGAGCTTCATCAGCAGGTGAAGAGCTTGCACTGATGACAGAAGAATCTTTTTGAACCAAATCGCGATATTTGGCTTTCATCTGCAAAGAACTTGGCTGAATATAACCGCGCTTCAAACCAATCTCTTTAATTTGCTGTTCAGACGGCCCTTTTTCCAAATCATCAAAAATTTCGTGATAACCAAGGCTATAACCCCAACCAAGCATACGTTCTTTTACTTGACGGCCATATTGGCCCAAAGAGTGGTAAAGCTTCCACAGATGCTTGGCAAACTGCCCTACTTCTTCATTCTGATAATCCAGACGCAAGGCATCGATAATGAGACCAGCAGGTTTCGCAGAAGTTTGGATTGCTTTGTTGTATTGATGCAAAGCAGTCTCGTAACTAATCTTGTTTTTCAGGATTTTTGCACTACGCTCCGGCTTGGCAAAACCAATCACCGCACCCATCTCTTCAGGGCTGATTTCGCCAAAGTCTTTCTTGCCTAATACGATAGGCGCGCGTTTGCCCATACCTGGCATGACAATGCGTTCGGCCGAATCGTTCTCAAAGGCAATATGCTCATCGGAAGCAACTTCCAAACCGCTTTGTTCGCCAATTTGACGATCCACTTCCTGCATATTCCAACCGAGATGATGTTCGGCAAAAACGCGCAAGCGCAGGTTGGTTGAATCCAAAGCCAGACCGGCTTTCAAGTATTCGGCAACACTGTCTTCAGAAAGGGAAGCACTATGGCGCTCAAGCGTATCTGCGAGCATGTCGATATTGCCGACGCGCAGATTCAAACCGATTAATTCATGAACCAGTTTTTCCGGCGCACCGTCTTCCAAGGTATTGAGATAACCGGCCAAAGACTCTGCAGCCTTACTCTCATAACCGAATTGTTTATAAACCTGGTATTCGGTCAATGGATCGACTTCTTGTGCAGAAACAGAAGCCGTAGCATTGCTTGAGCCGCTTCCGCCCCATTCCCAATCTTGATTATCCACATTGGAAACTGTCTGATTGACTTTCTCAATCCAGTCGTTTCCATCCTCAGAGGAGGCTGTATGAGCGGCAGATTTATGGCCGCCTTTTGATGCATGTGTGCTTTGCTTGCCTGAGTTGCCTCTTTGTTCGCTACTTTGTTTATGACGAACAAAAAACAACACCAGCAAAAAAAGCACCAGCAAAAAAATAGTTAAAAGTTGATAGTTCAAGAACACCTCCCGGTCTTGTGCTGCAAACTGCATTTATTAACATCTGTTGCTTTACACGCAACTTCAACGTTATGAATTCCCCAAACGAATGATGATAACATGAATGCACTCATTTTTACATTAAAAACCCTACTCACATAAAGGACTTGATACCAATTTACAACTCAAACACACCGATGGATTCAACATGCGAGGTTTGTGCAAACATATTCATGATTCCTGCCGCCTTAAACTTATAGCCCTTATCCACCAAGACACCGGCATCCCGTGCAAATGTTGATGGATTGCATGAAACATATACTATCTTTTGGGGCAAAAACGGTTTATGTAGCGATTTGACAACAGCATAAGCCCCGCTTCTCGGCGGATCCAGCAGCATCTTGTCAAATTTTCCCCATGACTCAACAGTTTTTTCATCGGTATCGAACAAGTCGGCAACAGAAAACGTCATATTCTCGGCACAACGATTCAGGCGGGCATTTTCCCTTGCCCTATCGACCAAATAATCGGCGCCTTCAATACCGACAACCGATGCGCCACTTTTCGCCAGCGGCAAACTGAAATTGCCCAAACCGCAAAACAAATCGGCAATCCGCTCCCCTTTTTGAGGGTTTAAAAGCCTGACCGCCCTTGCCACCATCACTTCGTTCAATTGCGCATTAATCTGCGTAAAATCACCCGGTTTGTAAGGCATTTCCACGTCAAATTGAGCAAAATTATAGTTCAGAGCAGGCGCATTCTCGGGATAAAACGGCAAGGACTCGACATGATCCTGCAGCCATATTTGCCATGCTTTTTCAGCACCCGACAATATCTTATCAAACCAATTACGCAATTCGCTTAATATTTGTCCAAACGGTTGATTTACGAAACGAATGTTGAGTACGGTCACATTTCTCCCGCAATAAAACTCAACAAATTTCACTTTTACACCGTCATCATGCAGCTTTTGCAGCAAATTTCGGACATCAGGCAATTTATCGGAAACATGTTTAGGCAAAATAGAACAATGGCGGATATTGACGACATCATGGCTTTTTTTAGCCTGAAAACCGAGTTTCAGACGGCCTTTGTTATCCACTGCAACACTTAAACGTGCCCTATCGCGATAATACCAGGAGAAACCATATAAAGGAGGCAAAATTATCTCCGGTTTGACCTTACCTATCCGCTCCAATTGTTCTTCTAAAATCCGTTGCTTTAATGCAACTTGCGCACCAAAGGAAACATGTTGGAGCGAACAACCTCCACATGTATCAAAATAGCAACAAGCTGGCTCAACGCGTTCGGAAGAAGGTTTTAAAACCGTTTCGACCTGAGCTTCTGCAAACTGCTTTTTTTCTTTATGAATGGCAAACGTTACACGCTCTCCGGGCAGCGCACCGCCGATGAATACAGTCTTCCCATCGACTCTGGCAACACCCCTGCCCTCATAATCCAAAGAAAAAACTTCCGCCTCTTGATACCGTTCTTTCACACTCATACCGTTTCCGCCAGACAGCCTCTTACCGGCCGTCTGACTGCCTTCCAATACCGAAAGCGCATATTTTCTCACAAAAACACAGAGTTTCAGGTATCATGCGCCAAAAACTTTCATTTCAATCCCTACAAAAAAAAGACGACATGAAAAAATTATTCCTTAGCCTGACAGCCGCCCTTCTGACCTCGGCCGCTGCTGCAAACACACTTATTCCAGACGTCTCTCCCGCCTCTTCCGGACAACACGTCGTTATCAATATTACGCAACAGCGTTTGTTCCTCTACGACAACGGCAAACTGAGCAAAATTTATCCTGTTGCCGTCGGCAAAGCCATGACCCAAACCACTCTGGGCGAACACAAAATCGGCGCCAAAGCCTACAACCCGGTTTGGCACATCCCTAAATCCATCCAAAAAGAACGCAATGACGGCGTAAAAAGCGTACCGGCCGGCCCAAATAACCCGCTGGGCCCCGTATTTGTCCGCCTTGGCGACCCTAAATTGAGCCTGGGCATTCACGGCACCAATGCCCCTGCCAGCGTACCCGGCGTCCGCAGCCATGGTTGCGTGCGCATGAAATCGCCTGACGCATTGGAATTTGCCAAAACCATCGCAACAGGTGCTCCTGCCTCCGTTATCTACCAAATGGCAAGCCTGAACGAAGATGCCAACCAAAACTTGTGGCTGGCTGCCTATCGCGACCCGTACGACAAGAAAAACCTTGATACGGCTGCCCTGAAAAAAAGCATTGCCGCTTGGGCAAAAGCGCACGGCAAAACCATTCCTGCCGCACGTGTGGATGCAATCCTGAAAGGACGCACCGGTGCGGCAAACTGTCTGACCTGCGCCAAAGGCGTGAAACTCAAATCGCCTTTAAAATCTTTGGCATGGACCAGCGGCACGGATGCTTACAGCAAACCCAAAGTCATGCCGAAACCGGCTCCTGCTAAAGATGTGGTATTGCCTCAAGGCACTGAAATCGAAGTCGATGCTACCGACGATACAAACAAAGCAGCATCCGAACCGAAACAAAGCGTTCGTCCGACTCCGGTGAAACCGGCAAAACCAGCTGCCAAACCGGCAACCACTCCTGCCGAGACGCCTGCTTCGGAGCCTAAAGCCGCTTCCGAACCGGCTACTGCCCCGGCCTCTGCGCCTGTGAAAGAGGCTCCGGCAAGCAGCGAACCGGAAGATTTGCTGTTCTAAGCAGAACAAAACACATAACCAAAGGCCGTCTGAAACGAATTGTTCAGACGGCCTTTTCGTATAATTGGATATTGGAAATAGATGCCCCTCTTAATTCAGACGGCCTTTTTGCTTTCCAAATATTCTGACAAGCCGCGCTCGCGCAAAATACAGCTCGGGCATTCATGACAACCGCCGACCACGCCGTTATAACAAGTATGCGTATGCTCGCGAATATAATCCAACACACCCATTTCATCCGCCAATGCCCAAGTTTGCGCTTTGGTTAAATACATCAAGGGCGTGTGGATTTGAAAAGCGTAATCCATGGCCAGATTCAGCGTAACATTCATCGACTTGACGAACACATCGCGACAGTCGGGATAACCGGAAAAGTCGGTTTCGCACACGCCGGCAATGATATGGCGTATCCCCTGCCCTTTGGCGTAAATGGCGGCATAAAGCAAAAACAAAGCATTGCGCCCATCTACAAATGTATTGGGCAGGCCGTCTGAAGCCGTTTCAATCGCCGCCGTATCATCCATCAAGGCGTTATGCGTAATCTGTTGCATTAGGCTCAAATCGAGCACGGTCTGCTTCACGCCCAAATCTTGGGCAATCCAACGCGCGCGCTCCAATTCGATGGCGTGGCGTTGTCCATATTGAAAAGTGATGGCCTGCACATTTTCAAGGCCATAGGTTTGAATTGCCTGAATCAGGCAGGTTGTTGAATCCTGCCCGCCCGAAAAAATAACGAGGGCCTGCTGTTTTTCCATAGTAAATTCCTAGTTTTGTTAACGCGGGAGGTTTGCGAACCGCGTGATTCGAAGATTGACGGATTATAACGGATTTCGTCTATAATCACGGCACTTCATTTTCTTTTATATAGCATAATCATGAGCATCTACGCCCTGAAACCAAAATTTCAAAACCTGTTGCGCCCCATTGTTAAGCGACTGTATCAAAAAGGCATTACTGCCAATCAGGTTACCCTGTTTGCCTGCGCCGTTTCCATTTTGATCGGTTTGCTTTTAGCATTGTTTGCAGGTGTATCCACATTATTCTGGCTTTTGCCGATCTGGTTGTTTGTCCGCATGGCGCTGAATGCGATGGACGGTATGCTGGCACGGGAGTTCGGTCAACAATCGGCATTGGGCGGCTATTTGAATGAAATCACCGACATTGTCGCCGATGCTGCTTTGTATCTGCCTTTTGCCTTTATCGCGCCCTTCGGCGGTGTGCAAATTGCCCTGTTTATTTGGCTGGCGGCAATGACTGAGTTTTGCGGCGTTTTGGGGCAAATCCACGGCAACGGCCGGCGTTATGACGGGCCATTCGGCAAAAGCGACCGTGCATTCTTTATCGGCGCATTGGCCGTATGGTATGCAGTCGCCGGCAGCTTCCATTCTCTTTTCTATATCCTTATGTGGCTCGCCTGCGCGGCATTGGTTTATACCTGCTACAAACGTGTCATCAATGGCTTGAAGGCCGTCTGAAATTTATCCACGTTCTTGGGTTAATCATCATTGATTGGAGTATTTAAACCCATCAACCTGTTTTACTGAAAACAAGAAGGCCGTCTGAAACCATAAACTATCGGTTTCAGACGGCCTTTTATCCGTCAGCCAAGATAACTTACTGTTTACCCAGTTGACTGTAATCTACCAACATATACTTGGCAGTAATTTTCTGTGAAGCATTGCCTTCGTCGCCCATCAAAATCATCTGCGGCTTGCCGTTAACGGTAATCGAATCGACGGCTTCAACGTTGGTGATGTGTTGCAGATTAGGCAGAGAGATTTTTTGCGGTTCATCGGTCGGATTACCGCTCCAAGTCCACAGTTGCGAGAATTTCTGTCCATTCTCATCCTTCACTTCATTGGCAATCACATAGGTTTTCAACACAGGATCATAGTTGAGGGAACGGATACCGCCGCCATCAATATCAATCACCGCCACTTCATCAAATTCAGGTTTGGCGTTGCGCTCAAATACATCTTTCGGATTGCTGATAAACGCGACCAAAGCCATGTTGTTGAACTCAGGATCACGAAATCCCAAAACGAGACGTTTTTTCACCGGATCAAACGCCATGCCCTCAATATTGATTTCTTCAAAAGAAACTTCAGCCTTGGTTCGCTCGCGAATCAAATCATGCAGCTTATGATCGGTTTCCAAAACCTGCGTCAAATTGTCGTAACTGGTCAGCCCCAACACATTGCCGTCTTGGATTTTAAAGCGCATCAGGTGTTCGCGGTCGGGCGAACGGTTGCCTTTACGGGTGCGCGAATGTGAAGTCAGCGCGTAGATAAAGCCTTCATCATCGCGCGCCAGAGCCTCCAAGTCGCTGAGACGGCGTTTGAAACCGGTAATCACGCGCGTATCCAATGCCTCGTCTTCCACAAACCTGCCGGTTTTATCAATGCTGACAATACTGAACGCATGGTTGGGTTCGTCTTCCGCAATCAACAAATTGCCGTCCAGAAGCTGTTGTACGGCGGAAGGCTCATACACACCGTTAAACATATTGATTCCCAGCGAACGCAGCTCTGCCGCATTGTTGGCCGGCGGTATCAGCAATGACGGCAATGTTTTCACGCCGATAAATGCCACCAGTGAAGCCAGCAAGCCCCAGCGGAATACCGCGTAAGACAAATTGATGTATTTGAACTGTTTGTCCGCCAACAAACCAAGCCAATAAAGATGGTCGCTCATCTTTTCATAGATTTGTTTACGGTCGCCCATAATCTCCTGCATCATTTCCCAATATTGATCTTTTTGCAGTTTCACACGGTCTTCATAAATCAAAATATTGGGTTGGCTGCCGCCAAAAAAGCGCGTTTCGGTACTGCTGAGACGGGTTTTCAAATCCTTCAGCTTAGAACGGCCGCGGATAAAATCCTTAAACCATGTCCGCGCCGCCTGCATTTTGCCGATACGTTCCGGCGAAGCAGAAAGCAATGCAAACACGATAGACGCGGCGGCAGTAATCATAAACGTACTGGCCGGAATCAGAAATTCGGGCGACGATGAAAAAATAAACGCACCCGAAATCATCAGTGCAGACACGATAAAACCATTCAGCGAAATCATAATATTCGCTTTGGTTGCCGCCAGCGCCAACAATTCCATCTCCGAGCGTACGGCATTGCGGAACATGGTTTCCACGCCCTTATTCGTACCCAACAAATCAGGCGCATTCAAATCTTCGGCTTTATTTTTTTTCTTTTTCGCCTTGTCTTTTTTGCGTTTGGCTTTCTTTTCACTTTTTTCAGACGGCATCTCAGGATGTTCAACTGCTTCCTGACCTTCTACCGCCTCCTGAATTTCTACCGCTTCAGCCGCAACACCAACTTCGTTTTCAACAGTATTGTTTCGATCGCGATCCCAAAAATCAACGTCCTGTTGGGAATCGGCAGATATACCGCCGTTTAAAGGTCTGCCTTGGTCGCCCATCTGCTTCTGCCGGCCGTCTTCCTTCCAATCATTCAAATCCATATCATGACTCCCAACATCAAACACTTTGAATTAAATGGAAAATAAAAAGCATATTTAGTTCATTTATTTTAGGTAATTTACATGCCGCTTACATTCTTTAAATACCTAAATAGCAAACTGCCGCAGAACCCCAAAGTCCTGCGACAACCCGCTTTGCATCAAAATATTAATAGTCGATGCGTTCTTTAATAATTTTCAAATCAGGATAAGACAAAACAATGTCGTACTCACGACCATCTTTAAAAGCCTCGATATCCAACACAGGCTGGCCTCGACGGCTATCGGCTTCAACATCGTGAACTTGATAGCCACGTTGTTCCAATATTTTTACGGCTTTAGCACGATTTTGCTCGAAGTTTTTGTCGCTGTAGATTTTTTGTTCAATGTAATCGCTGGCACCGGCAGTAGCGGCAGACAAAGCAACGATGGCGGTCAATAAGAATTTTTTCATGTTTGATTTCCTTTTCAAATGTGTATTCGGGTTTCGATGGATGTATTAAAACACAGTAAAATTAGCAGTTAATTAGTGCTTGGTTAAACGCAGTAAAGGCCGTCTGAAAACTGTTCAGACAGCCTTTAACCTTAATCATCAAATTTCAAACGTATTGCTCAAGTGTAAATCCAGAGAGTTAGAAACAATGAAAAGCCTGCAGCGAATATTCACCCAACAAATGGAAAAACCATGAACAACTTTTGCGAAATCACCTTTTGCCAACAAATCGGCAGCAACAAACAACACAACCAAGATGCCCTTTTTAACGGCGAGCAAGTGTTTCAATATAAACTCAAAACCGCTGAAACACGTCTTGAAACCCGTCCACGCTTTATCATCAGGATAGCCGACGGCATTTCCAATAGCAATCGTCCCGAAAAAGCCAGCAAATTAGCCATGCACCTATTAAGCCATACAACCAAACTCAGCCGTCAAACCATCAATCATGTACAAACCGCTTTATCTAAAGAGTTGGCAGAGGATTATTTTGGTTCCTCAACCACTTTTGTTGCCGCCGAAATCGACCAAACCACCGGCAAAACCAAAATCATCAGCGTAGGCGACAGCCGCGCCTATTTGATTGATACACAAGGAAAATGGAAGCAACTGACCCAAGATCACTCGATACTCTCCGAATTGCTGGATGGTTTGTCGGATAAAAAAGAAGAAGGGTTTGCCACCATATATGGCGGTGTTTCTTCTTATCTAGTAGCAGATTATTCCGATTTCCAAGACAAAATGTGCCATGTCGAGCTTACGCTTAAAGCAGGAGAAAGCCTGCTGCTTTGTTCAGACGGCCTAAGTGACGCTCTTTCAGAAGAAATAAGAGAAAAAATTTGGCAACAATATGATAACGATAAGTCCCGTCTGACTGTATTTCGTAAATTAATGGCGAAACAAAAAGTTTATGATGATATGTCGGTAGTAGTTTGTAAGGTTATCCAAACGCCCTCTATCTAACTCTTTTAACAATCACTGTCATCAGTTTTAAGTGAAATTTGAAACCATCTTTTACCATATCTCTCCATCATTGCATTCATCCGTCTATCGGATAATCATTGCATTTATTCGATATGTCATGATACTGTTCAAAAAATATGACTATTAGGAGTTTCTCATGTCCGAACAGCAAAAATTCTTTTCAACCCAAGACGGGACTTCGCTTTTCTACCGCTATCGCCCTGCTGCCGATGGTTCTTCCGATAAAGCCATTGTGCTGTTTCATCGCGGACATGAGCATTCCGGCCGGATGATGTTTGTGGCGGATGAGCTGGGTTTCAACGATTTTTCCTATTTCGCTTGGGATGCGCGCGGTCATGGTTACAGCCCCGGTGAACGTGGCGATAGTCCGAGTATCGGCACTTCGGTTGCTGATGTAGATGATTTTATCCGACACATTCAAAGCGAATACGGCATCAAACCTGAAAACATCTGCGTGATTGCGCAAAGTGTCGGCGCGGTATTGGTTTCTACTTGGTTGCACGATTACGCACCGAAAATCCGTTGCGCCGTATTGGCTTCGCCTGCGTTCAAAGTCAAACTCTATGTTCCGTTTGCCCGTACCGGTTTGAAACTCATGCAAAAATGGCGCGGCAATTTCTTTGTCAACAGCTACGTCAAAGCCCACTATCTGACCCACAATGTCGAACGTCAAAAAAGCTACGACAATGACCCGCTGATTACCCGCGCCATTTCTGTGCGCATCCTGCTGGGTTTATATGAAGCGGCCGAACGCGTCGTTGCCGATGCACAAGCGATTACTACGCCTGTACAACTGTTAATTTCAGGCAGCGATTGGGTCGTTCATCACAAACCGCAACACGATTTCTACAATCGTTTGGGCAGCCATATTAAAGAGCGCCATATCCTGCCCGGTTTCTACCACGATACTTTAGGCGAGCAAGACCGTGAAATTGCGTTTGTAGAAATGCGCCGTTTTATCCGCGAGCGTTTCAACCAACCTTTGCAACCAGTTGATTTAACCCAAGCACATTTGTACAGCGACAGCCGCCGCGAAGCTGACGAACTGGCTACGCCTTTGCCTATTTGTTCGCCACGCGGCGCATTTTGGGCAATATATCGTGCCTCGCTCAAACTGGGTGCGCGCTGGAGTGAAGGCTTGAGAATCGGTCAAGAAACAGGTTTTGATTCAGGCAGCACGCTGGACTACGTCTACCGCAATCAACCGCAAGGCAGCAACGCTTTCGGTGTATGGGTGGACAAATACTATCTCAATGCCATCGGCTGGCGCGGCATCCGCCAACGCAAAGTCAATATCGGCAAAGCCATTCAGACGGCCTCAGCCAAACTGCGTGAAGCAGGCAAACCTGTACACGTTTTGGATATTGCATCCGGTCATGGCCGCTATGTATTGGATGCCCTGACTACCGATACGTTGCCTGATTCCGTACGCTTGCGCGATTACAGCCCGATTAATGTCGAAGCCGGACGCAAACTGATTGCCGAGCGCGGCTTGCAAAACACGGTAACCTTCAATGAAGTCAATGCCTACGACCGCGCCAATTATCACGATTTACAGCCGCGTCCAACGCTGGGCATCGTCTCCGGCCTGCACGAATTGTTTGCCGACAACGATTTAATTTTGAACTCACTCTACGGCTTCGGCGAAGCCATTGAAACCGGCGCCTACCTGATTTACACCGGCCAACCTTGGCATCCGCAACTGGAAATGATTGCCCGCGCCCTGACCAGCCACAAAGCAGGCAGCCCAAACTGGGTAATGCGCCGCCGCAGTCAACAGGAAATGGATCAGCTGGTTGAAAAAGCCGGTTTTGAAAAAATCCATCAATGGATAGACGAAGACGGTATTTTCACCGTGAGCTTGGCAGTGAAGAAATAAAATATAGGCCGTCTGAACAAATTTTTAACTTTCAGACGGCCTTATTAAACCATGTACCTATCCATGAAACCCGCCCTCAAAACCTCCCTAATCAAGCTGATTTCAGTCGGTATCCTGTTCTACACCAGCTACGGCCTGTCCAACCATTTTGCGGCATCGCTGGACTATGTGCCTGAAATCGCTTTTGCATGGGAGCGCAATATTCCGTTTTGGGCATGGACGATTGTGCCTTATTGGTCGCTAAACCTGATGTATGCCGCGGCATTTTTCCTTTGCCGTGATACACATGAACAAAACCGATATGTAGCGCACCTTGTAGCTGCCCAACTGATTGCGACTCTTTGCTTCGTGCTGTTTCCGCTGCGTTTCGGGTGGTCTAAACCGCCTGCCGATGGGCTGTCGGGCTGGCTGTTTGATTCATTGGCTGCATTTGATTTGCCGTACAACCAAGCGCCATCTTTGCATATCGCGTTGGCGATTATCGTGGGTGCGTTTTATTGGACGCGCTTTCCAAAAATCCGCCTGCCGCTTTTCTTATGGCAAAGCCTGATTGCTTTGTCGGTATTGACGACTTATCAACATCATTTTATTGACGTGCCAACCGGAGCATTGCTCGGCTGGCTGGTGTTGTGGGCTTTCCCGCGTCAGATGGCTTCACCGCTAAAACTGGGCTTGAGTCATGCACGCTCACAAAAGATTGCGCTGCTGTATTTACTTGGTGCGTGTTTGATGGCTTTACCTGCGCTGCTGGGTGGCGCGTGGCTGTGGTTGATATGGATTAGCATGTCTTTGTTGATGGTGGCTTTTGCCTATTTGACTGGAAATGCAAACGTATTCCAAAAACAGGCTAACGGTAAATTATCGGCAGCAGCGACGGTTTTACTATTGCCTTATCTAGTGGGCGTACGGCTAAACATGGCGTATTGGTTACGCGGTAAAGCGAAAACGGTACCAGTCCACCATAATGTATGGATTGGCAGCGTTTTAGGGATTTCAAACCATCAGCCTGCGGTATTGGATGTATGCGCCGAATATCCCTGCCGTAGCCATCAAGGAGAATATCGCGCTCTGCCTTTACTGGATATGGCAACGCCGTCTGAAAACGATTTGGTTCAGACGGCCTTGATATTGGAAACCTTGCGCCAAAAACACGGTAAAGTATTGGTATGTTGCGCTTTAGGTTATGGAAGAAGTGCCGCAGTGATGCTGACGTGGCTGCTGGTCTATGGTGGCTGCAAAGACTTGGCGCAAGCGAAGGCCGAACTCAAACAGGCTCGGCCGCAAATGGTATTATCGCCGGCCACTGCCCAAGCAGTCGAAGCTGCGGCCAACCGTTTAAAACAAGGATAATGATGGACAACGCAACCGATAGCCGTATTACTGCCCACCTACTCTCTACCGCACATTATATTGCCGTCTGCAATGCCCTGCTGCTTGCCTTATCGGCAAAATATGGCGGCACATGGTTTGCGGTGCAACTCGTCTTAGCAGCGGTTTTGTTGTACTGCCATATCCGCATTCACTTCGACCGCCGCGTGTTCCAAGACTTTGCCGACAACCGCTACTCGCCTGAAGACTTTGACCAATCCTTACAGCAAAACGGTTTGCGCCAAATTTCAGGCAACCGTACTTTGACCCAACGGATAAACGGCGCACTTTCCTTATGGCGCAAATGCTTATACCTGACCGCCGCCCAATTTTTAATTTTGCTTATCCAAAGCATTTGATTATTTTGCTGATTTACTCAAATCGAATCCTTAGCGGTATCTCACCCCAAAAGGCAGAAACAATGAAAAACCTCCTTAAAAAACAACTTGCCTGGCTAACCGACCAAGCCTTGTGTCTGTCGGTCTCTTTTCTTACGGGCGTACGTCCTAAAAGTCCGCGCGAGCTGACATTCAATCAGCACCAAAAAGTTTATTACGCCAATCACGGCAGCCATGGCGATTTTGTGTTGGTGTGGATTTCCCTGCCCCGCCGCTGGCGTTTGTCCACGCGCCCTGTCGCCGGTTCGGATTATTGGCTGACGAGCAAACTCAAACGCTTCATCATTCAAAACGTTTTCAATGCCTTGCTGATTCCGCGCCATAGCGATAATCCGCAGGCGATTACCGAACAGATGAAAGACGCGCTGAACGCGGGCGACTCCTTGATTATTTTTCCTGAAGGCACGCGTAACACTGACGACAACACCATCCTGCTGCCGTTCAAGTCCGGCATTTATCACCTGGCGAAAAGCAAACCCAATACCGAATTTGTGCCGATTTGGATAGACAACATCAGCCGCGTGTTGCCCAAAGGCAAAATCCTGCCTATCCCGCTTTTGTGTGAAGTCCATATCGGACAACCGCTTACCTTGCAGGAAAACGAAGACAAAGACAGCTTTTTGACACGCAGCCGTGAGGCATTGCTGGCACTCAGGCCGTCTGAAAACGACCGCAGCGAGCTTCGCCAAAATGAATCTGAAGTTCAGCAAAACAAAGGAGGACAAGCATGAGCCTTTCTACGACTTCCCAACAAATCATCGTCGAACAAACCGCCGCTCATCTGACTCCGCAAGCCGGCTATATTTTTGTCGGCGTATTTGCCGTATTGTGTTTCGCCAGCATCATCGGACAATGGCTCAAGCGCAAAAACGGCGCAGATAATGCCACCATCGCCAACCTCAACGCCCGCATTTACGCATGGTGGCTGATGACGCTGGTGTTGCTGGGTGCGTTTTGGTTCGGCAAAATCGGAACGGTTGTACTGTTTTTCCTGATTTCATTTGCCGCACTGCGCGAATTCATGACCCTCGTCTATCGCCGCCGCAGCGACTATTACAGCATGGTGGTCTGCTTTTACCTGCTGCTGCCGGTGCAATACTATTTCGTCTATGACGGCTGGTACGGCATGTTCAGCATTTTTATTCCGGTTTACGGCTTTTTGATACTGCCGATTATTGCCAGCCTCAGCGGCCAAACCGCGCACTTTTTGGAACGCGCCGCCAAAACACAATGGATGGCGATGATTTGCATCTTCTGCCTGTCCCATGTTCCGGCGCTGATGTTTCTCGACTTGGACGGCTTTGACAACGGCAACAATATCCTGTTGCTGATTTTTCTGATTGGCGTGGTGCAAGTATCGGATGTGTTGCAATACGTTTGGGGCAAACTGATCGGCGGTGCAAAAATCATGCCCTCGCTTTCCCCGTCCAAAACCATTTCCGGTACAGTCGGCGGTATTTTGTCGGCCACGGCCATTGCCGCGTTGATGGCGCCGATCACGCCGTTCTCCCACGGCCAAGCGGCCGTTATCGGCTTTATCGTCTGCCTGATGGGCTTCTTTGGTGGCCTGGTTATGTCTGCCATCAAACGCGATTATGGTGTCAAAGACTGGGGCAATATGATACGCGGCCACGGCGGCATGCTTGACCGCGTGGATTCGATTTGCTTTGCCGCACCCGTGTTTTTCCACATCACCCGCTATTTCTGGAACGGCTAAACTTCAGGCCGTCTGAAAACTATTTTTCAGACGGCCTCTAATATCCGAAACCGCCAATCCGCCGATTCGTTATACAATACGCAACTCTTGTTATTACATATACACAATATGAATAAACCCTCTCCAATCTTTCCCATTTTTCTTGCTACGCTTATCTTCGCCCTCATTGTTTGGTCAGGTATCAATCCCCATGACCGCGCGGTTTGGTACGCCGAAATCATCCCCGTAGCCTCCGCATTTTTCCTTCTGGTTGCCACTTACCGCATTTTCCGCTTCAGCAACTTGGCCTACTTATTCATGAGCTTCTGGCTGATTATGCATTCCATCGGCGCATACTATACTTTTGCCGATGTGCCGTTTGAATCCATCAACCGCTTTGTCGAACCGATTTTGGGCGAAAACCGCAATCATTACGACCGTATTGCCCACTACATCATCGGCTTTTATGCCTACCCGATGGCTGAATGGCTGCTGCGCCGCAAGCTGTGTAATCTGCCGCTGGCTCTGTTTTTCTCCCTGTTCTTCATCATGAGCGTGGCTGCCGCCTATGAAATCATCGAATGGCAATATGCCGTTATCGACGGCGGAGAGGCCGGACTGGAGTTCTTGGGTTCTCAAGGCGATATTTGGGACGCGCAAAAAGACATGCTTGCCGATACTTTGGGCGCGTTAACCTCGCTGTTTATTTTTGTGTTTACCCGACCCGATAAGCGTTTGGGTTTCTCTTAAATACATCCCTTTAAAGCAAAAGGCCGTCTGAAACCAGATTTTCAGACGGCCTTTTTTCATTTTTCCATCGCTATTATTGTAAAAATTAATAAATACGATAGTTAAAAACATAAGCCGATTTTGAAACAAAATCCGTCATCAAAATTTTTAAGCACATGAAATATATAAAAAACAACGTCTGTTAAGATTTTGTAAACAATATGCCTACGTCAACCTGAATTTTTCAATTTGATTTAAATCAGCATATCTTGTGTCATTAATCCATAAAATATCCGGAATTCTACAAAATATTGATTAACCCGATAGAGGTTATCATCAAGACGAGGAACACAAAATGCAGAAAATTCCAGAATTGGTCTGCCCCGCCGGCAACCTGCCTGCACTGAAAACCGCTGTGGACAACGGTGCGGACACGGTTTACATGGGTTTGAAAGATGCGACCAATGCACGAAACTTTCCGGGACTGAATTTCGATATGAAATCGGCGCGGGAAGGTGTAGCTTACGCCCATGCGCGCGGGCGCAATGTACTGATGGCCATCAATACATTTGCACAAGCGGGTCAAGTGGAGCGTTGGCACGCCGCTGTGGATACGGCGGCGGATTTGGGTGCCGATGCGATTATTGTTGCCGACCCCGCCATCATGGCGTATGCGGCAGACAAACATCCGAATTTACGCCTGCATATGTCAGTACAAGGTTCGGCTACCAATTACGAAGCCATCAATATGATGAAGGAGCTGTTCGGCATCCGTCGTGCCGTTTTGCCGCGCGTACTGACCATCGATCAGGTCAAACATGTGATTGACAATACTGATGTGGAAATTGAAGTCTTTGGCTTCGGCAGTTTGTGTGTGATGGTAGAAGGCCGTTGCATCTTGTCGAGCTATGCAACAGGCGAATCGCCCAATATGCAAGGTGTCTGCTCTCCGGCAAAATCCGTCCGCTGGGAACAACTGCCCGACCGCATGAACGTACGTCTAAACCAAGTATTAATAGACCAATACAAACCCAATGAACCGGCAGGTTATCCAACCTTGTGCAAAGGCCGCTTTGAAGTCAATGATGAAACCTACTATGCTTTGGAAGAACCGACCAGCCTGAATGTTTTGGAAATGTTGCCCGAACTCATCAAAATCGGTGTGTCCGCCATCAAAATCGAGGGACGCCAACGCAGTCCGATGTATACGGCACAAGTAACCAAATCCCTGCGCCAAGCACTGGATGCAGCCGCAGCCGACCCGTCGCATTTCAAAGTCAATCCGTCCTGGAACAATGCCTTGAGCAAAGTTTCGGAAGGTCATCAGACAACTTTGGGCGCATACAACCGCCCATGGAAATAAGGGGAAGAAAATGAATTCATTGAAATTGTCGTTGGGCCCTATTTTATTTTTCTGGCAAAAAGAAGCCCTGCTGGAATTTTACGTTTCCATGCTGGATACGCCGTTGGATACGGTCTATTTGGGTGAGGTAGTCTGCTCACGCCGTCAGAAAATGCGCTTTGCCGACTGGTTCGGACTGGCTGAAGACCTGGCAGAAAGCGGTAAGGAGATTATTCTTTCCTCACAAGTCCTGCTCGAAAGCGAATCCGATCTGAAACGCCTGCGTAAAATCACGGAGCAGGGAAAGTTTAAAGTTGAAGCCAACGACATGGGTGCGGTCAAATTGGCACGCGAACACAGCATCCCGTTTGTTGCCGGTGCAAGCCTGAATATCTACAACGAAACCACTTTGGACGTATTCCGAAAATTAGGGGCATTCCGCTGGATTGCACCGTCCGAGCTGAGCCGCGATAAGGTTGCCGAAATCATCAAGGCTTCAGACGGCATTGAAACCGAACTCTTTGCTTGGGGTAAAATGCCACTCGCCTATTCATCACGTTGCTTTACCGCCCGCCATTACAATCTGAATAAAGACAGTTGCGAGTTCCGCTGTCTCGACCACGAGCACGGTATGGCCATGAATACGCGAGAAGGCCAGCCGTTTCTCACCATCAACGGCATCCAAACCATGTCTTACGGCTGCCAAAACCTACTGCCCCACCATGAAGATTTGAATAAAATCGGCGTGAATATGCTCAGACTGTCGCCACAAATGCACGGCATGGCTGAAATTATCCAAATTCACCGCGATGTATTGGACGGAAAAGCCACATGGGAAGATGTCCGCCCCGAATTGGAACGACTGACTACCGGAACACTGGTTGACGGCTATTGGCGCGGTCAGCCCGGTATTGAAACCGTGAAGGAGGCATATTATGGCGCTGCCTGAAATCATATTACCCAAATGGATGGCGAAAATCGGTACCAAACTTCCCGGCAAACCTCCGCGCTTTGTTTTGGTCTCCGTATTGAATACCATGCTGAAAAAAGGTTTACTGCCTGCCGATATGGAACTTTTTGCCGGAAGGAAATTTGAAATTGAAGTTTTGGATGCCGGTATCAAAGTGCGGTTTAGTGCCGATACGGAAAAATTTCTGGATGACAACTTCAGCGGCACTCCCGATCTGAGATTGGCCGCCAACGGCATAGACTTCATGCGCATGATGATGCGCGAGGAAGATCCCGACACCTTATTTTTCAACCGTAAATTGCAAATTGAAGGCGATACGGAACTAGGGTTAATTACTAAAAACTTACTCGACAGCGTCGAGTGGCCTTTCAGCGAATGGTTCCTGAAACGCAGTACGTCCACTTTGGATTGATTAATTTTGGTTGAGTCTGAATGTTTCAGACGGCCTTATATATTTTGCCTCTTTTTGATATGTTTTTTCTTATTGGTTTTATCAAATATAAAAAAGCGTACCTTGTTAGGTACGCTTTTTTCAATCCAACTCAAAATTAGAATTTTGCACCGGACTCATTTGCCATAAAGTCTACAGCCGCTTTAACCTCATCGTCACTCAAGCTGCTGTTGCCGCCTTTGGCAGGCATTGAATTAAAACCTTCAAGCGCGTGTTTGTGCAAAGTGTCTTTACCTTGCTTGATTCGAGGAGCCCAGTCGTCTTTTTTACCGACAACAGGTGCACCCGGAATCATACCGCCATGACATGTTTTACAGTTGGCTTCAAAAACAGCTTTGCCATCTACCTTAACCGGAGCCGCTTCTGCTTTTTCAGCAGGTTTGGCTTCAGCAGCCGGAGCAGCTTTGGCATCTGAAGCAGCTTTATCGGCAGCAGGAGCCGAAGCGGCCGCCGGAGCAGAAGCATCGGCAGGTTGAGCTGCCGGAGCAGGCTCGGCTTTTTTAGCAGGAGCTTTTTTACCGTCTTTGTTGGACAAACCCCAAACATAGGCAGTCATGATGTGCAGCTTGTCTTTGTCGAGGAAGTGACCCCAAGCCGGCATTTGACTGTGTCGGCCGTTGGTAATGGTTTCGATAATCGATTTTTGAGTACCGCCCCACAACCATACGTTGTCGGTCAGGTTCGGAGCAACGCCTTGGATACCTTGACCTTTGTCGCCGTGACAGGTAAAACATCTTGCCGGGGGACCGTTAAACAAGACTTTACCACGTGCGGCACGTTCTTCATCGTATTGGTCTTTGGATTTGGATAAGGACATGACATAGTGTGCCACATCTTTTACTCGCTCTTCGCCTAATTCAGGACCCCAAGCCTTCATTGTTGCCGTACGGCCTTTTTCAATGGTTTCCTGAATTTTTTCAGGTTCGCCGCCCCACAACCAATCGTCGTCGGTCAAATTCGGGAAGCCTTTGGAGCCTTTGGCATCTGAGCCGTGACATTGGATACAGTAGGTATTGAAAAGGTTTTGCGCAATAGCACGGGCTTCAGGATCTTTAGCCACTTTCTCAATCGGCATATTGGAAAATTTAGCATACGCTTTACCGTATTGCTGATTGGCTTTGGCAACTTCTTCTTCATATTGACCATGGCTGCTCCAGCCCCACAGGCCTTTGTAATCGCCGATACCTGGATACATAATCAGGTAGCCGACGCCAAACAGCCATGTGCAGACATAAAGCCAAAACCACCAACGTGGCAGAGGGTTGTTGTACTCCGAAATGCCGTCCCACTCATGACCTGTGGTTTTTACTTCTTCGCCTTTTTTAGGGCGTTTCACAACGTTTTGCGAAAGCAGAAGCCAAGCCAGGCCGATGAAGCTGAGCACGACGATAACGGCAATATATATACTCCAGAAACTACTGGTAAATTGGGATGTTGTGTTCATTATTTTGCTCCGTGATCACGGACTGACTGAGCTTGATCGTCCTTTTCAGACGGCCTTTGTTCGTCATTATCGAAAATACTGCTGGCAGCATCGTCATAGTTTTTCTTATTGCGTCTATTGAACACAATATAGAGGACTAAAATAAAGCTGATAAATACCCAAACAGTAAAGAGCGAGCGAGCCCAGTTAGCGTCCATGATGTTACCTTACGTTTTTCAATGCCAAGCCCAAGCCTTGCAGGTAGGCGATAACAGCGTCCAGCTCTGATTTGTTGGCCAGCATTTCAGGTGCTTTGGCAATTTCTTCATCGCTGTAAGGTGTACCCACTTTACGCAGGGCTTTCATATGCGCCACAGTTGCCTCGGCATCGACTTTATTGCGTGCGAGCCATGGGAATGCAGGCATATTGGACTCCGGCACAACGTCGCGCGGGTTCAGCAGGTGAATGCGGTGCCATTCATCGGAATAACGGCCGCCGACACGAGCCAAATCCGGACCGGTACGTTTAGAACCCCATTGGAACGGATGGTCATAAACAGACTCACCGGCAACAGAGTAATGACCGTAACGTTCAGTTTCTGCACGGAATGGACGAATCATTTGAGAGTGGCAGTTGTAGCAGCCTTCGCGCACATAAATATCGCGACCGGCCACTTGCAGGGCGTTATATGGTTTCACGCCGGGTGCAGGTTCGGTAACTGCCTTGGTGAAGAACAGCGGAACAGCCTCGATCAGAAGGCCGACGCTGACTACAAGCAGGGTGAATACAATCAGTACACCGACTTTTTCTTCAGCTAATTGTTGTAATTTCATTTTGGTAGCCTATCTTTCTTGTCATTAGTGGTGTTGAGTTTGAGAAACCGCAGGAATCTCAGCATCAACTGCTTTACCACTGATAGCAGTACGGTAAACGTTATATGCCATGATGCACATACCGCTCAGGTACAGAAGACCGCCGGTGAAACGAATCATGTAGTAAGGCATGGTACGTTTTACGGATTCAACGAAGGAATAAGTCAGCGTGCCGTCGTCATTCAAAGAACCCCACATCAGACCTTGCATTACGCCGGCAATCCACATTGCAGCGATATACAGAACCACGCCGATGGTCGCGATCCAGAAATGCGCCTCAACCAATTTGGTGCTGTACATTTCATTTTTGCCGAACAAGCGGGGAATCATATAGTAAACGGAACCGATGGTTACAAAGCCCACCCAGCCCAATGCGCCGGCGTGAACGTGTGCAACAGTCCAGTCGGTGTAGTGGCTCAGAGCGTTAACGGTTTTGATAGACATCATCGGGCCTTCGAAGGTAGACATACCGTAGAAAGACAGAGAAACGATCAAGAATTTCAAAATCGGGTCGGTACGCAGTTTGTCCCATGCGCCGGACAGAGTCATGATACCGTTGATCATACCGCCCCAAGAAGGCGCAAACAGGATCAAAGACAATACCATACCCAAAGATTGAGTCCAGTCAGGCAATGCAGTGTAGTGCAAGTGGTGAGAACCAGCCCACATATAAGTGAAAATCAAAGCCCAGAAGTGGACGACGGACAAGCGGTAAGAGTAAATCGGACGGCCTGCTTGTTTAGGGACGAAATAGTACATCATACCCAAGAAGCCGGCTGTCAGGAAAAAGCCCACCGCATTGTGGCCGTACCACCATTGAACCATCGCATCAATCGCACCTGCGTAAACCGGGTAAGATTTCATCAAACCGGCAGGGATGCTGATATTATTGACGATGTGCAACAGCGCAACGGCCAAGATAAAGCCGCCGTAGAACCAGTTGGCAACGTAAATATGTTTGATTTTACGTTTGGCAATCGTACCGAAGAATACGATGGCGTAGGCAACCCACACCAGCGTAATCAAAATGTCGATAGGCCATTCCAACTCGGCGTATTCTTTACCTTGGGTGTAACCCATAGGCAAGCTGATGGCCGCAGCCACGATAACGGCCTGCCAACCCCAGAAGGTAAATGCAGGCAGCCAACCGCCAAACAGACGGGTATTACATGTACGTTGAACAACGTAGTATGATGTACCGATCAAACCGCAACCGCCGAATGCAAAAATAACCGCATTGGTGTGCAGAGGACGCAGGCGGCCGAAGTGGAACCAAGGTCCGATATTGGATAAATCGAGGGCAGGAGCAAAAAGCTGGGCAGCGACGATAACGCCGACCAACATGCCCACAATACCCCAAACTACAGTCATGATGGCGAACTGGCGCACCACTTTGTAGTTATAAGTTTGTGTGTCCATGGAAGTCTCCATAAATTATGGGTATAAAAAATTTTTATCTCACCCCAACCCCTGCATTTACGAAAAGCGCAATACGGCCAAGGCTCAAATTTTTCTAAATTTAACATAGACACCACAACATGCCAAGCAAAATTACATTCCAAATTGCATAAAATATTTAGCAAGACATAAATTCATTTCTTTTATAATCAATAAATTATTAAAATATACGCATTAAATCGGACAGGGTATTTTTTCAAGCCCCCTTTTTCATACAGTTTTATTGATATAGATTAAGCCTACCCTTTAAAACCCCTTCTTCTTAATAAACTTTAGCAAATTAACCAATAGCTATGATTAATTACAAAATTACTCCCAACTTTCTGTCTCATGAATGGCACATCACCTTATCATTCACTCAAACCAATGATTCAGAAACAGAAATCAGCTTACCCAACTGGGTTCCCGGCAGCTACCTCATCCGTGACTTTGCCCGCCACATCACACACATCAGCGCGCGCTGCAACGGCAAAGCCCAACCGCTGACACAAACCAGCAAAAACCATTGGCAAACCCCTGCCCTCAGTGGAGCGTGGGAAATTTACTACACTGTTTACGCATTCGACTTATCCGTTCGCGGCTCGTTCCTCAGCACCGAGCGCGGCTTTTTCGACGGCGCGTGTCTATTCTTAAAAGTCCACGGACAAGAACACCGGCCACATCAAATCGAATTTTCCACCCTGCCGCACACATGGCAGATAGCCACCACCCTGCCCCAAACCTCGGCGACCACTTTTCAGACGGCCTCATACGCCGAGCTTATCGACCACCCGGTTGAAACAGGCATCATCGAGTTTCTCGAATTTGAAGCACAAGGCATTCCCCACCGTATTGCATTAAGCGGCATCTATCCCGATTTTGACCGCGCCCGTTTCCTCGCCGATATTCAAAAAATCTGCGAAACCGAGTTGGCGATGTTCCCCTCCCCTGCCCCGTTTTCCGAATACCTTTTCCTACTGCATCTAGGCGACAACCTCTACGGCGGACTGGAACACATCAGCAGCACCGCCCTACTCGCCGACCGCCACAGTCTGCCATCTTACGATATGGGTGAAGCCGACAAAGCCTATACCGAATTGCTCGGCCTCTTTTCCCATGAATACTTCCACGCATGGAACGTCAAATCCATCAAACCGGCCGTCTTCGCACCCTACAACCTCGACCAAGAAAACTACACCGAACAACTTTGGGCATTTGAAGGCATTACCTCCTACTACGACGACCTCTTTCTAGCCCGAAGCCAAACCATCAGCCCCGAAGCCTACCTCACCCTGCTTGCACAAGGCATAACACGCGTCCAGCAGACACAAGGCCGTCTGAAACAAACACTTGCCCAATCCAGTTTCAGCGCATGGGACAAGTTCTACAAACAAGACGAAAACAGCCCCAACGCCATCGTCAGCTATTATCAAAAAGGCGCACTGGCCGCACTTTGCCTCGACCTCATCATCCGTGAAAAAAGCCAAGGCAAATACACCCTCGACAACGTAATGCAGCAACACTATCGCGACTGGTGCAATACTCATCAAGGCATACCCGAAAAACACTGGCAATCCCGTTGCCAAGAAATGACCGGTTTAAATTTAGAAACCTTCTTTCAGACGGCCTTATACAGCACCGAAGACCTTCCGCTCGCAGAATGCCTGCAAAGCGTAGGTGTCAAACTCGACTTTATCCCCCTACCCCGCCAACACGGAGGAGCATTTGCAAGCGAACCCCAATCGGTTGCTCCAGCCAACGATTTGGGTGCACGTTTTAAACAAAACAGCGACCATGCCGTCCTGACTCATGTATTCAATGGCGGCAGCGCAGAAAATGCCGGACTCTGCCCGCAAGACAAAATCATCGCCTTAGGCGGCTACGCCTGCAACGACCTTGCAGCACAGTGGAGCAAACTGCCTATCGGCACACGCACCACCATCCATTTCTTCCGCCAAGGCTTATTGCGCGAGACCAGCATCACAGTCCAAGCAGCAGAAGCCAATACCGCCCTGCTGCACATTACCGATCGCCAAAAACTCGAAAACTGGTTGTACAATCATTAAATAAAACTTCAAACGGCCTGCCACTTCCTAGGCCGTCTGAAATCAACATATCCATTTAATATAAAGAAAGGAAAAACGATGCCCATCCGTAAACTGACCGACTCCCTCTATATCGCCCCCCAACTAACCGAAGCTGATGTCCAAGAAGCCGTACGTCTCGGCATCCAAACCGTCATCTGCAACCGCCCGGACGGCGAAGAAGAAAACCAACCGGCTTTTGCCGAAGTACAAAACTGGTTTAAAGAGACCGGCATCAACCAATTCTCACACCAGCCCGTTGTCGCGCCTCAAATCAATGCAGCCGATGTTGCAGCCTTCCAAAATCTGTTGCAACAATCTCCAACTCCTATTCTTGCCTTCTGCCGTACCGGCACCCGTTGCTCCCTGCTTTGGGGTTATCATCAAGTGCAACACGGCGCATCCGTAGCCGAAGTAGTTGCCGCAGCCGAACAGGCTGGCGTCAATCTCAGCAACTTTGAAGCCCGCCTGCAAGAAGCCAAAGATAAAGGTTTGGCTTAATACCTAATTTATATAGTAACTAGTAGCCCTTAAGGCCATCAGGCCGTCTGAAACCGATTATTCAGACGGCCTGATTGCCTTAGCTTATTTTTAATTTATTTCCACTATCTTGAAGATATATTTTCTAAATTAAAATAGAATTGACCTGTGTCAATACCCCAATCCTATTTTCATTTATAATGCCTTCCAATGATTCAGGGTCATGCCCGAATCCTCCAGTTTCCTCGATAAGAGCCAGCTCTCTTATTAAATGATTTTTCTTTCCTCTTGATGTGTGTGTGTTTGGGTGTGGCTGAGTGCCACCCCCTTTTTTTATACCTACCCTCTTGAAGGCCGTCTGAAACTTTCAGACGGCCTTTCCTTTCCCCTAGCAAAAATAGTATAAAATCTCCTTATCGTTCAAACCACAAACCCAAAACACCATGGTCAACAAACTCACTCCCCCTCCCAGCCTGCCCGATCCGCAAGACCTCCGCGCCGTTATCGCCTACAATATGCGCCTCTACCGCGTCAACCACGGCTGGTCGCAAGAAGAACTCGCACGCCAATGCGGACTCGACCGCACCTACGTCTCCGCCGTCGAGCGCAAACGCTGGAACATCGCCCTTTCCAACATCGAAAAAATCGCATCCGCACTCAAAATTGCCCCTTACAAACTTCTCCTTCCACCGCAAGAAATGCTCCGCCAAATGACCGAGCCTGCCGATACCCAAGCCTAATTCACAACCAGACACCATCATGACCGCCGCCCAACAAGCCATCCAAACCTACCGGCAGCAAAAAGCCGCAGCAGAAACCGCCTACCGCCAAAACAACCGCCCTACCGTTTACTTCCGCGACCATATCGCCGCTGCCGAAACCATGCTGCAAACCCTCTGGCAAATCCACTTTCCCGACAGCGACGACATCAGCCTCATTGCCATCGGCGGCTTTGGGCGTTGCGAACTCTATCCTCATTCTGACTGGGATTTAGCGATTATTTCCACCACACCATTTTCAGACGGCCTGCAACAGCAAACCGCCCAATTTATCCAAACCCTTTGGGACGCACGCCTCAATCCCGCCATCAAAAGCGGCAGCATAGAAGAAATCCTCCAAAGCACCCAAAACGACATTACCGGCGAAACCGCCTTTCTTGAAGCACGCCATCTCCAAGGCAATCCCAACCTTACCGCCCAACTTCTAAACAAACTCAACACACGCCGCGACACAGCCGCCTTCATCGAAGCCAAACTCCTCGAAATGGAGCAACGCCACACCAAATCCCAAGGCACAGGCGCACAACTCGAACCCAACATCAAAACCTGCCCCGGCGGCCTGCGCGATATCCATACCCTGATTTGGACAGCCAAAGCACAAGGCATAGACAGTAACCCCACCGCCCTCGTTACCGCCGGCTTCCTCACCCGCGCCGAAGCCGGCATGCTGGCCCACGGCTACCGCCGCCTCGCCAACATCCGCATTCACCTCCACCTTACCGCCGACCGTCCCGAAGACAGGCTGCTTTTCGACTACCAGTCCCAAGTCGCCGAAAGCTTAGGCTATACCCAACCCGACATCCGCGGCAGAAGCGAAGCCCTGATGCACACCTTCTACCGCGCCACCAAAGCCATCAAACAACTCAACGGCATCCTCATTCCGATTCTAAAAAACCATCAAACCCCCGGCCGCCTCCAGCACATTCACCCCATCGACAGCCACTACAAACGCATCGGCCACCAAATCGCCACCAACGACCTTGCCCTGTTCGAGCAAAACCCCGAACACATCTTCACCATCATCCAAACCATGCAGGAGCAAAACATCACCACCATCGAGCCGCAAACCCTGCGCGCATGGTGGGCGGCCACACGAAAAATCAACGCCCGTTTCACCCAAAATCCAGAAAACCGCCGCCGCTTCATCCAATTCTTCAAACACGGCACCGGCCTTACCCAAACCCTCCGTTTTCTCAACCTCTACGGCGTACTGGGCCGCTATCTCCCCGCATGGGAAAAAATCACCGGCCTGCTCCAACACGACCTCTTTCATATTTACCCCGTAGACGACCATATCCTGACCGTCGTCCGCAATATGCGCCGTCTCGCCATCGAAACCCACAGCCACGAAATGCCCGAGGCCAGCGCCATCATGCAGGCCTACCCACGACCGCACATCCTCTACACCGCCGCCCTGCTGCACGACATTGCCAAAGGCCGCGGCGGCGATCACGCCAAAGAAGGCATCAAAGACGCCCAACAATTCGCCGCCGACCACTACTACACCGAAGAAGAAAGCCACCTCCTCGCATGGCTGGTTGAAAACCACCTGCTCATGTCCACCGTTGCCCAAAAAGAAGACATCCAAGATCCCCATGTCCTCCAAGCCTTTTGCCGCCGTATTCCCACACGCGAATACCTCGACGCACTCTACCTGCTTACCATTGCCGACATCCGCGGCACCAACCCCAAACTTTGGAACACATGGCGCGCCAGCCTGCTCCAAACCCTCTACCACAGCACCGCCGCCGTTTTAAACAGCAAACACCACGATCCCGAACGCCTCCCCAACCGACGCGAACAAGCCTCGACCGATCAGCTCACGCGCGCGGCCGTTCCCCTCAAAAACCAACAAAAACTCCGCCGCATCCTCGGCAGCGCATACTACGTCCGCCATCAAACACGGGAAATCCTCTGGCACACCGCAAACCTCGCCTACGACACCCAAAGTCCGGCCGTCCGTAGCCGTATCCTTCCCCAAAGCAACAGCCTTCAAGTCATGGTGTTCATGCCCAATGGCGATCGTCTTTTCGCACGCCTCTGCCGCATCTTCAGCAGCCACCGCTTCGACATCCAAGCCGCCCGCGCCTTCATTACCGAACACGACTACATCCTTGACACCTTTATCCTCCAACTTCCCGACAATCTCCCACCCGAAGAATATCCCGACCGCCAAAGCGCACTCGAAGCCGAACTCAACAGCTTCATCCACGGCAACACCACCGTCCAAAAACAAAGCGGCCGCCCACACATCAGCCGCCGCATCCGCCACATCCCCATCCCTCCTACCGTAATCATCACCCCCGAAGAAGATTATCCCGGCTGGCACACCATAGACATCACCGCCGTCAACCGCCCCCACCTTCTCGCCGACATTGCCGAGACCTTCTTCGCACACAACATCAGCCTGCGCTACGCCAAAATCACCACCTTGGATCAGCGCATTGAGGACAGCTTCATCACCTACAGCCCATCCCTACAAGACCCGCAAACCCAAAACACCCTAAAACAAGCATTGATCGAAGTCTTGACCCCATAAAGGCCGTCTGAACATCTTAAAAACATAGGGTGAGCATTTTTTGCTCACCCTAATCACATCCAAATATATAAACATCCTAAATATACCCTTCTCAAACACTCAAGAAATCCAAAGCCTTAAAATTCAAAATCAGACCTTTACTATGACATAAAACTACATTCTAAAATCATAACCCATATGAATATAATTCTAATAACAAATTTTCATTCACCTATTACACCAAACCCTCTTTAAAAATCCTTCCTGCCAAATCTTTTCCCCATTTATATTCAAACAAAATACGTATGCAAAATAAAATCTATAAAAAACAAAATAATAAAATCAAAAAATATTAAACTCACCGATTAATCCAAAAAATCACCGCCCATCCAAACCAATTAACATATTATTAAATTAAACTAAATTCTGACAAAAAACGTCACACACCCAAACTCGCACACATCCCCTGTCACAAAAAACACAAAACTGACAAAAAACGTCAACCGCCCTATTTCCCTAAAATCCTGAAACTTTCAAACAAAACCTCATAAAACTTAAAAATTAAAAAATAAACCCAATAAAAACAATAAACAAAAAATAAAAAATAAAATTTTTAACCAGTTTTGCGCACTTGGCACACAGACTGCTAGTAACAACACGTCCGATAAGGCCCAAGCCTCAAAGCAGCAAGCCCGACGGAAGCTGTATATTCCTTCTTACTTTATGGTTTACTCATAATACATAGTGCCAAGCACATTACGGACTTTTTACTTAAACATAATTATTCACACTTTCAAACTGGAGTTTTAATCAATGAAAACAATCCAAAAAGGTTTTACCCTGATCGAATTGATGATCGTCATCGCCATCTTGGGCATCCTGGCCGTAATCGCTCTGCCTGCGTACCAAGACTACACCATCCGCGCCAAAGTATCTGAAGGTCTGAGCTTGGCTGAACCAGCAAAACTGGCTGTAGCAGAAACTGCTACTGCATTAAATGGTTTGGACTCAGTTAAAGGTATCAATGGCACTGACAAAGGTAATACAGGTTACTCATTCCCTGAAAACGGCAGTGAATATGTAAAAACTATTACTATTGCGGATGGTGGCAAAATTACAGTAGAAACGAGAAATACTGGTGTAGCAAAAAGCGACGATCCAGCAAAAAGCAAAGATCCTAAGTTTACATTAACTCCCGCTCAAAAAGACCCAGAGTCTCCAATTACTTGGACATGTAAATTTTCTGGTGGCGAACCTAAACATGTTCCTGCCAACTGCCGCTAATATTGGTATTGCAGTCTAAAATATAAGCAAATCCCATAACGCGGTTATGGGATTTGCTTTATAAAAATAAAAAACTTGAAAACGATACACTCAAATGAATACCCCACTTCAAGCCCAAAAAGGTTTTACCCTGATTGAGCTGATGATAGTTATTGCCATCCTCGGTATTCTGGTTGTTGTCGCCATACCCACTTACCAAAACTATATCGGTAGGGCGCAAGCCTCCGAAGCACTGTACCTTGCCGATGACCTGAAAACCGAAATCAGCATCGCTTCAGCAGTAAATAACCGCCTGCCCAATGCAGAGGATGTCAGCAAACAAGGCACAATCGGCGTTACCGCTCAACGCATCGGCGGCACATACATCCAAAACGGTGGCGTAACGGTAGAAGCAGATACAGGCAAAATCAGCATTCCTTTCGATAAAGGGCAAAACAAAGGAAAAGTCCTGACCCTGACCCCTTATCGAATTAACAATGACTCGACTTGGTTGTTTAACTGGCAATGCGGCGGAACACTGGATCCGATGATGATTCCCGCCATGTGCCGAGATAACTCACACGGATAAGAACCAAGCATATACCCTAAGAAAAACACACAAATACATTGCAAAGAAAACACCCCAAACAAAGCCAAATACAAACGCGGAAAGCGAACAAACCAAAAGAACAAAACTCTCCAAAACAAGGTCCTTAAGAGCCTGAATCATCACATTACGAGAATAAATGCCGTCTGAAATCCATTTTCAGACGGCCTCTTTATATTTAATCCGCATCCGACAAGAAAGTTTTAACCTGATTGGTTCAGACGGCCCTCGTCTTTTCACTACTACATAAAACAAATTCGCAACACTCCTGATAAGACAATTTGTCGCCCATCTGAACTCAATATATAATTTAACCATACAAGTCTTTATTTTTAAGCATTTTTCATTTTTAAAACATACATTGCCTACATTGGGAGAAACATCATGCCTCATCTGAATTTAGATAAAACAGATTTAAAGATTCTGCAGGTTTTGCAGGAAAATGGGCGATTGAGCAATGTAGAGCTTTCTGAAAAGGTGGCACTCTCCCCTTCTCCCTGCCTGCGCCGTCTCAAGCAGCTTGAAGATGCGGGCATTATTCAAAAATACGCGGCCCAGCTTTCCCCTGTCTCTTTGGGCCTGGGTTTGCAGGCTTTTATCCGTGTTTCAATTAGCAAGGCAAAAGATGCGCGTGAGGATTTTTCCGAATCTGTCCGCGCTTGGCCGGAAGTATTGAGCTGCTTTGCTTTAACGGGTGAAACCGACTATCTGCTCCATGCCTTTTTTACCGATATGAACGCGTTTTCCCATTTTGTTTTGGACACGCTGCTTTCACACCACGGCGTGCAAGATGCGCAATCGAGTTTTGTGTTGAAAGAAATTAAAAACACGACCGCTCTGCCTTTGGTTCATTTGGTTCAGGATTAATGATTTGAAACTGATAAAGGCCGTCTGTTGTTCAGACGGCCTTTTAAATTTCTATGGTTTGCGTTCACATCCATACACTTGTATACTTTTTAAGAATAATTCACATAAGCTTTTACCATGACTGACACCGCCCATCTCGATATCGATACTGTTTCAGAACATACCAAACAATGGCTGGAAAAAGCCGTTATCGGGCTGAATCTCTGCCCGTTTGCCAAAGCGCCGCACGTTAAAAACCTGGTTCGCATCGTTGTCAGCGAAGCCCGTCATTTGGACGGTTTCCTTGAAGACTTGGATCGTGAATTGCAGCTTCTGGGCAATACGCCCGCTTCGGAATTGGAAACCACTTTGCTGGTTCATCCGACGCTGTTCCCTGATTTTGAAACCTTCAACCAAATGTTGGAAATCGCCGATGATGCGGTTGTAGAAAACGAATTGGAAGGCATTGTCCAAATTGCGCCGTTCCATCCTGATTTTCAATTTGAAGGCACAGAAGCCGACGACATCAGCAACTACACCAACCGCTCGCCCTACCCGACTTTACACCTGATTCGTGAAGACAGTATCGCCAAAGCGGCTGAAGCGTTTCCCGATGCCTCGGCAATTTTTGACCGCAATATCGCGCTGCTGGAAAAAATGGGGCATGAGGGCTGGGATAAGTTGGACATTCCGCGTTGTCCATTTCCGCATCACAAGCCGTCTGAAAACAACTAATTGGTGATGGAAGATGATTCGTCATCTATTGATTTTTTGCGGCGCATTGTCGCTTATCTTGGGCGTTATCGGCATTTTCCTGCCATTTCTGCCGACTACGCCTTTCATTTTATTGACCGCTACTTGCTGGGCACAGGCTTCGCCGCGCTTTCACAATTGGCTCTATCATCACCGCTATTTCGGCCCCATCATACAAAATTGGGAAAACAACGGCGCCGTGCCGCGCAAGGCAAAATTCTTCGCTATCGGCATGATGACCTTTTCTTGCCTGTTGATGTTTTGGCGGTTTCCGGAACGCTGGTGGATCGGTGTCATATCGTCAATCTGTTGCAGCTGCGTGGCCGTGTGGATGTGGCTGCGGCCGGAAGCATAAAATAAAGCAGGTAGGCATTTTCGCCTACCTGTTTTTGTTTTTACACCCGATTTATCCATCAAAACAATCAATAAGGCCTAAAACACCCTATTCAACCCTCATTTTTCAGACGGCCTCCATTTATTCAATCAAATGTAAATTTTAGCTAAAATTAATCTAAATTGTTTTTCTGATAGGATTATTATTAAAAATTCAAACCCCTGTTTCAAAAACACTTTTCTACTACTTTCGACTACTTCTATCTCTTTTATTTCTTTATTTGTATCAACATTTCTTTTGATTCCAATATTCTAAACCGTCCCTTAACACTTGCTTTGCGTTATACTTTCCCCTGACACAACCGCGCAGTTCGTCTGGATATTTCAGACGGCCTGAATATTTCACCGCCGTACTTTCTCAACAAAGTTCCTAACGGCGCAACAGAATAAAAAGGAAATACTATGCGCTACCTCTCGTTTTTACTGCTGCTTGCCGCCTTCCCGGCAGCGGCATCCGATTTTGACGGCTCGTCCGCCAGCCTGCTTTGGGGTCTGCCGTTTGCACTGATTCTCTTATCTATTGCACTCGGGCCTCTGTTTTTCTCCCGTATTTGGCACCACCATTTCGGCAAAATTACCGCGTTTTGGACGCTGCTGTTTCTGACGCCGTTTATCGTAACCTTTGGTTTCGGAGCAGGCGTACATACCGTTGCCCATGCGTTGGTTGAAGAATACATTCCGTTTATCCTGCTGCTTTTGGCGCTCTATACCATTTCGGGCGGTATTTTTGTCAGCGGCGACTTGCACGGCTCGCCTAAATTGAACACAACCCTGTTGGCAGTCGGCACGGCTTTATCTTCCATCATGGGGACGACAGGCGCGGCGATGTTGATGATTCGTCCGCTTTTGAAAGCCAACCATAAACGCCATTACCGCGTTCACATCGTGATTTTCTTCATTTTCTTGGTGGCCAATATCGGCGGCGGTCTGACTCCTTTAGGCGATCCTCCTCTGTTCTTAGGATTCCTGAAAGGCGTAGATTTCATGTGGACTGTCAAACACATGCTGATGCCTGTATTGATCAGTTCTGTGGTTTTGCTGGCCGTTTTCTACATCATCGACAGCCGACACTTCAACCGTGAACAAAGCGAGCACCTTGCTCCTACTCCTTCCGATAAAGAAGAAAAAGTCAAAATTTACGGCAAATGGAATTTCCTGTTACTGGCCGGTGTAGTCGGCGCTGTTTTGCTGTCCGGTTTGTGGAAACCAAATCATCCGGGCTTTGAAATCTTGGGCAGCCATTACGCCTTGCAAAACCTGATGCGCGATGGCATTTTGCTGGCTTTGACCGCCGTATCTTGGATTATCACGCCCAAACAGGTACGCGCAGGCAATGAGTTCAACTTCGAGCCGATTGCCGAAGTGGGCAAACTGTTTTTGGGTATTTTCATTACCATTTCGCCCGTCTTGGCGATTTTGAAAGCCGGTGAAGCAGGCGCACTGGGCGCTGTCGTTTCTCTGGTTCACGACGCGGCAGGCAATCCGATTAATGTGATGTATTTCTGGATGAGCGGCATTTTGTCGGCATTCTTGGATAACGCGCCGACTTATTTGGTGTTCTTCAATATGGCAGGGGGCGATGCCCAAGCCTTGATGACAGGCCATCTGTTCCATTCGCTGCTGGCCGTATCCATGGGCTCCGTATTTATGGGCGCGCTCACTTATATCGGTAATGCGCCGAACTTCATGGTAAAAGCCATTGCCGAACAACGCGGCGTACCGATGCCTTCTTTCTTCGGCTACATGGCATGGTCGGTGATTGTATTGGTACCGCTGTTTGCCCTGCATACGATGATTTTCTTCGTTTGGCAGCTCTTTTAAACTTAAGGCCGTCTGAAATTCAGACGGCCTTTTATTTTCTAACAAACCAGCAAACATAATTCTTAAATATCAATCAGTTAAAATTTTTTCGCTTTAACATTTCATTACATATCCCTACTTTTTTCCCACTTTTCCCGTAAAAATAAGCGTAAAACTGACATAAAACGGCCCATACCTGATAGAATCTAAAGCTTTGTTGTTTGCGTTTATTCGTTGTTTTTATAGCAAACCTCTGCTTTTTTCAGACGGCCCGTCCTTTGTTTCAAAGCATTACATGCCGTCTGAAAAAATAATCCGACATCCGAATATCAACCCACCAAAAAGTAACGCATCCTTATGATTAAGATAAAAAAAGGCTTAGACCTGCCCATCGCGGGCAGACCGGAGCAAGTCATTTATGACGGTCCGGCCATCACCGAAGTCGCGTTGCTTGGCGAAGAATATGTCGGCATGCGCCCCTCGATGAAAATCAAGGAAGGCGAAGCCGTCAAAAAAGGCCAAGTGCTGTTTGAAGACAAAAAGAATCCGGGCGTAGTATTTACTGCTCCGGCTTCAGGCAAAATCGCCGCGATTCACCGTGGCGAAAAGCGCGTACTTCAGTCAGTCGTGATTGCCGTTGAAGGCAACGACGAAATCGAGTTCGAACGCTACGCACCTGAAGCGTTGGCAAAATTGAGCAACGAAGAAGTGCGCCGCAATCTGATTCAATCCGGTTTGTGGACTGCGCTGCGTACCCGTCCGTTCAGCAAAATTCCTGCTGTCGATGCCGAGCCGTTCGCCATCTTCGTCAATGCGATGGACACCAATCCGCTGGCCGCCGATCCTACGGTCATCATCAAAGAAGCCGCCGAAGACTTCAAACACGGCCTGTTGGTATTGAGCCGCCTGACTGAGTGTAAAATCCATGTGTGCAAAGCTGCCGGTGCGGATGTGCCGTCTGCAAACGCTGCCAACATCGAAACACATGAATTCGGCGGCCCTCATCCTGCCGGTTTGAGCGGTACGCACATTCATTTCATCGAGCCAGTCGGAGCGAATAAAACCGTTTGGACCATCAATTATCAAGACGTGATTGCCATCGGACGTTTGTTTACTACAGGCCGTCTGAACACCGAGCGCGTGATTGCCTTAGGTGGCTCTCAAGTCAACAAACCGCGCCTTTTGCGTACCGTTTTGGGTGCAAAAGTATCGCAAATTACCGCCGGCGAATTGGTTGACGCAGACAACCGCGTGATTTCCGGCTCGGTATTGAATGGCGCGATTGCGCAAGGCGCGCACGATTACCTCGGCCGCTACCACAATCAGATTTCCGTTATCGAAGAAGGCCGCAACAAAGAGCTGTTCGGCTGGGTTGCGCCGCAGCCGGACAAATACTCCATCACGCGCACAACCCTCGGTCATTTCCTGAAAAACAAACTCTTCAAGTTCAACACAGCCGTCAATGGCGGCGACCGCGCTATGGTACCGATCGGCACTTACGAGCGCGTGATGCCGCTGGATATCCTGCCCACCTTGCTTTTGCGCGATTTAATCGTCGGCGATACCGACAGCGCACAGGCTTTGGGTTGTTTGGAATTGGACGAAGAAGACCTCGCTTTGTGCAGCTTCGTCTGCCCGGGCAAATACGAATACGGCCCGCTGTTGCGCAAGGTGCTGGAAACCATTGAGAAGGAAGGCTGATTATGGGCTTGAAACATTTTCTGGAAAAAATCGAACCGCACTTCCTGCCGGGCGGCAAACATGAAAAATGGTATGCCCTCTACGAAGCTGCGGCGACGATTTTCTATACATCCGGCGCGGTAACGCGCAAAGCGGCACACGTCCGCGACGCGCTCGACTCCAAGCGCATGATGATTTTGGTGTGGCTGTCTTTGTTCCCTGCCATGTTTTACGGCATGTACAACGTCGGCGTACAGGCATTCGGTGCGTTAACGCCCGATTTGTTGCAACAAAACATCGCCAACGACTGGCATTACGCCCTTGCCAACGCTTTGGGCATCAATATGTCGTCTGAAGCGGGCGTGTTGGGCAAAATGCTGTTCGGCGCGATCTACTTCCTGCCGATTTACGCAACCGTATTTATCGTCGGCGGTTTTTGGGAAGTTTTGTTCGCCACCGTGCGCAAACACGAAATCAACGAGGGTTTCTTCGTGACTTCGATTCTGTTTGCTTTGATCGTTCCGCCTACGCTGCCGCTGTGGCAGGCTGCCTTGGGTATTACCTTCGGCGTGGTGGTTGCGAAAGAGGTGTTTGGCGGTACGGGTAAAAACTTTATGAACCCTGCACTGGCAGGCCGTGCCTTCTTGTTCTTCGCCTATCCTGCCAATATTACCGGCGACACCGTTTGGACGGCGGTTGACGGCTATTCCGGCGCAACCGCGCTGGCTCAATGGGCGGCACACGGTGCAGACGGCCTGCAAAATACCGTTACCGGTAAATCCATCACTTGGATGGATGCGTTTATCGGTAATCTGCCCGGCTCTATCGGCGAAGTATCCACTTTGGCACTTTTAATCGGCGGCGCGTTTATCGTGTTTGCCCGCATCGCTTCTTGGCGCATTATTGCCGGCGTGATGATCGGTATGATTGCCATGTCTTCGTTGTTTAACTTCATCGGTTCGGACACCAACCCAATGTTCAGCATGCCTTGGTATTGGCATCTGGTTGTCGGCGGCTTTGCCATCGGTATGCTGTTTATGGCGACCGACCCTGTTTCCGCTTCCTTTACCAATGTCGGCAAATGGTGGTACGGCGCGTTAATCGGCGTGATGTGCGTATTGATCCGCGTGGTCAACCCTGCTTACCCCGAAGGCATGATGTTGGCGATTCTGTTTGCCAACCTGTTTGCCCCGATTTTCGACTATTTCGTCGCACAAGCGAACATCAAACGCAGAAAGGCGCGCAGCAATGGCTAAGAAATTCGATAAAGACAGCTTCAGTGGCACGCTGATTGTGGTATTGGTTGTCAGCCTGATTTGTTCCATCATCGTTGCCGGTGCGGTCGTCGGCTTGAAACCCATCCAAGAGAAACAAAAACTCCAAGACAAACAAGGCTATATCTTGAGCGTAGCCGGTTTGATGGATAAAAACACCGACATCAGCAAAACCTTTGCCGAGCGTATCGAGCAACGCGTTGTCGATTTGGCAACCGGCGAATACGTGAAAGATGCGCCGAAAGACTTCAGCGCGCGCATCGCAGGCAAAGACCCTGCCCAAAGCATCCAAATCAAACCCGAAGACGATTTGGCCGGCATCAAAAGCCGTGCCAAATACACCGAGGTTTACTTGGTAAAAGGCGATGACGGCAAAGTCAGTCAAATCATCCTGCCTATGCACGGTAACGGTTTGTGGTCTGTTATGTACGGTTTTGTCGCCATCCAACCCGACGGCAACACCATCAACGGCATCACCTACTACGACCAAGGCGAAACCCCGGGCTTGGGCGGCGAAATCGGCAATCCGTTGTGGCAACAAAAATTCGTCGGCAAAAAACTGTTTGACGAACAAGGCAAACTCGCCCTGCATGTCGGCAAAGGCGCAAGTTCGGACAAAGAACACGGCGTAGATGCCCTCTCCGGCGCATCGCTGACATCTAAAGGCGTGCAAGGTTCGTTCGCCTACTGGTTCGGCGAAAACGGCTATATCCCCTACCTGAACAAATTGAAATCAGCAGGAGCACAATAATGGCTGACATGAAACGCTTGAAATATTTGATGTTTTCACCCTTTATCGACAACAACCCGATTGCCTTGCAGGTTTTGGGTATTTGTTCGGCTTTGGCGGTTACCACCAAGCTTCAGACGGCCATCGTGATGGGTATTTCCGTAGCTTTGGTAACCGGTTTTTCCAGCTTCTTCATTTCTTTGGTGCGCAACTACATCCCCAACAGCATCCGTATTATTGTGCAAATGGCGATTGTTGCTTCCTTGGTAACGCTGGTTGACCAACTGCTCCAAGCCTTTGCTTATGAGCTGTCCAAACAGCTCTCCGTATTTGTCGGTCTGATTATTACCAACTGTATCGTGATGGGCCGTGCCGAAGCATTCGCCATGAAAGAGCCGCCGCTGGAAAGCTTGGTTGACGGTATCGGCAACGGCGCAGGTTACGGCATGATGTTGATCATCATCGCAACCATCCGCGAACTGATCGGCTCAGGCAAGCTCTTTGGCTACACCATTTTCCAAACCGTACAAGATGGCGGCTGGTATCAAACCAACGGCTTGTTCCTGCTCGCTCCCAGCGCGTTCTTCATCATCGGTTTCTTGGTATGGGGTCTGCGCACTTGGAAACCTGAACAGGCGGAGAAATAACACATGGAACATTACTTAAGCCTCTTTGTAAAATCCGTCTTTCTGGAAAACATGGCACTGTCCTTCTTCTTGGGGATGTGTACGTTTTTGGCGGTATCTAAAAAAGTATCCACCGCATTCGGTTTGGGCGTTGCCGTTACTTTCGTACTCGGCCTATCCGTCCCTGCCAACCAACTCGTTTATTCGCTGCTGAAAGACGGTGCGCTGGTTGAAGGCGTGGATTTGACCTTCCTGAAATTCATCACCTTCATCGGCGTGATTGCTGCTTTGGTGCAGATTTTGGAAATGTTCTTGGACAAATTCGTCCCTGCCCTCTACAACGCATTGGGTATCTACCTGCCTCTGATTACCGTAAACTGCGCGATTTTCGGTGCCGTATCGTTTATGGCGCAACGCGAATACAACTTCGGCGAGTCCGTTGTATACGGTTTCGGCGCAGGCTTGGGCTGGCTTTTGGCTATTGTCGCTTTGGCGGGCATTACCGAAAAAATGAAATATTCGGATGTCCCTAAAGGCCTCAAAGGCTTAGGCATTACCTTTATCGCCGCCGGCCTGATGGCAATGGCGTTTATGTCGTTCTCCGGCATCCAGTTATAAGAAAGGAATCGGCATGGAGATTATTTTAGGTATCGTGATGTTTACCGTCATCGTCTTGGTTTTGGCACTGATGATTCTGTTTGCCAAATCCAAGTTGGTGAGCGAAGGCGACATCACCATCAAAGTCAATAACGAAAAAGAGCTGACGATGCCTGCCGGCGGCAAACTGCTGGGTGCGCTTGCCAGCCAAGGTATTTTCGTTCCTTCCGCCTGCGGTGGCGGCGGCTCATGCGGTCAGTGCCGCGTTGTCGTGAAAAGCGGCGGCGGCGACATTCTGCCGACCGAGCTGTCCCACATCAGCAAACGCGAAGCGCGCGAAGGCTGCCGTCTGTCTTGTCAGGTCAACGTCAAAACCGACATGGACATCGAAGTACCGGAAGAAGTGTTCGGCGTGAAAAAATGGGAATGTACTGTCATCTCCAATGACAACAAAGCCACGTTCATTAAAGAACTCAAACTTGCCATTCCCGAAGGCGAAGAAGTTCCTTTCCGCGCCGGCGGCTATATTCAAATTGAAGCCCCTCCTCACACTGTTGCCTACAAAGACTTCGATATTCCTAAGGAATACCACGAAGACTGGGACAAATACAATCTGTGGCAATACGTTTCCAAAGTGGACGAACCGATTTTGCGCGCTTACTCCATGGCTTCATATCCAGAAGAAAAAGGCATCATCATGCTGAACGTGCGTATCGCCACACCGCCTCCACGCGTACCCGATGCGCCTCCGGGACAAATGTCTTCTTACATCTGGTCGCTCAAACCCGGCGACAAAGTAACCATCTCCGGTCCGTTTGGCGAATTCTTTGCCAAGGATACCGATGCCGAAATGGTATTTATCGGCGGTGGTGCAGGTATGGCGCCGATGCGCTCCCACATTTTCGACCAGCTGAAACGTTTGAACTCCAAACGCAAAATCACCTTCTGGTACGGCGCACGCTCCAAACGCGAAATGTTCTATGTCGAAGACTTCGACCAACTCGCGGCAGAGTACCCGAACTTCACATGGCACGTTGCCCTGTCCGACCCATTGCCTGAAGACAACTGGGACGGTTACACAGGATTCATCCACAACGTGGTTTACGAAAACCACCTGAAAAACCACGAAGCACCGGAAGACTGCGAATTCTACATGTGCGGCCCTCCAATCATGAACCAGTCCGTGATCAAAATGCTCAAAGACTTGGGCGTGGAAGACGAAAACATCCTCTTGGACGATTTCGGCGGCTAACCAACAAAAAGGAAGAAACTTCGGTTTCTTCCTTTTTTATTGCCAGGCCGTCTGAAAATCATACTTTCAGACGGCCTGAACCTTTCTTTTACGATACAATAAAGGCTTCAAAAAATAATCCGCAAATCCCTTATGCCGTTTCTTTCCAATTCGTTTTACCGTCCGATAATCGGTTGCACCGTTGCCATCTTTTCCGCATTCACACTCTCTGCCTGTCAACCTGAAAAACAACAACAAACCATCACCCTGCAAGGCGAGACCATGGGCACGACCTATACCGTCAAATACCTTTCAGACGGCCAAGACAAACTCCCCTCCCCTGCCGAAATACAAAAACGCATTGATGACGCGCTTAAAGAAGTCAACCGGCAAATGTCTACCTACCAGACCGATTCCGAAATCAGCCAATTCAACCAGCTGCGTACCGTCAATCAGGCCATGCCCATTTCCCAAGACTTTGCCTATGTGACCGGCGAAGCCTTGCGTTTAAACAAACTAACGCACGGCGCACTGGACGTAACCGTCGGCCCTTTGGTCAACCTTTGGGGATTCGGCCCGCAAAAAGAAATCACGCACGAACCGACTGCACAAGAAATCCAACATGCTTCAGAAATGGTCGGTACGGACAAACTCAAACTTTCCCAAGATGGACAGCATCCCACACTTGCCAAAACCCATCCCGAAGTTTATTTAGACCTATCCTCCATCGCCAAAGGCTTTGGTGTAGATAAAACCGCCGCCGAACTTGAAAAACTCAATATCGGCAATTATTTGGTTGAAATCGGCGGCGAGTTGCATGGCAAAGGCCGCAATGCGCAAGGCAATCCTTGGCGTATCGGCATCGAGCAACCCAATATCGTTCAAGGCGGCGCCACTCAAATTACCATTCCATTGGACAATAAATCACTGGCCACGTCCGGCGACTACCGCATTTTCCATGTCGATAAGTCAGGCCGTCGCCTTTCCCATATCATCAACCCTAAAACCAAACAACCCATCAGCCACAACCTTGCTTCCATCAGCGTAGTAGCAGAAAACGCCACACTTGCAGACGGCCTTTCCACCGGATTGTTCGTTCTCGGAGAAACCGAAGCGCTTAAACTTGCCGAGCAAGAAAATCTCGCCGTTTTCCTTATCATCCGAACCCCGCAAGGCGGCTACCATACTAAAATGTCCAGCGCATTCAAAAAATTATTAAACTAACCTTCAGGAATACACACATGAAAACCCTCCTTCTGACTTTCGGCATCTTTATCATTGTCATCCTCGGCATGGCAGTCGGCTATATTTTCTCCAAACGCACCATCAAAGGCAGCTGCGGCGGCATTTCCTCTCTCGGTATGAAGAAAATGTGCGATTGCGACACACCATGCGATACCTTGCAAAAAGAGCTGGATAAAAAACAACATTCCGACAATCAAGGCATCAAGGTCGATCATTAAGTCTTTGTTGAATGTTTATTCATAACTCAAGGCTGTTTATCCCCCATCAGGCCGTCTGAAAAATAAAAGAGCGTAATCCCAATGGATACACGCTCTTTGTATTTTGTCTATTCCAAAGCAATCCAAAAATATCTTGCATACACATTTGAAACAAGCCCCCAAAAACCAATCAGAAAATAAAAAGAAAAGCTCCTGCAAAACAGGAGCTTTTCTTGGAAGAAACCGGATTATTTCAATTTAGTTTCTTTGTAAATAACGTGTTTACGAGCTACTGGGTCAAATTTTTTGATTTCCAGTTTGCCAGGCATAGTACGTTTGTTTTTAGTAGTTGTGTAGAAGTGACCAGTACCAGCGCTGGACTCCAGTTTGATTTTATCGCGCATTGCAGTAATCCTTAATTAATGGTGTTTAAATTAAGCTTCGCCGCGAGCACGCAAATCAGCCAATACGACATCAATGCCTACTTTATCGATGGTGCGCAATGCAGCGTTAGAAACGCGCAGGCGAACCCAGCGGTTTTCACTTTCTACCCAGAAACGACGTGATTGCAAGTTAGGCAAAAAACGACGTTTGGTTTTGTTGTTGGCGTGTGATACGTTATTGCCAGACATCGGGCGCTTACCGGTCACTTTGCAAACTCGTGCCATGGTTAGTCTCCAAACTTCTAAAATAGTAAAACGCGATTTATACCACGAAATCCGCCTTCAGTTCAAGTCGTTTACTGAAAAAACGGGATTTGTGGAAATAAATCTTCTCAATATGTTGCATCTGCGAAACGGTATCTCGCAAAGCCTTAACTTTTCAATTATAACGGATTTCTTCAAAAAAATCATCTGTCGTTTGCTTGGTCGGCGAAATAAATAGGCCGTCTGAACATTTCAGACGGCCTATTTATCATCATGCTTTTTTCTTCAACGCCGCATTCAAAATGCAGCCGAGTATAAAACAGGCTAAAGAAGGAACAACCCACCCTAAACCGATATTATAAAACGGCAATGCGCGCTCGATGGCGGCAGCGGTATCGGCATCCAATCCAAACGCAGCTTTATAGGCATCGAGCAAACCGACCATAAGGGCCGCCATCATGGTGCAGAAATAGACAATACGGCCGCCGCCGAACAGTTTATCCGTCAAAGCCAGCAGAATGATGACGATGGTCAGCGGATACAACAGCATCAGCATTGGGATGGAAAAATGCAAAATCGCTGACAGGCCTTTATTGGCCAACAGGATAGACACCACCGTATTCAGTATTACAAAGACTTTATAAGAAATACCCGGGCAAAGACGGTTGAAATATTCGGCGCATGAAGTAATTAAGCCAACCGCCGTACTCAGACAGGCAAGCAGCACCATGACGCCAAGCAACACAATACCGGCCGTACCGAAATAATGCTGTGCGGTTTTAGATAAAACCGACGCGCCGTTTTCCTGCAAGCCGATACCGGCCACGCCTGTCGCGCCCATATAACCGATAAACAGGTAAACCACTGCCAGGCAGGAAGCCGCCAACACACCGGAAATCGTCGTGGTCTTCAGCAAATCCGCACGGTTGTCCACGCCCATGGCGCGAACGGCATCAATGACGATAATGGCAAACACCAGCGAAGCCAGCGCGTCCATGGTGCCGTAGCCTTCCAAAATACCTTTAACCAACGGATGAGCGGCAAAATCGCCTTGTGCAGTCTGCGGCATACCCATCGGGTTAATAGCGGCATAGCCGACCAATATTGCAATTGCCAGCAATAAAACGGGCGTAAGGATTTTACCGATACGATCAACCAGTTTCCCCGGAGAAATCGACAGCCAATAAGTCATGCCGAAAAACACCAGACTGAATACGGCCAATGCGATGCTTTTCCAAGATTCATCAATGAAAGGAGAGATGGCGGTTTCAAAAGATACCGTTGCCGTACGCGGCATGGCAAACAAGGGGCCGATTGCCAGATAAAGCGCGGCGGCAAAAGTCACGCCGTACCAAGGCGCAACACGGGAAGCCAGCGCTTCCACATCGCGCGAGCCGGAATAGCCGACGGCAATCACGCCCAGCAATGGCAACCCCGCCCCGGTCAACAAAAAGCCGAACATTGCCGAAAGCCAGTTTTCGCCTGCCTGCTGTCCCAAATAAGCCGGGTAAATTAAGTTACCCGCGCCGAAAAACAGCGCAAACAGCATCAAACCCACCGCCCATAAAGAGGCCTTGCTGCGACTTGTCGTCGAATTCATTTTAGTTCTCTTTTTTCAAATACCCGTTATCGGCTTCATCGATTTCAAGGCCGTCTGAAAGCATTTCGGCTTCGTTTGTTTCCAAACCGTCTTTCAGGCTGATTTCGATTTCGCCATAATTTTCCGGCTGTACGATACGTACCAAGCCTTCTTTGGCCAATTCCAGCAATGCAATAAAATTGACCACCACATACGTCGCGCCCTGCTCCGGCTTAAACAAATCGCTGAATTTGCTGATGCCGCTTTCGTTCAAACGGCGCAAAATCGCCGTCATCTGCGCGCGCACGGAAATGGTTTCCCGCACCACTTCATGACTGCGCGTATGCTTGGCACGCGATAAAATACCCAACCAAGCCTGCGTCAAATCGGCAACGTACACTTCCGGCAACTTCGCTTCGACCGCAATTTCCAGCGGCAAATACGCCCAAGCAAAATCACGTCCGGCACGCGGCAACGCGTCCAAGCCTTGAGCCGCCAGTTTCATTTGTTCGTAAGCCAACAGACGGCGCACCAACTCGGCACGCGGATCCGCCTCTTCATCCTCAACTTCTTCAGGACGCGGCAACAGCAGGCGCGATTTAATTTCAATCAGCATCGCCGCCATCAGCAGGTATTCCGCCGCCAAATCAAACTGATACGCCTCCATTTGGGCAATATAGTGCAGATATTGCTCGGTAATCTTCACCATCGGAATATCGAGGACATCGATATTTTGCTTGCGGATAAGGTACAGCAGCAAATCCAACGGCCCTTGGAAGCTGCTCAATACCACCTTCAACGCATCGGGCGGAATAAACAAATCCTGCGGCACATCGGTAACAGGTTGACCGAACACCCACGCAACGGTATGTTCAGACGACGTTGCAGCAGTGGAAGAAATAAGGTGTTCTGAAGGCATGGTTAAAGGGTCTTTTTCTTTTTAAGTTTAGTAAGAAGTTTCATCAACAAAAGGCCGTCTGAAACGAGGACGACCTGTTTTTAATATAAAAATCAGCGTTTTTTACGATTGATTTGCAAAGAAACAATGGCAATGGCAAAGGTCTGCGCCAAGGCCATGCCCAACAACGGCAGGCTGGCGAAAACTGTACCCGTCAGTACCGAACCAATATCTCGGGACAACACAAAACCATCCCTCGCCAGCATCGCCACCATCAAAGCCGACAACAGCAAACTTTCGCAGCCGACCAAAAACCAAATCATTTTAACCGAACGGCGTTTGCGCCATTTCATGATACCGGCGTGCACAAGGCTGAAGATCACGATAGACAGAAACGGATAAAGAAAAGTGGTGAACGGGCGGGTATAACCGCTTTGCACACACAAATAATCGCCGGGCAGCGTATTGCATTCCATCACATCGAGAAACATCGGATCGACAGCATACATCAACACGCCGAACCATACCGCATAAATCAGGCTGGCGATAAAGTAGGCTTTAAAAAATCGGCTCTTCACCATCTTCCCCTACCCCTCACTTCCGCCCTGCGATATGCTCCACCGCAGCCTGCGCGCAATACAGCCCAAACGAAGCCGTCACCAGCATACTCGCCCCATAGCCCGCGCAGGACAAACCTTGCGGCGCGGCATCGGTCGAACACGCTTCGCCGGATTGCGGCGGCGTAATATTCTCGGTTGAATAAACGCAAGGCACGCGCATTTTTTCTTTGGTATCGCGGCTGAAGCCGTAGCGTTTGCGCAAGGTGTAGCGCAGGTTGGAAAGCAGCGGATCATGGGTAACGCGGCTCAAATCGGCGGTTTGAATCAACGCCGGATTTTTCTGTCCGCCCGCGCCGCCGCTGATAATAAACGGTTGTTTATGTTGCACGAAATACGCCGCCATCGCCGCTTTGACACGGATTTGGTCGATGGCGTCGATGACGAAGTCGAAAGGCCGTCTGAAAAGCTCGTCCAGATTGTCTTCGGTCACAAAATCTTCAATTTCCGTCACTTCGCATTGTGGATTGATTTGGGCAATGCGTTCGCGCAAAGCGGTAACTTTTGCCTTACCGAAATCATCGGTCAAAGCGTGCAATTGGCGATTGACATTAGACTCGGCAACATTGTCCAAATCAATCAGCGTTAAACGACCGATACCGCTCCTCGCCAACGCCTCCACCGCCCACGAGCCGACGCCGCCGACGCCGACCACGCACACATGCGCGCGCGAAAAGCGCGCCAGCGCTTCGTCTCCGTAAAGTCTGGCAATGCCGCCAAAGCGGCGCGAAGAAAGAAAAGCGGCGTCCTGCATAAGCAACCTTGTGATATATCAATAAATTAATGAAAAACGCGACAGGCGATTCGGACAGACATTATACTTGAAAGCAGATGGGCTGTTGTACCTGCCCGAAAGAGTTTATAATCGTTTCACATTCAGACAAGTTCTGATTTCATATTAAACGAAAGTGCCGCTACTCGGCGCAAAAGGAGAATGAATATGTACAAACATCTGGTTGTAGCCGTTGACGGTAGCGAGACCTCCCTCAATGCATTGAAACATGCCGCCGAACTGGCAAGCCTCAACAAAGCCCAACTGACTTTGGTTCACGTTGCCAACCCTGCCGAATACATGGCTTTGGCGCCTGAATTCCTGCAACACGAAAGCTACGAAGCCGCCGCCGTTGCCCAAGGTAACGAAGTTTTGGATTTTGCAGAAAAAACAGCGCGTGAAAACGGTGTTGAAAACATCGTGAAACACCTGTTGGTCGCCAACAAAGGCGCGCGCGAAATGGCGCAAGACTTGGTTGACTACGCCGACGAAAACGGCGCCGACCTATTGGTACTCGGCACACACGGCCGCACCGGCCTGATGCACCTGCTGATGGGCAGCTTCGCAGAAACCGTAATGCGCCAAAGCCACCTGCCTCTGCTGATTATCCGCAGCAAAGCCGAAGAAGCATAATCAAGCATTGATTTAAAATAGCGAAAGGCCGTCTGAATATTTTTCAGACGGCCTTTTTTCACATGACAGCTTCAGCTTTTATTTCGCCATTTCTTTGAACACTTCGTGTGCCGCAGCAATGGTTTCGTCAATCAGCTCGGGCGTATGCGCGGCGGAAACAAAGCCGGCTTCATAAGCGGACGGGCCGAAGGCGACATTGCGGTCGAGCATACCGTGGAAGAAATGTTTGAAACCTTCAATATTGGAACGCGCCATATCGGCGTAGTTTTGCGGTGCATGGTTGGCAAAATACAAGCCGAACATGCCGCCCACGCTGTCGGCCGTAAATTCAACACCATGTGCTTTAGCCGCGTCGGCCATACCGTTGGCAAGGCGTTGGGTCAGGGCAGTCAGGTTTTCATAGAAGCCTTCGCGCTGAATGATTTCCAACGTTTTCAAACCGGCGGCAACCGCAATCGGATTGCCGGACAAGGTGCCTGCCTGATACACGCCGCCCAACGGGGAAATACATTCCATAATGTCTTTATGGCCGCCGAACGCCGCCAAAGGCATGCCGCCGCCGATTACTTTGCCCATGGTGGTCAAATCGGGTTTGATACCGTGCAAAGATTGCGCACCGCCCAGCGCCACGCGGAAGCCGGTCATCACTTCGTCGTAAATCAACACGGCACCGTGTTTTTCAGTCAATTCGCGCAAGGCTTTAACAAAGGCTTCAGACGGCCTAACCAGATTCATATTGCCGACAAAAGGCTCCAAAATCACACAGGCGATGTCATTGCCGCTTTGGGCAAAGGCTTCTTCCAGTTGGGCGATATTGTTGTACTCGAGTACCAAAGTGTGTTTGGTAAAGTCGGCAGGCACACCGGCGGAAGAAGGATTGCCAAACGTCAGCAGACCGCTGCCTGCCTTCACCAACAGGCTGTCGGAATGGCCGTGGTAGCAGCCTTCAAACTTGATGATTTTGTCGCGGCCGGTAAAACCGCGTGCCAGACGGATGGCAGTCATCGTTGCTTCCGTGCCGGAGCTGACAAGGCGCAGCTGCTCGACCGACGGCATGATTTTGGCGATTTCTTCGGCAATGACAATTTCGCCTTCAGTCGGCGCACCAAACGACAAACCGCCCAATGCCGCTTCGCGCACAGCTTCAATGACTTCGGGATGGGCATGGCCGACAATCGCAGGGCCCCAAGAGCCGACATAGTCGGTATAACGCGTGCCGTTTTCGTCCCAAACATACGCGCCTTCTGCCTTTTTGATAAAGCGCGGTACGCCGCCGACGCTGCCGAATGCGCGCACTGGAGAGTTCACGCCGCCGGGAATAATGGCTTTGGCGCGGTTGAACAAGCTTTCATTACGGTTCATGGTCAATTCTTTCGTAAGAGGTCGTCTGAAAATCAAATCGGTGCCATTTTAACACCAAATCCTTTTCAGACGGCCCAAGCTTCAAAATAAGAATCGGGCGCAAAATCAAAATTATTCTTTAAAAACAAACACTCTATCCACATTTTTCCTGCTTGTGCTATAATCCGCGACCTATTGAAACAATAAAAGAAAAGCATCATGTTACGCGGATTCATACTCAGCCTCGCCCTTTTGGCGTCCTCCTTCGTCCATGCACAACGCAGCCTGCCCGACGATATGGACGTGGCCGTTTTAAAAACTGTCGATCTGCCTTATCTGAAAGTCAGCAAAGGCGGTTTTTCTTGGACGCGCCTGCTGACCTTGGGCATTGTGGACGGCAATGCGGCCAAACTGCAAATCACGCGCTTTACCAAAATCCACGATGAAAACGATCGTTTCATTCCTATGGGCCGCCTGCTGAATCAAACCGGCAAAGCCGTCGCGTTCAAATACAACGAAGAAAGCCGCCTCGTCCGCGAAATCTGGATTCTGACCGACGCCGAGGCCGACAGGTTTGCCGCACACGCCAAAGCGCAAAAACAGGCGGAAGAATAACTTTCAGACGGCCCGGGTATTCACAGGCCGTCTGAACCCTTTTACAACAAGCAAGTCAATCAAAACAAACCATGAAAAAAGTATTTATCCGCACCTTCGGGTGCCAAATGAACGAGTACGACAGCGAAAAAATGCTGTCCGTCCTCGCCGAAGAACACGGCGGCATCGAACAGGTTACCCAACCTGACGACGCCGACATCATCTTGTTCAACACCTGCTCCGTGCGTGAAAAAGCGCAAGAAAAAATCTTCTCCGACTTAGGCCGCGTACGTCCGCTCAAAGAAAAAAATCCCGACCTCATCATCGGCGTTGCCGGCTGCGTTGCCTCGCAAGAAGGCGAAAACATCGTCAAACGCGCTCCGTATGTGGACGTGGTTTTCGGCCCGCAAACGCTGCACCGCCTGCCCAAACTCATCGTCGATAAAGAAACCACCGGCCTGTCTCAAATCGACATTTCCTTCCCCGAAATCGAGAAATTCGACCACCTGCCGCCTGCGCGCGTAGAAGGTGGTTCGGCATTCATTTCCATTATGGAAGGCTGTTCCAAATACTGCTCTTACTGCGTCGTCCCTTACACCCGCGGCGAAGAATTCTCCCGCCCGCTCAACGACGTATTGACTGAAATTGCCGGTTTGGCACAACAAGGTGTTAAAGAAATCAACCTCTTAGGCCAAAACGTTAATGCCTATCGCGGCGAAATGGAAAACGGTGAAATCTGCGACTTTGCCACCTTGTTGCGCATCGTCCACGAAATCCCGGGCATCGAACGCCTGCGCTTTACCACCAGCCATCCGCGCGAATTTACCGACGCGATTATCGAGTGCTACCGCGACCTGCCCAAGCTGGTTTCCCACCTGCACCTGCCGATTCAAAGCGGTTCCGACCGCGTATTGAGCGCGATGAAACGTGGCTACACCGCCTTGGAATACAAATCCATTATCCGCAAGCTGCGCGCCATCCGTCCTGATTTGTGCCTCAGCTCCGACTTTATCGTCGGCTTCCCGGGCGAGACCGAGCGCGAGTTCGAGCAAACCTTGAAACTGGTCAAAGACATCGCCTTCGACTTGAGCTTCGTCTTTATTTACAGTCCGCGTCCGGGCACGCCTGCCGCCAACCTGCACGACGACACGCCGCATGAAGAAAAAGTGCGCCGCCTCGAAGCTTTGAACGAAGTCATCGAAGCCGAAACCGCGCGCATCAACCAAACCATGGTCGGCACGGTTCAACGTTGCTTGGTCGAAGGTATCTCCAAAAAAGACCCCGACCAACTGCAAGCCCGTACCGCCAACAACCGCGTAGTCAACTTTACCGGCACACCCGACATGATCAACCAAATGATCGATTTGGAAATCACCGAAGCCTACACCTTCTCCCTGAAAGGCAAACCGGTATAAGCACACACAAACAAAGGCCGTCTGAAACTGTTCAGACGGCCTTTATCTTGGTTCGGCACAGCATTATCTGATTCATGTATTTTTATTACCCGAACAAAAGGCTTTTCAGTATAATACCGCCCGAAAATTCCCTTATCTGTTGAGAAGTTAAGGCCAAAAACCAAACTTTTTGCAGACCAATCCGACGATGCCGTCCCGCAGGCGGCTTTCCCAAAAGGAATATTTTTAAATGAGTTCTTCAAATCAAAGCGTTTTGGAACGATTGTTCAACCTGAGTGCCAATCAGACCAACGTCCGCACTGAAATCATGGCCGGTTTGACCACCTTCCTCGCCATGTGCTACATCATCATCGTCAACCCCCTGATTTTGGGCGAAACCGGCATGGATATGGGCGCAGTATTTGTGGCCACCTGTATCGCCTCCGCCATCGGCTGTTTCGTGATGGGCTTTGTCGGCAACTACCCGATCGCCCTCGCGCCGGGCATGGGCTTGAACGCCTACTTTACCTTTGCCGTCGTCAAAGGCATGGGCGTGGACTGGCGTGTGGCTTTGGGTGCCGTTTTCATTTCCGGCATCATTTTCATCCTGTTCAGTTTCTTTAAAGTGCGTGAAATGCTGGTCAACGCCCTGCCTATGGGCTTGAAAATGTCGATTGCCGCAGGTATCGGCCTCTTCTTGGCATTGATTGCACTCAAAGGCGCGGGCGTGATTGTGGCCAATCCTGCCACATTGGTCGGCTTGGGCGACATCCACCAGCCTACCGCCCTGCTGGCGATGGCAGGCTTTGTCATGGTGGTTGCACTCGGCCACTTCCGCGTCAAAGGCTCCATCATTATTACCATTCTGACGCTGACCGCCGTCTCCACCGTCTTGGGCTTGAGCGAGTTCAAAGGCGTGGTCGGCGAAGTTCCGAGCATTGCACCGACTTTCATGCAGATGGACTTCAAAGGCTTGTTCACCGTCAGCATGGTCAGCGTGATTTTTGTATTCTTCCTGGTTGACCTGTTTGACTCTACCGGCACCTTGGTCGGCGTTTCCCACCGCGCAGGCCTGTTGCAAGACGGCAAACTGCCGCGTTTGAAACGCGCCCTGCTTGCCGACTCAACCGCCATCGTCGCCGGTGCCGCCTTGGGTACGTCTTCTACCACTCCTTACGTTGAAAGCGCGGCAGGTGTTTCTGCCGGCGGCCGTACTGGTCTGACTGCCGTTACCGTCGGCATCCTGATGCTGGCCTGCCTGATTTTCTCGCCGCTGGTTCAAAGCATTCCTGCATTCGCTACCGCTCCCGCCCTGCTCTATGTTGGCGCGCAAATGTTGCGCAGCGCGCGCGAAATCGATTGGGACGACATGACCGAAGCCGCACCGGCATTCCTGACCATCGTCTTCATGCCGTTTACCTACTCGATTGCCGACGGTATTGCGTTTGGCTTTATCAGCTACGCACTCATCAAGCTCTTGTGCAACCGCACTCAAGACGTACCGCCTATGGTATGGATTGTCGCCGTATTGTGGGCACTGAAATTCTGGTTCTTGGGTTAAATCACTCAAAAGAACAGGCCGTCTGAAAAGTTTTCAGACGGCCTGTTTTATTTTACCCAGCGTTTAAAGCTGTCGATAAAAAATTATTTTTTCACTTTTTTAGCGGCTGGTTTAGCGGCAGCTTTCGCGCCTTTGTCCAATACGCAGAAACGGGTAGCGATTTGGTCAACCACTTCTTGTTTGCCGTTTACTTCGGTAGTACCGCGGATAGTCAGCATGTTGCCGTCCACTTTGTCCACGTTGGCTGCAGTGGCTGCTTCAGCAATCCAAGCAACGTTGCCGCCCCAGAATGCGTTTACATCTTTGCTGCTGTCGGTGATACGGAACAGGTTTTCAGTTACTTGACCTTTGTATTTTACTTGAGCGGCAACAACTTCGTTGCCTTTGAAGCCGTACATGACGCTCAGAGGCTCTTTGCCGTCTTTACCGCATTTGTAGTGAACTTCTTTAGTACCGTCGATAGAGTCCACTTTCAAAGTATTAGGTACTGGAGCTTGAGCTTGTTGAGCCTGAGCTTGAGTTTGTTGTTGCGCAGTAGGCGCAGCTTTGGCTTCAGGTTTGGCTTTAGAACCGCTGCTGCATGCAGTCAGGGCAACAGCCGCCAAAACGGCAGGAACGATTAATTTAACATTCATATTCATAATTGACTCCCAAATGGTTTCAATAAAAAACCGGCAAACGCCGGCTGACATTTACACATTAACAGAGATATTCCGTCTTGTCTTTACCTCAGACGGCATTTTTTAAGAAAAGTTCAAATAAATATTTTTATTTTCTAAAATCAAGAAATTATAAATATGAAATCATGTAAATTCAGGTTTGGAAATTTTTAAGATGAATACTATTGTCAATAAATCGGGTTTTGACAAGGGTAAAATAAGATTGAAAAACACATAGAACGACAAAAAGTCTGGGCAATTGATTTGACACACTTCTGTCTCTTGAGTTGCCGTGAGTTTCAGACGGCCTTAGAACACAAACAAGAAATGCAATAAAAAAACGCAATCTAAAACAGATTGCGTTTTTTTGAAAACTGGCACGCCCACGGGGAATCGAACCCCGGTTACCGCCGTGAAAGGGCGATGTCCTAACCGCTAGACGATGGGCGCAGATAAATCTTGTGGCGCACCCGGAGCGATTCGAACGCCCGACCCTCTGGTTCGTAGCCAGATACTCTATCCAACTGAGCTACGGGTGCATCCTCATCACTTCGCTAGTGCGTTGTGAATCAAGAAGACCGAATGATATAGGCTTTCCTAAAACCTGTCTACCCTTTTCACGGATATTTTTTATATTTTTATTTAACTATTTGAAATTAAATAATATAAAATTAACGTAAAATCCCTACTCCTGACAAATCCTGCGCCATTTTGGCGGCGGAATTATCGGTCATGCCGCCGACAAAATCCAAAATCTTCATATAGGCCTGATACAGACTGTCTTCAGGAAGAATCGGATTGTGCTTTTTCAATAATTCCAATGCCAGAGACTGACGCGTTGCCAACTGTTTTTCAGCAATCAGGGCATAAGCGGCAGGGACAAGCAAATCCAAGATGGAGCCTAAGCATGGGAACGTGGCGATTTCGGTCAAGAGTTTGGTGTGATGGCGGAAAATCCGTGTTTGCGCCAATTCTTTTGCTTTTGCCAAAGTGTTTTGCACTTGCGGGCTGCACAGAGCCAGCAAATCTTTGCCTTTGAATGTTCCGTCCAACAAGTCGGACTGATGCAGCATAAAGGTTTGTGCGACATCATCAATCGCCTTGCCGATCGCAATGCCGCGCAACATGGCGCAACGCTGACGGCTGGAGCTGGCGTGCCACGCGCTTTCGGCAAAGGTCAGCTCGGACAAAATACTTTCTACTTCCGTATCCGTGAGCAAATCCAATTCGACGGCATCTTCCAAGTCCAGCAAGGCATAGCAGATATCGTCGGCGGCCTCCATCAAATAAGACAAAGGATGGCGCGCCCAGCTGTCTGCTCCTGCGGAAACCAGCCCCAATTCGTCGGCAACTTGACGGATAAACGGCAACTCGGTTTGATAAATATTGAATTTTTTTCTGCCGTTCGGATGTTGCGTTGTCCACGGATACTTCAACAATGCGCCGATGGCTGCCGCAGTCAGACGCATTCCACCAGCCTCGGGATACATTTCAAGGCTGGCGACGATACGCAGGCTATGCGCATTGCCTTCATAGGTTTGAATATCGTTGCGTTCCGCTTCGTTCAATGTGTTCAGATAAATTTGATGTTCTGGCCGTCTAAACCAATCGCGCAAAGCATCTTCGCCGGTATGGCCAAACGGCGGATTGCCCAAATCATGCGCCAAACAGGCAACCTGCACCACGGCACCAATATTGCTGGGCGTATTGCCCTGCGGCAGAAAACCGCCGTTGTGCAACATCACGCCCACGCGGTTGCCCAAGCTCCTGCCCACGCTGGCAACTTCAACGCTGTGCGTCAGGCGGTTGTGCGTCAAATCGTGTTGCGCCAGCGGATGCACTTGCGTTTTTCGGCCAAGGCGGCGGAAGGCTCCGGAAAAAACAACCCGGTCGTAATCGATGTGAAAATCCGTACGCAAAGCATCGGCACCTTCCTGAGTCGAAGGGGTAACGGTCGGCACGATTTCGCCGTTTTTGGGACGGAAGCGTTGGGTGGACAATAAGTTTTGCCAATTCATTCGGGTATTCATAAGCGTTTCCTAAAATGAAGCAAAGGCCGTCTGAAACATATTCAGACGGCCTTATGTTTATTTACCGCGCATCAATTCAAAGAAATCGTCATTGTTTTTGGAGTCTTTGAGTTTGCCCACCAAAAACTCGGTCGCTTCGATTTCGTCCATCGGATGGAGGAATTTACGCAAGAGCCACATGCGCTGCAACTGATCGTTCGGCACCAGCAATTCTTCGCGGCGCGTACCGGATTTATTGATGCTGATGGCCGGGAACAGGCGTTTTTCTGCCATACGGCGGTCAAGGTGCAATTCCATATTGCCCGTACCTTTGAACTCTTCGTAAATCACGTCGTCCATGCGGCTGCCGGTTTCAACAAGCGCTGTCGCAATAATGGTAAGCGAACCGCCTTCTTCCACATTACGCGCGGCACCGAAGAAGCGTTTCGGACGGTGCAAAGCGTTGGCATCGACACCGCCGGTCAAGATTTTGCCCGAAGTCGGCACAACGGTATTGTAGGCACGCGCCAAACGGGTAATCGAATCCAGCAGGATGACCACGTCTTTTTTATGTTCGACCATGCGTTTGGCTTTTTCAATCACCATCTCGGCCACTTGTACATGGCGTTGTGCAGGCTCGTCAAACGTAGAGGAAACGACTTCGCCGCGTACAGAACGGCTCATTTCGGTCACTTCTTCCGGACGCTCGTCAATCAACAGGACAATCAGCTCGACATCAGGATAATTGGCGGTAATGGCGTGGGCGATGTTTTGCAACATCACGGTTTTACCGGTTTTAGGCGGCGCCACCAACAATGCACGTTGGCCTTTACCGATTGGGGAAACCAAGTCGATGGCGCGGCCGGTCAGATTCTCTTCGGCTTTAATGTCGCGCTCGAGTTTGAATTGTTCGGTTGGGAATAAAGGCGTGAGGTTTTCAAAAAGGATTTTGTGTTTGCAGACTTCGGGCGGATCGCCGTTGATGGTATCGAGGCGGACAAGCGCGAAATAGCGCTCATTGTCTTTCGGCACGCGCACGCTGCCTTCGATGGTGTCGCCGGTGTGCAGATTGAAGCGGCGGATTTGCGTGGGCGAAACATAAATATCGTCAGGACCGGCAAGATAAGAAGTATCTGCGCTGCGCAGGAAACCGAAGCCGTCGGGCAGGATTTCCAGTGTACCCGAACAGGTAAAGCTGACATTCTGCTTCATCATCTGGCGGACGATGGCAAAAACGAGGTCTTGTTTGCGGAAACGGTTGGCGTTTTCAATGCCATGTTCTTCTGCCATTTCCAAGAGTTTGGAAATGTGGAGGGTTTGGAGTTCTGAAACGTGCATAGTATTGATATATTTTGGATGGTATCAGAGAGATGGCACACAGGCCGTCTGAAAGTATGAAATCGTGCCGCAGGATACGGTAGATTTTTGAGAAAGTTGAATTTTAGGCAGTTGGAGGCAGGGTGTCAAATTTTTAAATCGAACGCTGAGCCGAGACCATAATCTTACCCTACAATAAGATTATGGCCGGCAACAGCTTGGCAATCGCAACCCCATCGCCCAAAATCCGAGTATTTACCCAACTTCAGACGGCCCTCTGCCCGTACCGCATCAGCGTCATGCCGCCGACTGCCGCCGCGCAGCCCGCAACCAGCGAAATATGCAGCGGTTCGCCCAAAAACCACGCCGAAGACAGCACACCGAAAATCGGCACAAGCGTAATATACGCCGCCGCGCTGCCTGCACCCAAAGTCTTCACGCCTTCGAAATACCACGCATAGGCCAATACCGTCGCACCAATGACCAGCCACGCCAAGGCTGTCCAACCGCGCCCATCCATTGCCGCTATCGCCTCAAACGGCACTCCGTCTGTCCACAACGCCACCACCGACAACATCAACGCACCAATGAACGACGTTGCCGTCGTTACCGTCAGCGCATCTATCCCACGCAAAACCGCGCGACCGATTAAGGTATAAGCCGCCCAACAGACCACGCAGCCGAAAATCAGCCACTCCCCCGCCTTGATGCCGCCCGACAATACCGTCAACGGCTGCCCTTGCGTTACCACCATAATGGCACCGCCGACCGCCAGCAGCATACCCGCCAAAATCTTCACATTTAAACGCTCGCCGAAAAACCAAGTTGCCAACAGCAGCGTCAACACGGGATTCACCGCCACAACCACCGCCGCCTTGCCTGCCGGCATAGTCTGCAAACCCAGCATAAAAAACACCGCATAGCCGCACACGCCGACGGAAGCGGCTGCCGTCAGACCCAGCCATTGCCGCACCGACAAAGCCGCCAAAGTCGTGAATCTGCTGCGCGCAAACAACCAGCCCAGCAACAAAACCGAAGCCAAAACAAACCGAACCGCCCCGCCCGTCAGCGGCGGCAGCGACTGCCCCAACATCCGCCCCATCGGCCAGGACGCGCCCCACAACACCGCCATTCCCAGCAGTTTCAAATGTACAGAATAACGTTCCATCTCATCCCTTTTATCGACAAAGGCCGTCTGAAAATGTTTCAGCCGGCCTTTATCCACTTAGGATTTTACAATACGACCATTAGGGTAAATACTGCGGTAAGCAATATAAGGGGACAGCAATAAAATCGTAACAACAGGTAAGAATAGTATGATTATGACGATCCAATGCTTAAATATACTAAGCAACATATTACCCAAATTAATCCACATAGAAGAAAAGAGAGCAACGCTTCCAATATAAACTATCATTGAAGGAATATTGCACATAGTCGATTTTACATTAGCCTTAATAGCCTCCCATGGATTCAGGCCATCTAAAACAATCAAAGCAGGTGTCAATAAAAACACAAATAAAGTGATCGAAGTAAATAATACTGTACTGAGTATCACTGCCCAATGACCTAAAAAATATAGCGAAATAATAAAAAAATCACCAACAATCGCAAATAGCGTTTGAACTAAAAATAAAATGAAAAAACTTATTTTTTTATCTTGAAAGACAACAAAAAAACATTCAACATCAAAGGCTTTTCCATTATCAGCATTCTTAGCAGCATACATGGTTCCGCCCAATAAGCATAAGCCCACCCAGCCGAATACAATGTTTTTTAAACTAGAAAGTACATTAATTTCTAGAAAATCCACGATAGAAACCACAAGACCTACAATCAGATAAATCGATAATACGCCCATCCATTTCCACGGATGAAGTTTGAAAATACCGAAAGCGTCGGTAATCCACTTGATGCCTGCAGAAGCAGGAAGACGTTCAGGCTCGTGATATCGAACTTCCAGTGAAGTGTGTATTTGGTTTTCCATAAAATTATCTACTATAAAATTAATAAGTTAAATATAAAAAAGCAGCCGATACATAACGACTGCCTTCTTACCAATTATTTTGCCTGCCAAGAATCTTTCAACGTTACCGTGCGGTTAAACACCGGCGTGTCTTTGCTGTGGTCTTTGCGGTCGGTGACGAAATAGCCGATACGCTCGAACTGCCAACGGCTCTCCGCCGGCAAATCTTTTGCGACAGGTTCGGCGTAGGCGGTGATTTCCTTGATGGATTCTGGATTGAGGAAATCGGTAAACGGCAGGTATTCGCCGTCTTCACCGCGCACGGCATCGGGACGCTCGACGGTAAAGAGGCGGTCGTACAGGCGGACTTTGATTTCTGCTACGTGTTCGGCAGACACCCAGTGAATCACGCCTTTGACTTTTCTGCCTTCGGGATTTTTGCCCAAGGTGTCGTGGTCGATGCTGCATTTAAGTTCGACCACATTGCCTGCTTCGTCTTTTACTACTTCGTCGCACTTGATCACATAGCCGTGGCGCAAGCGCACTTCGCCGCCGGGAATCAAGCGTTTGAAGCCTTTAGGCGGATTTTCGGCAAAGTCATCGGCTTCGATATAGATGGTTTGTGAAACAGGTACTTCGCGATCGCCCATTTCTTCGTGGTTCGGATGGAACGCGGCACGGCGGCTTTGGGTTTTACCGGCTTCAAAGTTGGTCAGGGTGACTTTGAGCGGATTCAAAACCGCCATCAGGCGCGGGGCGGAGTTTTCCAGCTCTTCGCGAATCGCGCCTTCCAACACGCTCATATCGACCACGTTTTCAGATTTGGAAATACCGGCGCGTTTGGCAAACAGGCGCAGGCCTTCGGGCGTGTAGCCGCGGCGGCGCATACCGGAAATCGTTGGCATACGCGGGTCGTCCCAGCCGGCAACGTGGCCGTCTGAAACCAGCTGGTTCAGCTTGCGTTTGGAGGTGATGGAATACAAAAGCTCCAAACGGGAAAACTCGTATTGGCGCGGACGTGTGGCGTGCGGCGCAGGAATGTTGTCCAACACCCAGTCGTACAACGGACGGTGGGCTTCAAATTCGAGTGTACACAAGGAATGCGTGATGCCTTCAATGGCATCGGAAATGCAATGCGTGTAGTCGTACATCGGGTAGATGCACCATTTGTCGCCTGTGTTGTGGTGATGGGCGCGGCGGATGCGGTAGATGACAGGATCGCGCATATTGATGTTGCCCGAAGCCATGTCGATTTTCAGGCGCAGGGTTTTGCTGCCGTCGGGAAATTCGCCGTTTTTCATGCGCGTGAACAGGTCAAGGTTTTCTTCGACGCTGCGGTCGCGATAAGGGCTGTTTTTACCCGCTTCAGTCAGCGTACCGCGGTATTCGCGCATTTCTTCAGGCGTCAAATCATCGACATACGCTTTGCCGTCTTTGATTAAACCGACGGCGTAATCGTAAAGCTGGTCGAAATAATTGGAAGCGAAACGCGGCTCGCCCGCCCAATGGAAACCGAGCCACTCGACATCTTCTTTGATGGCGTTGACGTATTCGTCATTTTCTTTTTCGGGGTTGGTATCGTCAAAACGCAGGTTGCACAAGCCGTCGTAAATATACGCCAAACCGAAGTTCAGGCAGATGGATTTGGCGTGGCCGATGTGCAGGTAGCCGTTCGGCTCGGGCGGGAAGCGGGTTTGGATGGCTGTATGTTTGCCGCTTTTGAGGTCTTCTTCGATGATGGTGCGGATAAAGTGGTTGTCCGCGAATTGGTCTTTATTGAGCATGGTCGGGAGCTATCTGAAAATATTATGTCGTACCGATTTTACCTGAAAACAGGACGGCTTTACAGTAAATACAAGTCACAGAGGTCGTCCGAAAACCATTTCAGACGACCTCTGCATGGGTAATTATGAATCTGATGGAAGATTGGAATGGTTGGAAGTATTGTCTTCCATACGTTTGGGTGCCATTGATGAATCGATCAACTTGACCAGCAGATTAATCAACAGAACGATACCCAAAATAATCAAAAGTGCGATTGGGTAAAAAATCCAAAGCAAACCGGCATTGCCGATAAAAGACCAGCTCATAGACGCCCAAAATGCTTGAAGCGAGGATTTTTCCAAAGAGAGCAGCTTGGTGCGGGCTGCGGTGGCGATAATGGAAGCAATCAGCGAGATGCCATAGAATAAAGGCAACACAAACCACAAATCACCTGAACCGTGCCGAATGTAAGCGAGCTCATCGAGCACCTCTATCATATACCAAACCCAAACGATGGCTGTCGCCCACAAGCTGCCCGCCAACGTAGCGGGACGCAAACGCCGGTAAAACAGAGCATAAACCAGATTCGCCGAGACAAGCATCAACATACCGGCAATCAATGTGCCGTCAAAACCTTCAGGACCTACCAGATAGAACCATATCGAAGTAGTGATGATAATAACGATACTGCCTGCCAATGAAAGGCCGGCAAATTTTTTTTCGCTAATACGGGGGAAATTCATCTTTACTGTTTTTCAAAACTGTTCTCCTGAATCAAAGAACATTTATGGACGGATGATTGGTTTTCAGACGGCCTACTCATCCAATAACAGCCATCTGAAACTCCTCCCCATTGTACCCGAATTTCATTAACTTTTTATAACAACCGAACTCAAAGCGGCATAAATTCGGCAACCTGCCACGCCACGCCGCGCTCGTTTAGGGTTTTCTGCATGGCGGCGGATGGTATGCGGTCGGTAAACAGTTTATCGAATGCGCCGATATCGCCCAGTCGGACCAAGGCATTGCTGTTAAACTTGCTGTGGTCGACGCCGAGATAGCGCACGCGGGCATTGTTTACCATCGCCTGCATGACGCTAACTTCCTTGTAATCGTCATCCAAAAGCGAGCCGTCGTTTTCTATGCCGTGGGTACTCATGATGGCATAGTCGACTTTGAATTGATTGATGAAATCGACAGTCGCCACGCCGGTAATACCGCCATCCAACGGACGGACCACGCCGGAAGCGATGATGACCGTGTAGTCGGTACGCGCCGCAGTGATGGAGGCGGCGTAGATGTTGTTGGTGATAATCCGCAGGTTTTTACGCTGTCTGACCAACTCGGCGGCGACGGCTTCCATGGTGGTGCCGATGCTGATAAAGAGCGAGGCATTGTCGGGAATGGTGGAAGCAATCAGCCGGGCAATGGCGTTTTTTTCCTGCTGCTGATGGTTGCGCCGCTCCTGCCCTGCCGTTACGACTGAAACGTCGCCCAAAGACGCGCCGCCGTGATAGCGTTTGAGCTGTCCGGTTTCGCTCAATTCCTGCACATCGCGGCGTATGGTTTGCGGCGTCACATCCAAATTCGCCGCCAGCTCTTCCACCGTCATGAAGTTATGTTCGCGGATAAGGGTGAGGATATGTTCGTGTCTTTGGATTTTGGGTTTCATGGCATTTTGCTTTACAGGGATAAACCAATGGCCGTCTGAATATTTCAGACGGCCTTTTTATTGTCAAACCGATTACATTTCGAGTTTCTGTTCCAAGCGTTCGATGCACGCGCTCAAGTGGCGGCGCATGACTTTGGTCACACGGTTGCGCTTGCCGGCCACCAATAAATCGAGAATTTCGCGGTGTTCATGGTGGGAATTGGAATTGATGGTGCGCTTTTCTTTGCGAAGCGGATCGGAAACGGCCACAATCAGTGAAGAACGCGCGCACAAGGTATTCATAATTTCAAACAGAACATCGTTGTCCAGCAGCCGCGCCAATTCGACATGGAAGGCATTGGACAGGCGGTTCCAACCCACGCGGTCGCCGCTTTCGGAGGCTGCACCCTCTTGCTCAATCATGGCGTAAAGCGGTTGCAGGCGCGTTTCCAAATCAGGCATATCGATAAGGACGCTCAGAATCATGCTTTCCATTTCGATACGCGTGTTGAACACGTCTTTCATTTCTTTCAAGTCCGGCACATGGACAAATGCGCCGCGGTTGGGCTGCAAATCGACGATTTTATCGTGCGCCAAAAGCGATAATGCGCCACGCACGGTATTGCGCGAGCAAACCATTTGCCGACACAGCTCGGACTCGGTCAGTTTTTTGCCCGGCAGCAGCAGATGGTCGGTAATGCCGTCCAAAATCAATGCGTACACGCGGAAAAGCTCGGAATCGTGACGCTCTTCCAAAATAAGCGATGAAGTTGCAGGCGCAACGTTGGTATTATTTTCGTAATCCATAATGTTTCCCCAGTATTTGTGTTGAGGCGCAATGGCTTGCAGACCTGCATATTTCAGGGTTGGTTAAAATATAATTAAAAATTGTTGACAATGTTAAACGAAACTTGCACAATGAGGTCAACAAGCCAAGTTATAAAGGCTGATAGAGAGAGAGAAAAAGGAATAAAAAGCAAGCAGATATATTCATGTTAATGCGTGAATATATCTGCTTTTTTGTGGGCAGCCGTTTCACGCTCCGGCTTTTTCCTTGAAAACCGCCCTATTCTGCTTCGACGATTTCGAAGCTGTGACTCATTTTTGCCGCTTTGCCCAGCATAATCGATGCGGAGCAATATTTTTCGGCGGACATCTGTACGGCGCGTTCAATCGCGCTTTCTTGCAAACCCCGGCCATACACTTTGAAGTGGATATGGATTTCGGTAAACACGCGCGGCGCGGTGTCGGCGCGTTTGGCAGTCACTTCGGCACGGCAGTCGGTGATTTTTTGGCGTTGTTTCTCGGCAATCATCACCACATCGATGCTGGAACAGCCTGCCACACCCAACAACAGCATTTCCATCGGGCTGGGGCCGCGCTTGACTTCGCCTTCAGCCGCCGCGCCTTCCATCACAACGCTGTGTCCGTTTGCCGTTGTACCGACGAAGCACATTCCGTCTATCCATTTTGAGGTAACTTGCATGGTGTCTTTTTTTATCCGTAAAAGCATTAATCTGATATTGTAAACAATTTCAAGTGATAAACCTAGTCAGACCGTCTGAAAAATACAATCAATTACAATTGGCCTAAACGCATTATTCGTCCCGATACGCCCAATGATTGACCGGCCCGTGCCCTGCCCCGATGCCCAAAGGATGGGAAATGGCGGCGGCGATATAGTTTTTTGCCGTCTGAACCGCTTCGGGAACGCCAAACCCTTTTGCCAGCTCGGCAGCAATACAGGCTGAAAACGTGCAGCCTGTGCCATGCGTATGCGGCGTTGGGAAACGTTTGCTGTTCAGCTCGATGGTTTCGTTTGGCGTAAACAGCCAGTCGGTGCAATATTCGCTTTGGCTGTCGGCAAGATGGCCGCCTTTAATTACCACATTTTTCACACCCCAATCCTGAAGAATTTTGGCGGCGCGTTCCGCATCTTGGCGGTTTTCAATATTGATGCCCGTCAATGCCTGCGCTTCGGGCAGATTGGGGGTCAATACGTCCGTATGCGGCAACAGCAGGCGTTTCATGGCTTCGACGGCCGAATTTTCCAACAACGGCGCGCCGCCTTTGGCAATCATGACCGGATCCAACACGCGTTTGCCGAAGTCGCATTCGGCGGTTTGTTCCGCCACGCATTCGATGATTTCCGCCGTACCCAGCATGCCGATTTTATAGGCGCGGATTTGGAAATCCTCCTGAATCGCGGCAATCTGCGCGGCAATCATGTCGGTCGGTATCGGATGCACTGCCGATACGCCCAAAGTATTTTGTGCGGTAACCGCGGTCAGTACGCTGGTGCCGAACACGCCGCGCATCTGAAACGTCTTCAAATCCGCCTGTATGCCTGCGCCGCCGCCGGAATCGGAGCCGGCAATCGTCAGCGTTTGAATAAAAAGTTCATCCATCGTGTCCTCCTGTTTTTCAGACGGCCTTTTGTTTATCGTTGTTGAAAGCCGTTTGGTTTTATCCGCAAACAAAGGCATGCGCCGTTTATCTTTCCGAAAGCCTTATTTGTTGTTTTACCTAAAACAAACGTACATTCTCGGGCGGAATATCTTAACAAACAAAAGGCCGTCTGAAAACTATTTTCATTTTCAGACGGCCTGTTCAATGTTAAACCTATTCAGGCTTATTCTTCGTATGCGTCAATCGGCAAGCAGGAGCAAACCAGATTGCGGTCGCCATAGACCTCATCCAAACGTTTCACGCTCGGCCAGAATTTGTGTTCGCGGACAAACGGCAACGGGAAGACGGCTTCTTCGCGGGAATACGGGTGCGCCCATTCGCCGGTTACGTCGGCGGCGGTGTGCGGGGCGTTGACCAGCGGGTTGTCGTCTTTCGGCCATTCGCCACGCTCGACTTTCAGCACTTCCTGTTTGATTTGTTTCAGGGCGGCGATGAAGCGGTCGAGTTCGGCTTTGCTTTCGCTCTCGGTCGGCTCAATCATCAGCGTGCCGGCAACGGGGAAGGAAACCGTCGGGGCGTGGAAACCGTAGTCCATCAGGCGTTTGGCAATGTCGGTTTCTGTGATGCCGCTTTCGGCTTTGAGCGGACGCAAATCAACGATACATTCGTGCGCGACGCGGCCGTTTTTGCCTGCATACAGAATCGGATAGTCTTCGCTCAGGCGTTTGGCGACATAGTTGGCGTTGAGCAATGCCCAGCACGTTGCCTGTTCCATGCCTTGTTTGCCCATCATGGTCAGGTACATCCAAGTAATCGGCAGGATGGACGCAGAACCGAAGGCCGCAGCAGCAACGGCGGTTTGGTCGGCACTGGCGCTGTGGGTGTCGGTCAAAGCGTGTCCCGGTGCAAACGGGGCGAGGTGGGCTTTCAGGCCGATGGGGCCGACGCCCGGGCCGCCGCCGCCGTGAGGGATACAGAAGGTTTTGTGCAGGTTCATGTGCAACACGTCCGCGCCGACCTCCGCAGGCTGCATGATGCCGATTTGGGCGTTGAGGTTGGCGCCGTCCATGTAAACCTGTCCGCCGTTTTCATGGATGATGCGGCAGATGTCGCGGATGCCTTCTTCGTACACGCCGTGGGTGGACGGATAGGTAATCATGATGGCGGACAAAGCGTCGCGGTGTTGCTCGGCTTTGGCTTTCAAATCGTCGATGTTGACGTTGCCGTGTTCGTCGGTATCGACAACGACGACTTTCAAACCCAGCATGGCGGCGGTGGCGGGGTTGGTGCCGTGGGCGGATTTGGGAATCAGGCAGATGTTGCGGTGTCCCTCGCCGTTGGCTTCTTGATAGCGGCGGATGGACAGCATGCCGCTGTATTCGCCCTGTGCGCCGGAGTTGGGCTGGAAGGAAATCGCGTCAAAGCCGGTAATGGCTTTCAGGCTGTTTTCCATGTCGGTCAAGAGTTCGCGGTAGCCTGCGGCTTGGTCTTTGGGGGCGTAGGGGTGGATGTCGGTGAACTCTGCCCAAGTAATCGGCAACATTTCCGCAGTCGCATTGAGCTTCATGGTGCAGCTACCGAGCGAAATCATGCTGCGGTTCATCGCCAAATCGCGGTCTTCGAGTTTTTTCAGGTAGCGCAGCATTTCGTGTTCAGTGTGGTAACGGTTGAACACGGGATGTTGCAGAATATCGTCCTGACGCAGCAACTCGGCGTTCAGACGGCCTTTGACGTCATCGGCAAATGTAGCCGTATCTTTGCCGGTAAACGCGCAGTACAAATCAGTTAAATCTTCGCGTGTCGAAGTTTCATGGAAGGCTGCCGCAACTTGAGTATCGTTGACGCGGCGCAGGTTGTAGCCCGATTCCAAAGCAGCGGCGAACACTTGGTCTGCTTTCTCTTTGCTGCCGAAATCAACGGTAACGGTATCGAAGAAGACCTTGTGAACCACATTCAGGCCGTCTGAAACCAGCGCATCGGCAAAGGCAGAAGCCAGCGCGTGAATGCGGTTGGCAATGCGTTTTACGCCTTCGGGGCCGTGGTAAACGGCGTACATACCGGCCAAGTTCGCCAGCAATGCCTGCGCGGTACAAATATTGGATGTCGCTTTTTCGCGGCGGATGTGTTGCTCACGAGTGGACAAAGCCATGCGCAAGGCAGGTTTGCCCGATGCGTCTTTGGATACGCCGATGATGCGGCCCGGGGCAGAGCGTTTGAACTCGTCTTTAAACGCGAAATAAGCAGCGTGCGGACCGCCGAAGCCCATCGGTACGCCGAAGCGTTGCGTGTTGCCCAACGCGATGTCCGCGCCCAACTCGGCAGGCGATTTCAGCAAAACCAAGCTCATGATGTCGGCGGCAACGGCGACAATCGTGCCTTTGGTTTTCAGACGGCCGATAACATCCTGCAAGTCTTGCACGTCGCCGTCTTTGCCGACGTATTGGAACAGCGCGCCGAAGTATTCGCCTTCATCCGCTTTGGCAAAATCGCCGACCACCAGCTCGAAGCCGAAATATTTGGCGCGGGTTTTCATCACGTCCAAAGTCTGCGGATAGACGCGCTCGTCCACAAAGAAACGCTCGGATTTCACCTTGCCCACGCGGTGCGCCATCGCCATCGCTTCGGCGGCAGCGGTCGCCTCGTCCAGCAAAGACGCACCCGCCACGGGGAAACCGGTCAAATCGATACACACTTGTTGGAAGTTCAGCAACGCTTCCAAACGACCCTGCGCGATTTCCGCCTGATACGGGGTGTAGGCGGTATACCAACCCGGATTTTCCAATACGTTGCGCAAAATCACGTTCGGCACACGAGTCGGGTAATAACCCAAACCGATATAGGATTTGTTGATCACGTTCTTCGACGCAATGCCTTTCAATTTCGCCAAAGCGTCCGCCTCGGTCAAGGCTTCGGGCAGGTCGAGTTCGGACGGCATACGGATGCTTTGCGGCACGGTGTTGCCGACAAAATCGTCCATACTCTTCTCACCGAGCGCTTCCAAAAGCGCAGCCTCGTCGCCGAAACTCAAATGGCGCGCGGCAAATTCGTTCGGGTTGAACAATTCAGATAGTTTCATTTCTACTCCTTTTTTGTTATCGGTATCAAAACCGCTTTTTCTTTCAGATGTTGTTTCAGACGGCCTCCGCCCACTTCGGACGACATGCCAATATTTCCCTATAAACCGGACAGCTTTCCACATGCGCGCCGGGCAGGTAGCCGGTACTCATCAGAAATTCGCCGACGATTTCGCCGCCGACAAATTTAAAATGTTTTTTAAACAGCTTCACCCATTCAGCCTTGTCGAGCGGATGGTGTGCATCCAGCCAGTTTTTGAATGAGCCGTATTCTTGCTGTATTTGTTTGATTTGTCGCGCGTTATAAATGGCTGCGTTGATTTTCAGGCGGTTGCGGACGATGCCTGCATTGGCAAGCAGCCGCTCAATATCGGCTTCGTCAAATGCGGCAACCGTATCAATGTCGAAACCTTTGAATGCCGTCTGAAATGCCTGCTGCTTCTTCAGCATCAGCGTCCAGCTCAATCCTGCCTGATTGATTTCCAACACCAGCCGCTCAAACAATTCATTGTCGTCCTCAATCGGAAAACCGTATTGCGTGTCGTGATAATGTTGGTTGGGGTTGTCCGTATCGTCGGGCAGCGTGGCGACAAATTCGCAGTAATTCATGTTTACTGAGGAAAAATTGAAACAAAGGCCGTCTGAAAGCATTTTTCAGACGACCTAAGACCTGCAATATCAAACAGGCATAAAACCTGTTTGGATGTTTGCAAAAATCAAGCTACTTCGCCTGCGTATTGTTCGGCAGTCAGCAGACCGTCGTAATCGGCAGGGTTGGCAGGTTTGATTTTGAAGAACCAGCCTGCGCCGTAAGGGTCGCTGTTGGCAGTTTCCGGCGCGCTTGGCAAATCTTCGTTGACGGCAACGACTTCGCCTGCAATCGGCGCGTACACGTCGGACGCGGCTTTCACAGACTCAACCACACCGGCTTGCTCTTCGGCAGCCAGGTTCGCACCGACTTCGGGCAGCTCGACGAACACGATGTCGCCCAACAGCTCTTGCGCGTGATGGGTAATGCCGACAGTGATGGTACCGTCTTCTTCAAGGCGCAGCCATTCGTGGCTGGCAACGTATTTCAGTTCGGCTGGGATGTTGCTCATGGTTTGATTCTCCATTGATAGGGGTTATTTTCAGACGGCCTCTGCGTGAATCAATATCCACAGATGCCTTGTTCAATGCTTTCTATAAACGTCCGTATCGGACGACAATTAAAACCTGCTTTCAGACGGCCCTTAACAAATAAAGGCCGTCTGAATCGATATTAATCAAACTGTTTTTGACCGTTGCGCACAAACGGCAGCTTCAGTACGCGCACATCGACTTCTTTGCCGCGAATCAGCACTTTGGCGGTATCGCCGTCAAATTCTTTCGGTACGCGGGCGATGGCGATGGATTGTTTCAGGCTGGGCGAGAATACGCCGCTGGTGGTTTCGCCTTTGCCTTTGTCGGTCAACACTTCCATATGTGCGCGCAGGATGCCGCCTTTATCGAGCAGCAAACCGACTTGTTTGACGGCAACGCCTTTTTCTTTCAATGCCAGCAAGGCGGCTTTGCCGACGAAATCGCGGTTTTCGTCTTTCAAATCAACCGTCCAACCCATACCTGCTTCGAGCGGGCTGGTGTCGTCGTCCATATCGTTGCCGTAGAGGTTCATGCCGGCTTCCATGCGCAGGGTGTCGCGTGCGCCGAGGCCGCAGGGCTGCACGCCGGCTTGTTGCAGGGCTTTGAAGAATGCGACGGCTTCGGTGCCGGGCAGGATGACTTCGACGCCGTCTTCGCCGGTGTAACCGGTGCGGGCGACAAACCAGTCATTGCCCAAATCCGCGCCTTGGAACGGTTTGAGGTTGTTGACGACATCCGCCCATTCTGGTTTGACGGTCAAAAGTTTTTCGATGGCTTTAGGACCTTGCACGGCAAGCATACCGAGGTCGTAGCGCGAGTTGAAGGCAACGCCGAACTCTTGTCCGACTTTGTGGAACTGGGCGGTGTCTTTTTCGCGGGTCGCGCCGTTGGATACGATGCGGTATTGGGTTTCGGCTTCGTTGGTGCGGTAAACGATCAAGTCGTCAATCACGCCGCCGTTGTCATTGAGCAGCGCGGAATAAAGGGCTTTGCCGACGAAGGCGAGTTTGGCAACGTCGTTGGCAATCAGCTTGCGGAAAAAGGCTTTGGCATTTGCGCCTGCTACGTCGGTAACAAGCATGTGTGATACGTCGAACATACCGGCGTCGGTGCGCACGGCTTCGTGTTCGGCGATTTGCGAACCATAATGGATGGGCAGCTCCCAGCCGGCAAAATCGACCAGCTTCGCGCCTGCATCTTGATGGGCTTGATAAAACGGGGTGGTTTTCAGGGCAGTCATTCTCAAGTTTCTCCGGATTTATTGTTCAGATGCCGCCCGCGCACCTGTGCGCGGATGACCCTATCTGTCCTTGAACCTGAGATTTTCGGCCGTATCCGCTGGACGGCAAACCAGTCTGCTCACTGCTTTGCGCGGTTGTCTGAATGGTGGTTCAGACGGCCTTCTCCCCTTCGGTGGACGTTATTCCAACGCCGCTCTCCAGATTGTTTGTTTCAATGTGCAGTCCCTGATACCTGAGCGATTTAAGGGTGTCTGCGCCTTCGGTGGCCACATGTAGTTGGGTGTAGCTCTCTCCTGCACATGCTCCGATTATGGCTTGAATCGGCGGTTTGGGCAAGTGGCCGACGAATATTTATGATGTGAATATTCATCTTTTTATCAAAACGGCCGACCGCAAACCTTTGCGAAATTGCCGGATATGCGGCAAACATTTTTGCAAAAGTCTCAGGCCGTCTGAAGCCCTTACCCATTTTTCCTATATAATTCTGTTTTTTCGATTTATCCGCGCCCACTATGAACCGCCTCAAACGCATCAAAACCATCCTCTGCACGCTCTACCGCTACCGCCTCGCCGAGCTGATTGCCTCGCTGGTCCGTCCGGGTTGGGCGCGGACTTTCCTCAATATGCTGCCGCAGTCGTCCAAGTTCAAACACGAGACGCCTGCCGTGCGCCTGCGTTTGGCGTTGGAAAGCCTGGGGCCGATTTTCATCAAATTCGGACAGGTATTGTCCACGCGCCCCGATTTGATTCCGCATGATTACGCGGTCGAACTGGCAAGACTGCAAGACAAAGTGCCACCGTTTGATGCGCAGCTTTCGCGCTCGCAAATCGAAAAATCTTTAGGCCAATCCATCGACACTTTATACGCGGAATTTGAAACAGAGCCTGTCGCCAGCGCGTCCATCGCCCAGGTACACAAAGCCCGCCTGCATTCGGGCGAACAGGTCGCCGTGAAAGTCTTGCGCCCCAACCTTTTGCCCGTTATCGAACAGGATTTGTCGCTGATGCGCTTTGGTGCAGGCTGGGTAGAACGTTTGTTTTCAGACGGCAAGCGTTTGAAGCCGCGCGAAGTCGTGGCCGAATTTGACAAATACCTGCACGACGAATTGGATTTGATGCGCGAAGCTGCCAATGCCAGCCAGCTTGGTCGCAATTTCCAAAACAGCAATATGCTGATTGTGCCCAAGGTATTTTACGACTACTGCACCAGCGACGTACTGACCATCGAATGGATGGACGGTACACCGGTATCCGATATTGCCAAACTCAAAGCCGACGGCATCGATTTGCACAAACTTGCCGATTACGGCGTGGAAATCTTCTTCACGCAAGTTTTCCGCGACGGCTTTTTCCATGCGGATATGCACCCCGGCAACATTCTGGTCGCCGCCGACAACCGCTACATCGCCCTCGATTTCGGCATCGTCGGCACGCTGACCGATTACGACAAACGCTATCTCGCCATCAACTTCCTTGCCTTTTTCAACCGCGATTACCACCGCGTCGCCACCGCCCACATCGAATCGGGTTGGGTACCTGCCGACACGCGCGCGGAAGAATTGGAAGCCGCCGTCCGCGCCGTGTGCGAGCCGGTGTTCAACAAACCGATTTCGCAAATTTCCTTCGGCTTGGTGCTGATGCGCCTGTTTGAAGTCAGCCGCCGCTTCAATGTCGAAATCCAACCGCAGCTTGTGTTGCTGCAAAAAACGCTGCTCAACATCGAAGGCTTGGGCCGCCAGCTTGATCCCGATTTGGACTTGTGGAAAACCGCCAAACCGTTTTTGGTGAAATGGATGAACGAACAGGTCGGCCCCAAGGCCCTTTGGCGCAACCTCAAAAATGAAGCCCCTGACTGGGCGCAAATCATCCCTTCCCTGCCGCGCAAAATCAATGCGTTGGTTGATGAAAACCGCCAGCAGGAAATGCGCGATGCCTATGTGCACTTGGTCAAAGTACAGCAACGCCAAAGTTTGTGGCTGGGTATGATTGCGGTTGTTTTGTTGCTGATTTTGCTGTTTAAGTAAACCGTAATACAGCTTTAAACGATATATAAAAGTAAAAGGCCGTCTGAACTCTGATTTTCAGACGGCCTTTTATATGCCTATCTATTCTTTTTTCTCATGCGGAACATGTCCGCTTTCGGCTTCGATATGCCGTCTGAAGCGCAAACCTGCGGCATGGTAAAACGGATGCGGCGAGAATTGGCGCGAGACTTGCGAAGCGAAGATGCACGTCAGCAGCATCCAAAACAGCAAATTCTGTCCGCCCGTCATTTCCATTACCACCACGGCGGCGGTCAACGGCGATTGGGTCGCGGCGGCAAGGAATGCGGCCATGCAGAGCAAAACCGCGACATTGGATGCGTCGCCCAGTTGTGCGAAAGAAGCCATGTGTTCGCCTATCATCGCGCCGATGGTTAACGACGGCGTGAAGATGCCGCCGGGAATGCCTGCCCAGTAGCTGAACACGGTTGCCGCCCATTTTGCGGCGGCCAAGCCGAACGGCGCTTCATACGCGCCTTTGAGTGCGGCGGCGGCTTCGTGATAGCCCGTGCCATAGGTTTTGCCTTGATAAAACGTACCGAGCAGCGCCAGCAAAATGCCCATTACAAAGGCGACCACCAACAAATGACGGCGGATGAAACTGCGCCAGCGCACCGGTGCGAATGCCGCCGCGCCGCGATACAAAAAGCTGCCGAACAATCCGCCGGCCACGCCGCAAACGATGCCCGACACCGCGGCCCACATCAGCATGTTTGGCAGCTCGTGTCCTTGAAACCCTGAAAAATACGGGTTGTTGCCCTGTATCGCCACCTGAATGAAACCGGCCGCCAACACGCCCATCAAGATTTGGCGTTCCCAACGCAAAATCACGCCGCGCCCCAATTCTTCGATGGCAAACACCACGCCGGCCAAAGGCGCGTTAAACGCCGCCGCCAAACCGCCGGCCGCGCCTGCGGCAATCAAATCGTTTTCCTGCATGCCCCTAAACGCCAGCCCGTGCTTTTTACACCACGCGCCCCAAGCGTTCATGACCGCCGCACCCACTTGTACAGACGGCCCTTCCCTACCGATCGACGCCCCCAAAATCATGCCCAAAAACGTCAGCGGAATCTTAAAAAAGGTTTCGCCCAGACGAATCAGACGGGTTTTCTGCGCACCATACGGCAAAGACAACGAAGCGATGACCTGCGGAATACCGCTGCCGGAAGTGTACGGCGCAAATTTGCGCGTAAACCACGCCAAAAGCGGCAAGCCCAGCGGCAAGGCCACCCACGCAAACCACGGATATTTGCCCGCCAGCAAAGCATTCCATTCCAAAGCCAAATCCGCCAGACGCGCAAACAGCAAAGCTGTCAGGGCAACCAGTGCCGAGCCTGCCAGCAAAAACAGAAAGGCCATGCTTTTTTTCGACAGGCGTTTGGTTTGGCGGATTTTGTGGGCGAGGCGCGCCGCCCAAGTCTGTGGAAATTTCATAATAGGCATACAGTCAATGTATTCAGACGGCCTTGATGCTTTTCTCAAAGGCCGTCTGAACACAAGGATAAAGGTTTTTAAGAACGATAATCCGCGTTAATCGACACATACTCGTGCGACAAATCGCAGGTATAGACGACCGCCTCCGTATCGCCGCGTTGCAAATCGATGCGGACGGTAATTTCCGGACGGTTCATCACGGCTTGTCCGGCCTCTTCGGTATAGCTTTCCGCGCGGCCGCCGTTTTCGGCTACCAACACGTCATCCAGCCACATTTTCAAAGCATCGACATCCAAGTCTTCAATACCGGCATAGCCGACGGCAGCCAACAGACGGCCCAAGTTCGGGTCGGAGGCAAAGAACGCGGTTTTTACCAAAGGCGAATGGGCGACGGCATAAGCCACTTTACGCGCCTCTTCGCGGGTTTTCGCGTTTTGCACTTCAATCGTGATGAACTTGGTCGCGCCCTCGCCATCACGGACAATCGCCTGCGCCAATTCCAATGCCAGCGAACCGAGCAAGGCTTTGAGCTGGGCATAGCGCGGATCGGCAGTATTGTCGATTTCGCTCTGACCGCAACGGCCTGTCGCCATAATCACGAAGCTGTCGTTGGTACTGGTATCGCCGTCCACGGTAATCGTATTGAAACTTTCGTCTGCGATTTCTTGCGTCATCAGCTGCAAAATCGGCTGGGACACTTTGGCATCGGTGGCGATAAACGACAACATGGTCGCCATGTTCGGATGAATCATGCCCGAGCCTTTAGCGATGCCGGTGGCGCGGACTGTGTGTTTCTCGCCGACCAGGCCTGTGCGTGAAGCGGCTTTCGGCACAGTGTCCGTCGTCATGATGGCACGCGCCGCGTCCGACCAGAATGCAGGGCGCACTTGCGGCAAAGCGGCCACGATTTTATCCACAGGCAGCGGCTCCAAAATCACGCCGGTCGAAAACGGCATCACCTGATTGGATTGGCAGCCGACCTGTTCCGCCACGGCCGCACACACTTTAATCGCGTCCAGACGGCCTTGTGCGCCGGTACCCGCATTGGCATTGCCCGTATTAACGACCAAGGCACTCACACCGTCTTGGTCAAACAGATGCGACTTGGCGATATGCACCGGCGCGGCACAGAAACGGTTTTGCGTAAACACCGCGCCCACCGTATGGCCGCCGCCCAACACCATCAGCGTCAAATCGTCGCGGTCTTGTTGCTTGATGCCGGCACGCCCCGTAAACAGACGGATGCCGTCGATTTCCAACAATTCGTCTGCACGTTTTTCAGTCAAATTTACAGCCATATCATTTTCTCCTGTTTACACTATTTTCAGACGGCCTAAACGCTATACGCCCAATAAGGGAATCAAGATAGGCACCAATATCGCCGTCAACACGCCGTTGAGCGTCAAGCCCAAGCCGGCATATGCGGCCATACGGCGGCCGTATTCCAAAGACGCCGCAATCCCCATCGCATGGGAAGCCGTCCCTAAAGACATCCCCACTGAAGAAGGCATGTACAACGCCCCTTTCAACACTTTATATCCGGCCATCTGTCCAAAAAGTCCGGCGATAATCACCGTTGCCGCCGTAATCGCCGGAATACCGCCGACCGATGCCGTGATTTCAATTGCAATCGGGTTGGTCACCGATTTGGAAGCCAACGACAAAACCACATCGCGCGACGCGCCCAGCCATTTGGCGAAATACACGCCCGTAACAATGCCCGTCACGCTGCCCGCCAATTGCGACAACACCACAGGCAACCACTGGCTGCGGATACGGTCCCAATTTCGATAAAGCGGCACGGCCAGCAATACGACCGCCGGTTTCAACCAAAAATCGATAAACTGCGCCGCATCGTGATACAGCTCGTAATCGATGGCAAATACCTTCAAATACCCCATCAACACCAGCGTGCTGATCAATACCGGATTGCACAAAACGTTTCCCGTGCGCACCCGAATCTGCACCGCCAAAGCATACACGGCCAAAGTCAGAAACAGCATAAGCACGGGCATACGCAACAAATTGTCGATATCGCCCATCACATCAGCCTCCTGACCCACTCATGCACTTTGCCCGTGACCAACAACACGCACACCGTACTGACGATGGTGGCCGTCAAAATCGAAAACCAGTCGTTTGCAATCACATCCAAATAGCTGATGACGGCTACGCAAGGCGGCACCAAAAACAAAGTCAGGTTCGCCATCAAAATGTCCGCCAGCTCTTCCACCCAAGACAATTTGACCCAGCCGGCCTGAAGCGCGGCAAACAGCAAACCCATGCCGACAATGCTGCCCGGCAGCTTCAACCCCAAAATCCAAACGGCCGCCTCGCCCAAAGTCAGGCAACCCAATACCACCAATAAGGCACGAATAATATTCATTAAGCCGGTTTCTCCCTATCTTTTTCAGACGGCCTCAAAAAATTTATTAATCATTGAATCATATCGTGCCACAGGCCGTCTGAAAAGGGAAGAAACGCCTTCTTTCAAGTTTAATGAAAGATAAGCATGATTGCTCCGGCGGATTGGCTTCGGAGTAGTGAAACCTTTGCCCTGCTTTTGTCTTTAACGGCCGCTGCAAACCGGACATTCGGGATTGCGCCTCACCCCGTATTGCCGCCATTGTCCGCTCAATGCGTTGTAGGTGGAAAGTTTGCCGTGCGACGGCGTGCCGATACCGAGCAGCACTTTGAGCGCTTCGGCGGCTTGGGTCGTTCCGACAACACCGACCAAGGGCGAAAAAACGCCGAACAATGCACAAGCGCCGTCGTCGGCTTGTTCGCCGTCAAACAGGCAGGCATAACAAGGCGTATCGGGAAGGTCGGGGCGGTACACGGCGATTTGTCCATCAAAGCGGACGGCCGCGGCGGAAACCAAAGGCGTGCACGCGTCAACGGCGGCGCGGTTGACCGCCTGGCGTGTGGGATAGTTGTCGGAACAATCAAGGATGATGTCGGCGGCGTTTGCCAATTCGACCAGCTTGGCCTCATCGAGAAATTCGGCCATGGCGGTAATGTGTGTTTGGCTGTTGATCTGTTTCAGACGGCCTTGCATGACCAAAGCCTTGTTTTTGCCGATGTCGGCTTCGGTAAACGTGATTTGGCGTTGAAGGTTGGTCTCGTCGACGGTATCGGCATCGGCAATCGTCAGGCGGCCGATACCGGCGGCGGCAAGATACGGCAAGGCCGCCGCACCCAGCCCGCCGCAACCGACAACGAGCGCATGGGCGGCCAAGAGTTTTTCTTGGCCTTCGATACCGATTTCATCCAACAGGATATGGCGGCTGAACCGCAAAAGTTGTTGATCGTTCATCATAACAATAAGGCCGTCTGAAACCGAATATTCAGACGGCCTGAGTGGTTTAGAAATTAATATTTTCGTAGGCGTTGTCAAACAGGAAAGGGCGGCCTTCGCTGCTGGTTTCGGATTCGAGGCGGATACCGCTGAGCATCATATTGCGGTCAACGTCTTTCATCATGTCGTAAACGCTCAAGAGTGCCAGATTGAGGCCGGTCAGGGCTTCGGTGGCAATGCTGCCGTTGCTGTGCGCTTGGACGGTCAATGTGGCTTTCAGGCAGGCCAGCTCGACGTTAATATCGAAATCAACCTGCACGCCGATGATGCGGCCGGGCAGGTGCAGCGGAATCAGGTTGCCGCTTTGTTTGATGTTTTGAATGGCGGCAACGCGGGCGATGGTCAGGATGCTTGCCTTTTCGGCGGCATTCTCTATCAACACCCGTATCGCCTGCTGGCTCATGTTGATGGTGCCGACGGCGACGGCGGTGTGTTGCTCAGGAAAATCGGGCTGGTTGGGGAATTCGATCATGGGGTTCTCGCCTCTGTTTTGACAGCCAATATTTTACGGCATTTTACAGACACCGGCCACGCGGCGGATACGGACGGCCGTTTTCCGGTTTGAAATGTATCGGACGGCAGCATTGGCGGTTTACAAAAATTTGCTATACAATGGGTTCGGGACAAACCCAAATTAACATTTAAATAAGAGAAAAATCATGCAACTGCATATCTTAAACAATCCCAAAGATGCCGCTTTGGCAGCGGATGCGGAATTTTTAAAACAGTCTCTGTTCAATCTGCTGCATGAGGAAGCATCGCCTTTGGTGGTCGAAACCGTTAAGTTGTTATCGACTTCAGACGACAGCGCCGCCTTGATTGAGAAGGTGTTGCCGCAACTGGACGAACAGCAAACCCACGATTTAACCCTGGCCTGCGGCCTGTTCGCACAAATTCTGAACATCGCCGAAGACGTGCACCACGAACGCCGCCGCCAAATCCACGAAGAAGCCGGCCACAGCGGCGCCGAAGGCAGCCTGACGGAAACCGTGCGCAAGCTTAAAGCCGGAAAAGTCAACGGCAAATCGGTGCAGCAACAACTGGACAACACGGTCGTTACCGCCGTTTTGACCGCGCACCCGACCGAAGTGCAACGCCAAACCGTCTTGAGCTTTAACCGCCGCATCCGTGCGCTGCTGCCGCAACGCGAACGCTGCACTAATCCTGATGCGCTGGCTCAGTTGCGCCGCGAAATCGACACAGTCCTTTTGGGCTTGTGGCAGACCAGCGAAACGCGCCGCCACAAACTCAGCGTCAACGACGAGATCAACAACGGTGTATCCATCTTCCCAATGAGCTTCTTTGAAGCCCTGCCTAAACTCTACCGCACAATGGAACGCGACTTTCAGACGGCCTATCCCGGCGTCCGCGTTCCGAATATCCTTAAAATCGGCGGCTGGATCGGCGGCGACCGCGACGGCAACCCGTTCGTTTCTGCCGAAACCTTGCGTTTTGCGTTCAGACGGCATGCCGACGCAGTGTTCCGTTTCTATCGTGGCGAACTCGACAAACTTTACCGCGAATTGCCACTCTCCATCCGCCGCGTCAAAGTCAACGACGATGTGATGGCATTGGCCGCCCTCTCGCCTGACGAAGAAATCGCCCGTACCGAAGAACCCTACCGCCGCGCCATCGCCTACATCATGGCACGCGCCATGGGCAAAGCGCGCTCACTCGGTTTGGGGATGGGCTGCAAATTCGGCTTCCTCGAGCCTTATGCCACGGTTGAAGAGTTCCTCAACGACCTGAAAAAACTGCAACGCTCGCTCCACGAAAACGGCAGCCAACTGCTGGCGGAAGGCCGTCTGGCCGACATTATCCGCAGCGTGTCCGTGTTCGGCTTCCACATGATGCCGCTCGACCTGCGCCAACACGCAGGCAAACACGCCGATGTGGTTGCCGAGCTTTTCCAACACGCAGGCTTGGAAGACTACAACAGCCTGAACGAAGAGCAAAAACAAACTGCCCTGTTGCGCGAATTGAGCCATCAACGTCCTCTGTACAGCCCGTTTATCACATACAGCGACCATACCCGCCACGAGCTGGCGATTTTCAACGAAGCGCGCAAAATCAAAGACGAATTCGGCGAAGATGCCGTGACGCAAAGCATTATTTCCAACTGCGAACAACCCAGCGACCTGCTCGCCTTGGCATTGCTGCTGAAAGAAAGCGGCCTGTTGACAGTGGAAAACGGCAAACCACGCAGCCGCATCAACATCGTGCCTCTGTTTGAAACCATCGAAGCGCTCGAAAACGCCTGCCCGGTCATGGAAACCATGTTCCGCCTCGACTGGTATGACGCCCTGCTCGAAAGTCGCGGCAACATCCAAGAAATCATGCTCGGCTACTCCGACTCCAACAAAGACGGCGGCTACGTTACCAGCTCATGGTGTCTGTATCAGGCTGAATTGGGCTTGGTCGAACTCTTCAAAAAATACGATGTCCGCATGCGCCTGTTCCACGGCCGCGGCGGCAGCGTAGGCCGCGGCGGCGGCCCGTCTTACCAAGCCATTTTGGCGCAACCCGCGGGCAGCGTTGCCGGACAAATCCGCATTACTGAGCAAGGCGAAGTCATTACCGCCAAATACGCCGATCCGGGCAATGCCCAACGCAACTTGGAAACCTTGGTCGCCGCGACTTTGGAAGCCAGCATCCTGCCGGACAAAAAAGACCCTGATGCCAAGCTGATGCAGGATTTGTCGGACGTATCGTTCAAATACTACCGCGAACTGATTACCCACCCCGACTTCATCGACTACTTCCTGCAAACCAGCCCGATTCAGGAAATCGCCACCCTCAACCTCGGCAGCCGTCCCGCCAGCCGCAAAACCCTGGCGCGGATTCAGGACTTGCGCGCGATTCCGTGGGTATTCTCCTGGATGCAAAACCGCCTCATGCTGCCGGCTTGGTACGGTTTCGGCAGCGCAGTGGAAACCTTGTGCGAAGGCAAACCCGAAACCCTCGCCGCCCTGCGCGAACACGCCCAAAGCAACCCGTTCTTCCAAGCCATGCTCTCCAATATGGAACAAGTCATGGCGAAAACCGACATCACTTTGGCGGAAAACTATGCCGGCTTGAGCGAATCGCCCGATAAAGCAAAAATCATCTTCGGCATGATCAAGGAAGAATACCAACGCAGCCGCAAAGCACTGCTCGACCTGCTGCAAACCGAAGAGCTTCTGCGCGACAACCGCAGCCTCGCCCGTTCGCTTGCCTTGAGGATTCCATACCTGAACGCCCTCAACGGCCTGCAAGTTGCCATGCTCAAACGCCTGCGCAAAGAGCCCGACAATCCGCACGCCCTGCTGATGGTTCACTTGACCATCAACGGCGTAGCGCAAGGTTTGCGTAATACCGGTTAAAGCAGTACGGAAAAAAAGGCCGTCTGAAACAGTTTTCAGACGGCCTTTTTATGATGAACATACACCAGCATTGCGGCTGTTTTGAGTACCTCCACAATATGCTATAATCCGCCGTTAAACTTTTATCTTTTCAGGAAAAACCATGAGCTTGAAATGCGGCATCGTTGGTTTGCCCAACGTCGGCAAATCTACCCTATTTAACGCGCTGACCCAATCGGGTATCGAAGCGGCAAACTATCCTTTCTGTACCATCGAACCCAACGTCGGCATCGTTGAAGTCCCTGATCCGCGTATGGCTGAATTGGCAAAAATCGTCAATCCGCAAAAAATGCAGCCTGCCATCGTCGAATTCGTCGACATTGCCGGTTTGGTTGCAGGCGCGAGCAAAGGCGAAGGTTTGGGCAACCAGTTCCTCGCCAACATCCGCGAGACTGACGCCATCGTCAACGTCGTACGCTGCTTTGACGACGACAACATCGTTCACGTTGCAGGCAAAGTCGATCCGATTGCCGACATCGAAACCATCGGCACCGAATTGGCACTGGCCGACTTGGCCAGCGTCGAAAAAGCCATCGTCCGCGAAGAAAAACGCGCCCGCTCAGGCGACAAAGACGCGCAAAAACTGGTCGAACTGTGCAAAAAACTGCTGCCGCATCTGGACGAAGGCAAACCCGTCCGCTCCTTCGGTTTGGACGCGGAAGAACTCGCCATGCTCAAGCCGCTGTTCTTGCTGACCGCCAAACCTGCCATGTACGTCGGCAACGTTTCCGAAGACGGTTTTGAAAACAATCCGCACCTCGACCGCCTGAAAGAATTGGCTGAAAAAGAAAACGCGCCCGTCGTTGCCGTTTGCGCCGCGATGGAGAGCGAAATCGCCGAGTTGGAAGACGACGAAAAAGCCGAGTTCCTCGCCGAAATGGGCTTGGAAGAACCGGGCCTGAACCGCCTGATTCGTGCCGGCTACGACCTCTTGGGCCTGCAAACCTACTTCACCGCCGGCGTCAAAGAAGTCCGCGCCTGGACCATCCACAAAGGCGACACTGCACCGCAAGCCGCCGGCGTCATTCACACCGACTTTGAACGCGGCTTCATCCGCGCCCAAGTTATCTCCTACGAAGACTTCATCGCTTTAGGCGGCGAAGCCAAAGCCAAAGAAGCCGGCAAAATGCGTGTGGAAGGCAAAGAATACGTCGTACAAGACGGCGATGTGATGCACTTCCTGTTTAACGTATAAACCCGGTAAAACGCTTTTTCAGACGGCCTTTTCTAAGATTAAGGCCGTCTGAATTTATTTTCAGACGGCCTCACGTCTTGAAATATCAACAAAACAAGACATTATCTCCATAATAAATACGGACATGGCCCGTAATTTTTCTTTCTTCAAATCTCCCATCTCTTACCGACGCCTCACCTAAAAATAGCGCAAGGTTACATCATCAATAACAATATCATTGATATGACAATAAAAAATTAAACAATACCACATCGTATTGATTCATTATAAAAACAACATATTAAATATTATGTTGAAACTATCAACTTTATTCCTACTCTAATCCATTACTATTCAAACGCATATCATCAGCAATCATTCTAAGAAGGCAAACAAACTGCCCTGTTCCGACAAACGATGGCCGACCTCCGAAATACTGCCATTCTCGGCAGGAATCACTTTTCAGACGACGCCATTAAAATAAACTAATTAAAATCAAAATATTATGAGCAAAGTTTTATCTTACCGCCCAGATATTGATACATTGCGTGCCGTTGCTGTTCTATCCGTTGTCGTTTTCCATATTGAAAAAAACTGGCTGCCTGGCGGCTTTCTTGGTGTTGATATCTTTTTTGTCATTTCCGGCTTTCTGATCACGATGATTATCCATCGTGAAATGAGCAGTGGAATTTTCTCGTTCAAAAAGTTTTACATCCGCCGTATCAAGCGGATACTGCCCGCATTTTTTACCGTATTGGCGGCAACGCTGATATGCGGCTTTCTTTTATTCACCAAAGATGATTTTTCCCTTTTATGGAGGACGGCACTGTCCACCTTGGGGTTCATTTCCAATATCTTTTTTGCAAAGGGTCAGGGCTATTTCGACCCCATACAAGAAGAAAAACCTTTGCTTCACATTTGGTCTTTATCGGTCGAAGAACAATATTATTTCGTCTTCCCGATATTGCTGTTATTGGTTGTCCGCAAAAGCTGGCGCACCCAGTTTGCCTTCCTCATCACGCTATGCGTATTCAGCATTTTGGCTTCTTTTATACCGACTTCGCTGGATAAATATTACCTGCCCCATCTGCGCGCCTGCGAAATGCTGATCGGCTCGTTGACTGCAGTGTGGATGCAATACCGGCAACAACAAGGGCTGGATACCGGCAAACCATATGCGGCGGCAGGCGCATTACTTTCCGTATGCGTACTGTTTGCCTGCCTGTTTGCCTATACGGAAAAAACCGCCTATTTCCCGGGGCCTGCCGCCATCATTCCTTGTTTGGCCGCCGCCGCATTCATTTATTTCAATCAATTTGAACACCGGCTGAAAAAATTTTTCCAATGGAAGATTACAGTCGGCATAGGCTTGATTTCCTATTCACTGTATCTGTGGCATTGGCCTGTATTGGCTTTTATGAGATACATCGGTGCAAACAATCTGCCTTCGTATTCGACTGCGGCCGCGATTGTCTTAATGTTTGCACTCTCCCTGCTTTCTTATTATTTTGTCGAGAAACCGTTTAAAAAGTGGAAAGGCTCTTTTGCCCAATCTGTGGCATGGGTTTATGCCGCCCCCATGCTTGTTTTGGCCATAACGCCTTTTCTTGCCATGAGGCTCCCGTTTATGGAGCAGTACGACCATATGGGATTGGCGCGTTCCTACACTTCTTGCCACAACAATACCGACAAACAATGTGTTTGGGGCGATACCGACAAACAGCCGGAATTACTGATTCTAGGCGATTCGCATGCCGACCAATATAAAACGTTTTTTGATACCGTCGGCAAAAAAGAAAAATGGTCGGCAACAATGGTCACTGCGGACAGTTGTGCCTATGTAGAAGGTTATGCCGCCCCCGTATTCAAGCAAAACGCTTCCTGCCGTGCCGTTTATGAGTATGCCAAAGAGCATCTGCCCCAATACTCAAAAGTGCTTTTAGCCATGCGCTGGGGCAGCCAAATGCCTGAAAACAGCCATTCCCTTGCTTACGATGCCGATTTTTTCAAAAAATTCGACCTCATGTTGCAAAAACTTTCTTCGGAAAAACAAGCGGTTTACCTGATGATAGACAACCCTAATCTATCCTACAACGGTTTGCGCGCCTATATCCTGTCTTACCGCATACCGGGATTTAATCAAAATCTTGTTATTGATGAACAAAACACTTTTAAAGGAAACGAACGCATCAAAAAATTAGCCGAAAAATATGCCAATGTGTATATTATCGATGCCGCCGCCTATATTCCGCAGAATTTCAAAATCAACGGATTGCCGGTTTATTCCGATAGAGACCACATCAACCCTTACGGCGGCAGAGAACTGGCCAAGCGTTTTTCTGAAAAACACACGCTTCTTCAGTAAGCCATAGCCATTCATCCGATGAAATTTGCTACAATTAGCAGTTTGTAAAACTGCTAATTTTTTTGGAAGACATCAATGAGCGTCATCAAAGACCTACAATCGCGTGGCTTAATCGCGCAAACTACCGACATCGAAGCCTTAGACGCTTTGCTAAACGAACAAAAAATTTCCCTCTATTGCGGTTTTGACCCGACGGCCGACAGCCTGCACATCGGCCACTTGCTGCCTGTATTGGCATTGCGCCGTTTCCAACAAGCCGGTCATACGCCGATTGCTTTGGTGGGCGGCGCGACCGGTATGATCGGCGACCCAAGCTTTAAAGCGACAGAACGCAGCTTGAATTCCGCCGAAACCGTTGCCGGCTGGGTAGAAAGCATCCGCAACCAATTGACCCCTTTCTTGAGCTTTGAAGGCGATAACGCTGCTATTATGGCCAACAACGCCGACTGGTTCGGCAGCATGAACTGCCTCGACTTCCTGCGCGACATCGGCAAGCATTTCTCCGTCAACGCCATGCTGAACAAAGAATCTGTCAAACAGCGTATCGAGCGCGACGACGTGGGCATTTCCTTTACCGAATTCGCCTACTCCCTGCTTCAAGGCTACGACTTTGCCGAATTGAACAAACGCCATGGCGCGGTTTTGGAAATCGGCGGTTCCGACCAATGGGGCAACATCACTGCCGGTATCGACTTGACCCGCCGCCTGCACCAAAAACAAGTATTCGGCCTGACCCTGCCTTTGGTTACCAAATCAGACGGCACCAAATTCGGCAAAACCGAGGGCGGCGCGGTATGGTTGAACGCGAAGAAAACCTCGCCATATCAGTTCTACCAGTTCTGGCTGAAAGTCGCCGATGCAGATGTGTATAAATTCCTGAAATACTTTACCTTCCTGTCTATCGAAGAAATCGATGCCATCGAAGCGAAAGACAAAGCCAGCGGCACCAAACCAGAAGCGCAACGCATTCTTGCAGAGGAAATGACCCGCCTGATTCACGGCGAAGAAGCCCTTGCCGCCGCCCAACGCATTTCTGAAAGCTTGTTTGCCGAAGACCAAAGCCATCTCACCGAAAGCGACTTCGAGCAGCTGGCACTCGATGGCCTGCCGACTTTTGAAGTTTCCGAGAGCCTCAACGTGGTGGAGACTTTGGTGAAAACCGGTTTGGCGTCTTCCAACAAAGAAGCGCGCGGTTTTGTCAACAGCAAAGCGGTTTTGCTCAACGGCAAACCTGCTGAAGCCAACAATCCGAACCATGCCGCTGAAAAACCTGACGATGCCTATATGCTGACCGACGAACACAAACGTTTCGGCAAATACACCATCGTCCGCCGCGGCAAACGCAACCACGCTTTGTTGGTTTGGAAATAATCTTTAAACATTAAACGCATCGTTTAAAACAATCATGCCGTCTGAAATCAGCCACGCTTTTTTCAGACGGCATTTCCTATTGATGATATTCAGTTTTCCCAAAAAGAAAGGGCAGGTTTTACACCTGCCCTTCTATTAAATAATCTAATTTTTTAAGCAACTTTTATCGCGCAATTACTGCAAACGCTCATTTTCTTGACGGACGGCATTCACCACGTCCGCACCAAACAAAGCGTTGACATCGGTTTCATCAAACACATATTTGCTATGGCAGAAATCGCAGTCAATTTGAATGCTGCCTTGTTCCGCCACCACGCCGCCGACTTCCTGACCGCCAAGCATCAACAGCATATCGCTGACTTTGCCGCGGGAGCAGGTGCAGGCAAATTCAATGGCTTCCGGTTCAAAAACGCGGGGCGGGGTTTCATGGTAAAGGCGGTAAAGGGCGTGATGAGCGTCCAAACCGGTCAATTCTTGCGGAGTAAGCGTTTGCGCAAGCGTGGTCACATGCTCCCAAGCGGCATCATCCAATTCTTCTTCCGGCAGGCGTTGCAGCAATAATGCGCCTGCGGCGTGGTCGTCGGCGGCAAGCGTAATATAAGTATCGAGCTGCTCGGAACGTTTCATATAGTTGACCAGCATTTGCGCAATGCTGTCGCCTTCCAGCGGCACAACACCTTGCCAAGGGTCGGCATCTTTAGGCTGATGGGTCAAAACGAACACGCTGTTTTCGCCCAACAGCGCAGTCAGGCTTTCATCATCACGGATTTCAGCAGTTTCGTCCCAACGGGCGGTAGCGCGGACAGTATTTTCAGAAGTCGCTTCCACCACCAACATTTTCAGACGGCCCTGACCTTGAACCTGAACAATCAGCGTGCCTTCGTTTTTAAGGTTGGCAGACAATAAAGAGCAGGCGGCCAACAACTCGCCTAAAGCGCGGCGGATGGCGACAGGATAATGTTTTTGGTTGACGATGTGTTGCCAAACCTTTTCGAGGCGGATGTGCATACCGCGGATGGGCATATCGTCAAAGATAAAGCGTGTACGGATATCGCTGTGATTTTGTGTCATGTCAGTCTCTGAAAATAAATCAATGAATGCCGCTTATATGGTTGCAGCGGCGGATAAATCAAGCGAAACCGCGCCTGATGTTTTTCTAGTTCTTTTGGAAACAAGGGTTTAACGCAAAATAACAGCAGTTTTTTTGCCAAAAAGACAGTTTTTTAATACAATCAAGCAGATAACAAGAGAATGATACGGGATAACATCTCAGAAACCGGCAATGTGCCTGCAATCGGCAGGGAATGCCTTCTGAAACGGAAGTTTGTACAATGAATTTTTTACTCCGGCTCGCAGCAGTTTGGACTTCGGTCGCCATGCTCGCGAGCGTCAATTTTTCTTACGCCGATGATTTGGAAAACCTGATTACCACCCGTCAGCGTGTTTTAAACCAATTCAACGACAACGCCAACGTTTACGGCAATACGCGTCAGGCAACCCCTGTCCATCCCATCAATACCTATCCTGCCGCAAGCAACAATACGCGCGCACCTTCGGGCAATGCAGATGAGTTAATCGGCAGCGCCATGGGCTTGCTCGGCGTGGCCTACCGCTACGGCGGCACATCAGCCTCTACCGGCTTTGACTGCAGTGGCTTCATGCAACACATCTTTAAACGCGCCATGGGCCTGAACCTGCCGCGCACTTCTGCCGAACAAGCGCAAATGGGCGTTGCCGTGAGCCGTTCGGAATTGCAGCCGGGCGACATGGTCTTTTTCCGCACCATGGGTCGCGGCCGTATCTCCCACGTCGGCCTCTACATCGGCAACAACAATTTCATTCACGCACCGAGGACGGGCAAACGCATCGAAATTACCAGCCTCGGCCACAAATATTGGAGCGCGAAATACGCCTTCGGCCGCCGTGTAAAGAAAAACGACCCTTCCCGTTTCTTAAACTGAGGTGAGCTATGGGAATGCCGCAAATGCCCAAATGGTATGACGACGACGGTCAGATCGTTTCCTGTACCGAAAAAGTCAAAGTCATGACCGAAAACTTGAACGAACTCTACCAAATGGCGCAGGACGCTTTTGAAGACGCCCTGCTGATGGGTTGCTCCGAAAAACAGTTGCGCGAATACTTCCGCGACTTAATGGCTGGGCTGGAAAACCCTTATCAAAAAAACGGTTAGTTCTTCAATCCATACAAAAAAGGCCGTCTGAAAGTTTTTCAGACGGCACTTTCTTATTCTTACTCCCTTATGGCTGCATAAAATGGCTGTAACCATACATTGATATAATCGTCAGGATTACCATTCCACTCTGCATCAAAACCTTGTTGCCGCAATAAAGAAACAATACGGTCTGCTAATTCGATGATTCCGCTTTCGTCATCTCCAATCATGCCATAGTTCAAATATAAGCAACCATATTCTCTTGCACGGTTTTTATTAGGCTCTGTATAAAAGCAGTAACCCACAAAGCGATTGCGGTCAGGCTGACGCTCTAGCCTATCAAAACATTCAGCAATACATTCACCGACAGTATAACTTGCATTCGGTATCGCAATAATATCTGCGCACTCCAGTTGCGCAAAAGCTTTTTTAATTGCCGCCGTGGTTTTTCTCCATGTTGCGGTATCAGCACGCTGATCGGGAAATTTGGGTGGTGGCGGAGGCTCAGGAAGTGGATACCCTGTCAATTTACTAAGTAGTTGTTGGACAGCTTTTTGCTCACTGAGGTTATCTATACAGTCTATAACATGCTTATGATTTCCGGCTGACTCCAACGTAGCCAAGTCTGCCCCATTATCGATAAGAAATTGTACAATTTCAGTATCAGGACAAAACTCTGCAGCTATCCACAGCGGAGAGCGAGGGTGTTCCCCTTTACTGATTTGATTGATTGGGCAGCCTGCTCCTACTAAAAATTTTACCAATTCAAAATTGACATTCCCGCAACTGTCGGCAATGAGAGCTTCATGTAGTGCGTTAAAACCGTAACTGTTTATAGTAAAAACAGATTTTGGATCGACTTGAACAATATCCTGCACAGCAGCCAAATCGCTAGCACGTGCGGCACTGCAAATGTTAGAGTATTTCGGCATAGGATTCTCCTTTTAATAATATGCAGTATATTTCCAATTCATCATCAACCCAATTTTACGAAGAACATATTTTTAACCATATCTGTTCTTGTATTACAGTAATAAATACTCAATGATTTCAGACGGCCTTTTTTATCGGACAATTGCCCTATTCTATTTCTAACATTCCACCACGCGCACGGATACGGGGACGGCTTTTTTCTGCAAGGTAACGGCCAGGCCGGCGAGTGAGGTTTCTTTGTAGGTTGCCTTCATATCGCGGCCGGTTTGCAGCATGGTTTGAATCACTTCATCAAGTGAAACTTTTTTGTCTGTGCCGTCTTCCAAAAGCGCAAGCGTGGCGAGCTTGAGGGCTTTTTCGGCGGCGATGCCGTTGCGCTCGATACAGGGGATTTGCACCAAGCCGCCGACAGGGTCGCAGGTCAGGCCCAAGTGGTGTTCCATGGCCATTTCGGCGGCGTTTTCCACTTGTTTCGGTGTTCCGCCGATAACTTCGGCGTATGCACCCGCCGCCATGGAACACGCTACGCCGACTTCGCCTTGGCAGCCGACGTCCGCGCCGGAAATCGATGCGTTGGTTTTGTACAAAATGCCGATGGCGCCGGCAGTCAGCAGGAAGTCTTCAACACGCGATTGGTTGGCGTGCGGATTAAATTTGCGGAAATAGTGCAAGACGGCAGGAATAATGCCTGCCGCGCCGTTGGTCGGTGCGGTTACGACGCGGCCGCCGGCGGCATTTTCTTCGTTGACCGCCATGGCGTACACCATCGGCCAAAGTTGGGTATTGACGATTTCGCTCTCGCGCAAGACTTTGAGTTTGGCCGCCAACTGCGGCGCGCGGCGGCGTACGTTCAGGCCGCCAGGCAATTGCCCTTCCGCACCCAAGCCGCGCTTGATGCAGTTTTCCATCACATCGGCTACGGCGGCCACACGGCGGCGAACTTCCGCTTCATCGCAACCTGCCAACGCTGCTTCATTGGCCAACACGACTTCGGAAATATTCAACTGGTTCAGACGGCATTGTGCCAGCAACTCGTCGCAGTTTTTGTAAGGATATGGCACGTCCGAATTTTCCTGCGCTTCTTGTGCAAACCCTTCGTCTGTTACGACAAAACCGCCGCCGACCGAATAATAAATCTGCTCTTTCAGCTTCTGGCCGTCTGAATGGTAGGCGATAAAGTTCAGGCCGTTCGGATGTTTGGGCAACACTTTGTCGCCGCGGATATCCAAATCTTTTTCGGGATTGAAGGCCATTTCACGGCCGTTGAATTTTAAAACGTGTTGCGTGCGGATGCGTTCCAAGCGTTGGGGGATGTCTGCCAGCGGAATATCGTGCGGCAGGCTACCCTCCAAACCAAGCAATAATGCGTCGAATGTACCGTGTCCGATGCCGGTCAAAGCAAGCGAGCCGTACACTTCAATGACAATGCGCGCCACTTGTGTATCCAAGTTTTCGGCATTCAGCAAATCGGCAAAAGCGGCCGCGGCCTTCATCGGGCCGACGGTGTGCGAGCTGGACGGGCCGATGCCGATTTTAAAAATATCAAAGATGCTGATCATAATTTTCCTATCATTGTGTGTGCGGGCTGTGTTTTTCAGACGGCCTTAAGGCCTAAAGAGGAATCTTGTGCGCCGCTTGCCAATGCAAGTACCAAATGTCCGACAGTCATCAAAGGATCGCCTGCTTCCGGCGAGGTGTATTTCAGCGTCAGCGGTTTTTTACGCAAGGGTTCGTAATGGCTGACTTCACACTGTGAGGCCTCTAAACTTGTGGAACCGGCGCGGTATCTGTATGCCAACAGCCGTAAATCGTTCAAGTCCATCTTCATGCCGTTGTCCAACAATTCGCGCAACTGGTTTTCCCAGGCAATATCGGTACTTCCGTCTTTAATGGCAATCAAGATAGACTTTTCTAGGATTTTTTTGATGTGCTGGTTCAAGGAGCGGATTGGGAAATGCCCCAGCCACAACAAATCGGTCTCTGCAAATTGTGCGGAAAACTGCTCGATAAACCAGGAATGTAAACCTCGATAATTCGGCGAATGAAACAGGGTTGATTCAACCTTGTTGCCATCTTTATCCAACATGTAATGGCAGCCGATAATCACGCTGCAAGATTCGGCAGCCCATCTGGGAATAATGACTTTAGGGGTAAAGAGCGTTTCGAGGCGTTGCTCGGTAAATTGAGTGGTGAAATCAGGGTTGTATTGCAACGATGTCGGCAAATAGCCGCGCCAAAGGTACATGCCGATCCTGTTTTCGCCGATGACATCCAAAAGTTGTTCCAGCATGATACGGCTAGGACATGAAATAAATTCGTCCGCATCCAGCGGAAAAACAAAATCTATCGCTTCATCTTTTGCTACAAGCTGCTTCATAAGCAGGTTTACCAATTGGTCTTGATTGAACTTGAGCGCTTGATATTGATAGATAAATACCGGTAAACCTTCTTCTTTCAATTGAATCAGGATTTCCCTTGTACCATCGCTGCTGCCATGATCGATGATGTGCATTTCATCCATCAGCTCGAGATTATGACGGACAAACGATTCGATCACGTCGTTTTCGTTGCGCACCATACTGATGCTGATTAATTTTTTTCCCATAAATTACGCAATGTATTGAGATGTTTTAATATTTTTCAGACGACCTCTATCCAACCGGCAATGCGTTTTTCAACGGCTTCGGCATTCAGTCCCAAATCGGCTAAGAGTTTTTTCGGGTCGCCGTGTTCGGTAACTTTGTCTTCTACACCCAGCAGCAATACCGGTTTGCAGATACCGTGTTTCGCCAACACTTCCAACACCGCGCTGCCTGCGCCGCCTTGTTCGGCGTTTTCTTCAGCAGTAACGATGTAATCGTGGCTTCGGGCGAGACGGACGATCAGCTCTTCATCTATCGGTTTGACAAAGCGCATATCGGCAACGGTCGCGTTCAGCTTGTCGGCAGCGGCCAATGATGGGGCAACCATGCTGCCAAAGGCGATAACGGCAATTTTCTTGCCTTCGCGACGGATGATGCCTTTGCCGATTTCAACGGTTTCCAGGCCGTCTAAAACAGTTGCCCCCGTGCCTGTACCGCGCGGATAACGGACGGCGGACGGCGAATTTGCCTGATAGCAGGTTGAGAGCAGCAGGCGGCATTCGTTTTCGTCGCTGGGTGTGGCAATAATCATGTTCGGCACGCAACGCAAAAAGCTCAAGTCGTATAAACCGGCATGGGTCGGGCCATCTGCACCGACAATACCTGCGCGGTCGATGGCGAACAAAACAGGCAGGTTTTGCAGGGCAACGTCATGTACCAACTGGTCGTAAGCGCGTTGCAGGAAAGTGGAGTAAATCGCCACGACAGGCTTGATGCCTTCGCACGCCAAACCGCCTGCAAAGGTAACGGCGTGTTGCTCGGCGATACCGACGTCGAAATAGCGGTCGGGGAATTGGTGTTCAAACTCAACCAAGCCGCTGCCCTCGCGCATGGCAGGCGTGATAGCAACCAAACGCTCGTCCGCCGTCGCTTGGTCGCACAGCCATTGGCCGAACACTTGCGTATAGGTTGGCTTGGCCGCGGCAGGTTTGACTTCCGGAGCAGGCACTTCGCTCGGCAGCTTGGCAACAGCGTGATATTTGACAGGATCGTTTTCGGCGAATTTGTAGCCGTTGCCTTTTTTGGTGATGACGTGCAGCAACTGAGGGCCTTTGCGGCCGCGTAAGTCTTTTAATACGTCCACCAAATTTTCAACGTTGTGGCCGTCCACCGGGCCGGTGTAACGGAAACCGAAGTTTTCAAACAAAGACAGCGACTGTTTGGCGTGTTCCGCTTCGCCTGCCAAGGTTTTGATTTTATTTTCGACTTTTTGGGCAAGCTCCATCGCGCCGGGCAATTTGTCCAACACTTTGCTCGATTGGGCTTTGATGGTGCTCAACAGGCCGTGCATATCGCGCACGACGTTGCTGGCAAGATATTTCGGCAGCGCGCCGACATTGGGGGAAATCGACATTTCGTTGTCGTTGAGGATGACCAGCAAATCGACATCCATATCGCCTGCGCAGTTCAGGGCTTCAAACGCCTGACCTGCCGTCATGGCGCCGTCGCCGATGATGGCGACGCTGCGGCGGTTGTTGCCCAACTGTTTGTCCGCAACGGCCATGCCCAAGGCCGCGCCGATGGATGTGGAAGAATGTCCCACGCCGAACGCGTCGTATTCCGACTCACTGCGTTTAGGAAAACCCGCCAAACCGCCGTATTGGCGCATGGTGTGCATTTGATTTTTGCGGCCGGTGAGAATTTTGTGCGGATAGCTTTGGTGGCCGACATCCCAGACCAAATGGTCTTCGGGCGTGTCGTACACATAATGCAGAGCCACCGTCAGCTCGACCGCGCCCAAGTTGCTGGCGAAATGGCCGCCCGTCTTACCGACGGAATCCAACAGAAATTCGCGCAATTCGGCGGCGACTTGCGGCAGCTGTTTTTTCTCCAGACGGCGCAAATCCTGAGGCGTATCGATAATATCGAGCAAAGGGCTTGGGTTCATGATTTTTGGCGGTGAATTTTTGTGTAACGGACGATTATATCAAGAGATTGCACAACTTGTTACAAATGCTTTCAGACGGCCCGAACCTTTATCCTTTATAATACTGCCAACTGAAAACACAAGGCCGTCTGAAATGACCCAAAACGCAAACAATCTCTGCTGGCTCGATATGGAAATGACCGGCCTCAACCCGGAACACGACCGCATTATCGAAGTCGCCATGATCATTACCGACTCCGATTTGAACGTACTGGCGCAATCGGACGTATACGTCATCCATCAAAGCGATGAATTGCTCGACAGCATGGACGAGTGGAACACCGCCACCCACGGCCGCACCGGCCTGACCCAACGCGTACGCGAATCCACACTGACCGAAGCCGAAGTCGAGCAAAACCTGCTGGACTTCATGTCCGCATGGATACCCGAGAAATCCACGCCCATGTGCGGCAACTCCATTCATCAAGACCGCCGCTTCATGGTCAAATACATGCCGCGTTTGGAAGCTTATTTCCACTACCGCAACCTAGACGTATCCACGCTGAAAGAATTGGCCAAACGCTGGAATCCGGCCGTTGCCAAAAGCGTGGTCAAACGCGGTTCGCACAAGGCATTGGACGACATCCTCGAAAGTATCGAAGAAATGCGTCATTATCGCGAGCATTTCCTCAAACTCCCTTCCGAACAATAATCTTAAGGCCGTCTGAAACCGGTTTGACACCGTTCAGACGGCCTGATCGGCTTCCTTCATCTCATGAAAATCACCAAAATCTTTACCTTCGATTCCTCGCACATGCTCGACGGGCATGACGGCAAGTGCCAAAACCTGCACGGCCACACCTACAAACTCGAAATCACCGTCTCCGCGCCCGTTATCCAAGGCGGTGCAAAAGACGGCATGGTGATGGACTTTACCGACCTGAAAGCCATCGTCAAACAACACATTACCGACCCGTTCGACCATGCCTTCATTTATCACGGCAACAACGAACGCGAAAGCCAAATCGCCGCACTTTTGGAAGGCTGGAACATGAAAACCCTACGCCTGCCCTGCCGCACCACCGCCGAAAACATGAGCGTAGAAATGTATGGCCGTCTGAAAAACGCCGGTGTCAAAGTGTGCAGCGTGAAATTATGGGAAACGCCGACTTCGTGTGCAGAATATGAAGGGGAATAAACCGGCATTTTGTATTTTTCAGACGGCCTGTTCCCCAAACACACCCATCCGCTAAACATCAAAAGGAATCCTCATGAAACTCCTCTCCACCCTCCTCGTCCTCTTCGTCGCTGTCGAACATTTCTACATCGCCTGGCTCGAAATGACGCAAATCCCAAGCGAAAAAGCGGCAGAACTGTTCAATATGCCTTACGAATTTATGGAACAAAAGCGCGTGCAAACCCTGTTTTCCAACCAAGGCCTGTACAACGGCTTCCTCGCCATCGGCTTGGTATGGGCGCGCTTTGCCGCACCCGACAACGCCGTTTACGGCGCGACCATCCTGTTCCTCGGCTTCGTCCTCATCGCCGCCGCATGGGGCGCATTTTCGTCCGGCAACAAAGGCATTTTGTTCAAACAAGGCTTGCCGGCATTTTTGGCCGCCGCAGCCGTCATTGCCGCTTAAATACACACCAGCCATTCTTTCCTATTGAACTGACAGAAAGAATGGCTGCCTCAACCGATTTCTCAAAACGCTTCACGACAACAATTCAATCCCGCACACCTAATATTCATGACCATTCACATCACGCCGAACAATCCCCAATACCGCATTGTCGAAATCTTTGAAAGCCTGCAAGGCGAAGGTTGGAACACAGGCATGCCCGCCGTTTTCATCCGCCTGGGCAAATGCAATCTTGCGTGCAGCTGGTGCGATACCGACTACCTCAAATTCGGCATGATGAGCCTGTCCGATATTTTGGGCCGTCTGAAAACCTACACGGCGCGCAATATCATTATTACCGGCGGCGAACCCACCATCCAACCGCATTTGGATACCCTGCTCAACGCACTCAAAGCCGAAGGCTATTTTCTGTGTATCGAAACCAACGGCCTCAACCCCGCTCCGCCGCAAATCGACTACGTTGCCACCAGTCCCAAAGCCTGTTACGCTGCCAAATATGAAAAAAGCTGCATCGAAAAAGCAGACGAAGTGCGCATTGTCGCCGACGGCGAAGTCATTGCGTTTTGTCAGGAAATGGAACGCAAAATCCGCGCCCGACATTACTATCTCTCGCCTTGCGAACAAGACGGTGCGATGAATATCTACGACACCATCCGCCAAATCGGCGTGTTAAACAGCCGAGCCGATGCCCCCGTCCATTGGCAACTGAGCGTACAGACGCATAAGTGGGCAGGAATAGAATAATTCGTTTGAAATCAATCAAAAATTAAACCTTTACAAAATATTGAATGTAAATACCATTCGATATTCGACCAAATGCACTACTGGCAAAGCGCTCAGGCCGTCTGAAACCCTATTTCAGACGGCCTTTTTTGTTATAAAACTCTTGACCGATTACATAAGATTACGTAAAGTGTGCAACAGTTTTCATAAATTGGTATAACCAATTTACCTGATAACTAACCGCATCTGAGGATGCAAATATCTATTCGAAAAACATTTATTGCTCAACACATCGTATCAAACCGCCATTACATTGACGGTTATGGTGCTTGTTGCCCCGAGGATATTCCTATGGCTCTCTTTCTCAGCATTTTCCCCATCATCCTGCTGATTTGGCTGATGGTTAAGAAAAACAGTATGCCGTCTTACATTGCGCTGCCGATTACCGCCGCGCTGATTTACGTCATCAAACTGTTTTATTTCGGCGACAACGCCATGTTGCTCAACGCAACGGCAGCGTCAGGCCTCGTCTCTACCCTGACCCCGATTACCGTGATTTTCGGTGCCATTATGTTCAACCGCATGATGGAAACCACCGGCTGTATCGACGTCATCCGCAAATGGCTGGCCACCATCAGCCCGAACCCGATTGCCCAATTGATGATCATCGGCTGGTCTTTCGCCTTTATGATTGAAGGCGCATCCGGTTTCGGTACGCCTGCCGCTATTGCCGCGCCAATCTTGATGAGCTTGGGCTTTAATCCGCTGAAAGTAGCCATCTTTACTTTGGTGATGAACTCTGTACCCGTTTCCTTCGGCGCGGTAGGCACACCGACTTGGTTCGGTTTCGCTCCGTTGAACCTGAGTGCCGAAAACATCCTTGCCATCGGCAGACAAACCGGCGTCATGCACTTCTTCGCAGGTTTCATCATCCCTGTCATCGGCTTGAGCTTCATCGTGCCTTGGGCTGAAATCCGCAAAAACTTGGGCTTCATCGGCATTGCCGTCTTCTCCTGTACCCTTCCTTATGTCGCATTGGCAATGGTCAATGAAGAGTTCCCATCTCTGGTTGCTGGCGCAATCGGCCTGATGGTTTCCGTATTCGCAGCAAACCGCGGCTGGGGCTTGAGCAAAGATTACGCCAAAGACCCGAATGCAGAAAAAGTACCTTTCACCCAAGTTGCCAAAGCACTGGCCCCTTTGGGTATGCTGATCGGCATGCTGGTGGTCACCCGTATCAAACAACTGGGCATTAAAGGCCTGTTGACCAGCAAAGAAGAATGGTTCAGCTTCCAACTGCCGTTTGATTTATCCAAAATCACCGTCAGCGACTCCCTGACCATCACCTTCGGCAACATCTTCGGTCAAGGCGTAAACGCTTCCTATCAAACCCTCTACGTTCCGGCTTGGATTCCGTTTGTCTTCACCGTTTGGATCTGCATCCTGCTGTACAAAACCAAATTCAAAGATGCATGGTCTTTCTACGCTGCAACGTTCAACCAAACCAAAAAACCGCTGCTTGCCCTGATGGGTGCGCTGATTATGGTTCAGCTGATGATGGTCGGCGGCGATGACTCCATGGTGAAAATCATCGGTAAAGAGTTTGCCGCGATGGCAGGCGAACACTGGGTGTACTTCTCCCCTTACCTTGGCGCAATCGGTGCATTCTTCTCAGGCTCCAACACTGTATCCAACCTGACCTTCGGTCCGATTCAACAACAAATCGCGCTTGATACCGGCCTGTCCGTTACCCTCATCCTCGCCCTGCAATCTGTCGGCGGCGCAATGGGCAACATGGTCTGCATCAACAACATCATCGCCGTGTGCAGCGTGTTGAACGTGAACAACGCCGAAGGCGCGATCATTAAGAAAACTGTCATCCCGATGAGCATCTATGGCGTCATCGCCGTGACTATCGCTTCAATTTTCTTCTTGTAAACCACTTCATATCAAAGGCCGTCTGAATATTCAGACGGCCTTTTTTGTATTCTTTCGCTATATTTCTTAAAGAATCATTAATGTATATATTCCGCAACAATCCGCATAGCCACTTTGCAACACCAAATTACAAACAACTTTCTATTAATAAACAATCAGGTAATCATAAGTAAACACTGTTTTGCAATTTACCTAATTGCCACTACCGACAAAACGCCTAAAATACGCTTCATCTGCAAACGGAAACCCTTTCTCACTTTGCAAGATGACACACAACCCTCATATGGAGCTTAGATCATGAAATTACTTTCTGTTATCACTGCAGCCGCATTGGCTACTGTTTCCTTCTCTGCTGCCGCTGCACCTGCCGGCTTCGTTTCTTACCGTTGTGACGGTGGCAAATCACTGAACGTGATGTACGGCTTTGACCGCAGCGGCCGCGCAGTTACTGCCGACGTAAACGCCGGTGGCAAAAAAGCCTCTTTGGTTGTCGACAAAAAACGTTCTGACAGCACTGGCACTACTTTCACCAACCGTCGCGGCTATGTAATGTCTGCCGGTTTCATCGACAAAAACACCCACACTACTTCTGAAGTAGTTGGCGTGAACGCCCCTAACGGCTCATTCCTGGTGAAAAACTGCGAACCACGTCCACGTTAATCCCAGCTTTCCTATTTAACCGAATCATCCCGGTTTAATCAAAAGGCCGTCTGAAAAACAATTTTCAGACGGCCTTTTGATTCAAGCCTATAAAAAAGAGCGTGTACCGTACACGCTCTTTTTGTTTGTTTTCCAAATCAAATACGCATCGGCATTACGATGTATTTGAAGTTCGGATTGTTCGGCATAGTAAACAGCGTTGAGCGGTTGGCATCGCCGAAGGCAAGCTGCATATCGTCGGAGTGGATATTACGCAACACATCCATCAGGTAGCCGATATTGAAACCGACTTCGAGTTCTCCGCCTTGGTAAGCGATTTCCAACTCTTCGCGCGCTTCTTCCTGCTCGTTGTTGCTACATACGACACTCAGCAAACCTGGCTGTAAGAACAGTCGCGCACCGCGGAATTTTTCATTGGCAAGAATGGCGGCACGTTCGAGCGCACCCAAAAGCTGAGTACGGGAAACGAGGAAAATCTTGTCGTTATCCAAAGGAATCACGCGGTTAAAGTCGGGGAACTTGCCGTCGATGACTTTGCTGACAATGGTTGTACCATTGCATTGGAAGCGTACTTGATTGTCCAAAAGCTCAACGGTGATGGATTCGGACGGATTGTTCAACAGCTTGAAGAGTTCCAATACCGTTTTACGCGGCAGGATGACTTCTGTTTTCGGCAGTTCCGCTTCAATTTGGCTGGCCGCATAAGCAAGGCGGTGGCCGTCGGTTGCAACAAGGCGCAGTTGGTTGCCTTCGACCTGCATCAGCAAGCCGTTGAGGTAATAGCGGATGTCTTGAACCGCCATGCTGTATTGCACTTGCGAAAGCATGGTTTTGAAGGTTTCTTGAGTCAGCGAGAAAGTTGCGCTGACATCGTTGCCGACACTCATCAAAGGAAAGTCTTCTGCCGGCAGGGTTTGCAGGGCAAAACGGGATTTGCCCGCACGCAGAGTCAAACGGTTGTCCGCCCAATCTAAGGACACCAGCGCACTGTCGGGCAGGGCGCGCAGGATGTCTTGGAATTTTTTAGCATTGGTCGTAATGCGGAAATCGCCTGCCTGACTTTCAGGGCCGGCGGTATTGATTTGGATTTCCAAGTCGGTTGCCAAAAGTTTGGTTTGTCCGTCTTTGCTTTCCAGCAACACATTGGACAGAATCGGCAGAGTATGACGACGCTCAACGATACCGGTAACGGCTTGCAACGGCTTGAGCAGACTGTCGCGGTCGGCTTGTAAAATCAGCATGTTCCATTCCTTTGAATTTGAAATCGGTTGATTTGGGTATTTTAAAATATTTTTTGTATTCAGACGGCCTCATATCGATATCAGGCCGTCTGAAATTGCATTGGGTCAGTTTTGAATCAAAATCAGCAGCTTTTCGTAGTCTTGCGCCAATTCAGGGTCTTCTTCGCGCAGTTTCGCCACTGCTTTCACGCCGTGCATCACAGTCGTGTGGTCGCGTCCACCAAAGGCATCACCGATAGACGGCAGGCTGAGCGTGGTCAGCTCTTTGGTCAGGCTCATGGCGACTTGGCGCGGTCGGGCGATGTTACGCGTACGCTTTTTTCCCAATATATCGCTGATTTTAATGCGATAATATTTGGCCGTCGCATCGATGATGATGTCGGCGGTAATGACTTTGTGTTTCTCGGCAATAATATCCTGCAAAGCCGTACGCGCCAAATCCATATCGATAACAGGACGGTTCATAAAACGGCTGCTGGCGCTGACACGGTTAAACGCGCCTTCCAGCTCACGCACATTGGAGCGGATCAAATTGGCAATAAATAAAGCGGCTTCGTCTTCGATACTGATACCGGCTGCTTCTGCCTTTTTCTGCAAAATCGCCACGCGCATTTCCAATTCAGGCGGTTCGAGTTCCAAAGTCAAACCCCATGAGAAACGGGACTTGAGACGGTCATCCATACCCTCGATTTTGGCAGGCAATACGTCGCACGTCAGGATCAGTTGTTTTTTCTCGTTGTGGAAATGGTTGTATAGATAGAAGAATTCTTCCATCGTACGGTCTTTACCTTTAATAAACTGAATATCGTCGATAATCAGCAGGTCATATTGCTTGTATTGTTGCTTGAACACATCATAAGTGTTGTTGCGCACAGCCTTCATAAAGCTGCGGATATAGTCGTCCGAGTGCATATAGCGCACTTTGGCATCAGGACGGTTTTTCAGCAATTCGTTGCCGATGGCCTGCACCAAGTGGGTTTTACCCAAACCCGTGCTGCCGTACAGAAAAAACGGGTTGTAGCCCTGCCCCGGATTCTCCGCAATCGCTTGGGCGGCGGCTGCGGCAAGGCGGTTGCCCTTACCTTCCACCAAGGTTTCAAATGTATAGTCGCGCGACAGATTAGTCTGTTCGTAGCGCGCTTCTTCCGCATCGTGTTGCGCGGCGGCTTTAGCTTTGGCAACTGCTTTAGACTCAGCCGGAGCGGCAGTTTGCACTTGAGGCTCATGCGGCAGGTTTTTCATGCGTTGCGCCAAAATCTCGGCAGCCGTCATGGCAGCGGCAGGCTTGGAAACCGTTTCAGACGGCCCATCTTCTTCCACCGCCGCAGCAGTTTGCAAAGGCATTTGAACAGGCTCTACACACTCTTCAACTTCAATGACTTCTTGCACTTGCACCGGAGCAACAGCCTGAGCCGCCATTTCATAATGCGTACCTACGCCCGGCTTAAACGCAAACGCAGCCTGCTGAGGCACCAATTCGGCACGCACGGCGTCAATTTTGGCGGCAAACTGGCTTTTGAGCATATTGCAGGCAAATTGGTTTTTACCATACACCACCCATACGCCGTTTTCTTCGCCCACGGTCAAAGGCGCAATCCATTGCGCAAACTGCCCGGCAGGCAACATTTCGTGAAGGCGGCAAAGGCACAGCGGCCAAAATTCAGCTAACGTCATGAGATTAAGCTCGGAAAATGGAAGATTTGGGAAATACAAGAAGGCAGAGCAGACAGGCAATCCGATAAAAATCAAATTTTTACAATATTCCCGCTGCTTTCAGACGGCCTTGCGCACAGAGAAAAGCAAGGTTGGGCGATTATACCCATTCCGCTCTTTTTTATCCACAACCGCCGCAAAATTTTATCCACAAATTCTATCAACGCATCAAACCCGTTGTCACACTTTAGCCGACGAAAAGTTTTTATATTGATTGACAAAAGCAACAAATTGGAGTGTAATTCACGGTTTAATTATCTACCAATTTTTAGGAAACATCATGAAACGCACTTATCAACCTTCCGTTACCAAACGCAAACGCACCCACGGCTTCTTGGTTCGCTCCAAAACCCGCGGTGGTCGCGCAGTATTGGCTGCCCGTCGCGCCAAAGGCCGCAAACGCCTGGCTGTATAATTTTGAATTACGGCTTCTCGAAGCAGTATCGCTTATTAAAAACGGATGATTTTTCATCCGTTTTTGCGTTGAAAAACCGACGCAGCCGCGATTTGCTGCAAGTCTCCCAGTCCGCAGACAACGCGCTCGGCCATCCGCGACTTGGTTTGGTCGTCAGCAAAAAGACCGCCAAACGTGCCCATGACCGCAATTATATGAAGCGCGTCATCCGCGACTGGTTCAGGCTGAATCAACACCAGCTGCCGCCGCATGATTTTGTTGTGCGCGTGCGTCAGGCGTTTAATCGGGAAACCGCCCCAGAAGCCCGCAACCAACTTGCCCAGCTGATGAAAAAACGCCGATGAACACCCTGCTTTCCAAGCTCCTCCTTGCACTCATCCGCTTTTACCAATACTGCATCAGCCCCCTCATTCCGCCGCGCTGCCGCTATACCCCGACCTGTTCACAATACGCAGTCGAAGCCGTCAAAAAATACGGCGCATTCAAAGGCGGATGGCTAGCCATCAAACGCATCGCACGATGCCATCCTTTCGGCGGACACGGACACGACCCTGTTCCATAATGCTGCTGTCAACCATTTAAAGAACACGATTTCCTTTAATTTCCCGTCGGTTTCTATATAATGCCGTCTGAAGCAGTTTTCATCTCGATTACCTATCCGTCAATTCCAGGAATCTCTTATGGATTTTAAAAGACTAATGGCGTTTTTTGCCATTTCAGTAGCAATTTTTGCCGGCTGGGAACATTTCTTCCCCAGCCCCAAACCTAATCCGGCGCAACAAGCCGCGCAACAGCAAACGGCCGCCGCCCCAGCAAAAGCCGCTGCCGAAGCCGCGCTTGCCCCGGCCTCCCCCATTACCGTTACCACGGACACAGTTAAAGCCGTCATCGATGAAAAAAGCGGTGACCTGCGCCAGCTGACCCTCTTGCAATACAAAGCAACCGGCGACGAACACAAACCTTTCGTCCTGTTTAACGATGGCAAAGAATACACCTACGTTGCCCAATCCGAGCTTTTGGACGCACAAGGCAACAACGTTCTGAAAGGCATCAGCTTTAGCGCCCCGCAAAAACAATACAGTTTGGAAGGCGACAAAGTCGAAGTCCGCCTGAGCGCGCCTGAAACCAACGGCCTGAAAATCGACAAAGTTTATACTTTCACCAAAGGCAGCTACTTGGTTAACGTCCGTTTCGACATTACCAACAGCAAAGGCCAACCCGTCAACCTGAGCGCAGACTACCGCATCGTCCGCGACCACAGCGAACCCGAAGGCCAAGGCTACTTTACCCGCTCTTACGTCGGCCCGGTGGTTTACTCCCCTGAAGGCGGCTTCCAAAAAGTCAGCTTCTCTGATTTGGACGACGATGCCAAATCCGGCAAATCCGAAGCCGAATACATCCGCAAAACGCCGACCGGCTGGCTCGGCATGATTGAACACCATTTCATGTCCACTTGGATTTTGCAGCCTAAAGACGGCCAAAGCGTTTGCGCCGCAGGCGACTGCCGTATCGACATCAAACGCCGCAACGACAACCTGTACAGCGCAAGCGTCAGCGTGCCTTTAGCCGCCATCCAAGCCGGCGCGAAAGCCGAAACCGCCATCAACCTGTATGCCGGTCCGCAAACCACTTCCGTTATCGCCAACATTGCCGACAAACTGCAACTGGCCAAAGACTACGGCAAAGTACACTGGTTCGCCTCCCCGCTCTTCTGGCTCTTGAACCAACTGCACAACATCATCGGCAACTGGGGCTGGGCAATCATCGTTTTGACCATCATCGTCAAAGCCGTGCTGTACCCGTTGACCAACGCCTCTTACCGCTCTATGGCAAAAATGCGTGCCGCTGCGCCTAAATTGCAAGCCATCAAAGAAAAATACGGCGATGACCGCATGGCACAACAACAAGCCATGATGCAGCTTTACAAAGACGAGAAAATCAATCCGCTGGGCGGCTGTCTGCCTATGCTGTTGCAAATCCCCGTCTTCATTGGTCTGTACTGGGCATTGTTCGCCTCCGTAGAATTGCGCCAAGCGCCTTGGTTGGGCTGGATTACCGACTTGAGCCGTCCGGATCCTTTCTACATCCTGCCTTTGATTATGGCGGCAACCATGTTTGCACAAACTTATCTGAATCCGCCGTCAACCGACCCTATGCAGGCGAAAATGATGAAAGTCATGCCTTTGATTTTCTCCATCATGTTCTTCTTCTTCCCTGCCGGTTTGGTTCTGTACTGGGTAGTCAACAACCTCTTGACCATCGCCCAACAATGGCACATCAACCGCAGCATCGAAAAACAACGCGCCCAAGGCGAAGTCGTTTCTTGATAAAAGCTTAGGCAACACAAAGGCCGTCTGTTGTTCAGACGGCCTTTTTTATTTCCCCAAACAAATACAGTTTGAAATTGAACCCAATCCAGTTTTAAGCGGCATGCAACACAAAAATTGTCGGGCGTTTTTTCAAATTCGGCATTTCTTTTCTTTTTCTCCACTGCGCAATCGTCTGGCTGATGATTTCCTGTGTCGGCAAGGTTAAGTCCGTGGCCACGCATAATCGCGTTTCAGGATGCAGGTTTTCCACCGCATCAGCCAACAACGCATCGTTGCGATACGGCGTTTCGATAAACAGCTGCGTTTCATTCTGCTGGCGCGAACGTTGTTCCAAAGCCTTCAAACGCTGAATCCGCTCATTTTTTTCAGACGGCAAATAACCCTTAAACGCAAAGTTCTGACCATTCGCACCCGAAGCCATCAGCGCCAGCAACAAACTGGACGGCCCGACCAAAGGTCGTACTTCAAAACCGTGTTTATGCGCCAACGCCACCAAATTCGCGCCCGGGTCGGCAACAGCCGGGCAACCTGCCTCGCTGACAATACCCATACTGCGCCCTTCTTGCAAAGGTTTCAGCAATTCCGGCAAAGTCTTCAAATCCGTGTGTTCATTCAGCGTTTGCAGATTCAGCTCGCGGATAGGCGTAGTTACGCCCAAGTATTTCAAATGCGCGCGCGCTGTTTTCTCCGCTTCCACGACAAAATCCGTCAGCCCGACAATCGCCTGTTGCTCATGCGGCAACAGGCTTGGCGTATCAGGCGCACCCAAAGGGGTAGGAATCAAATACAAAATCGGTTTCATTCTTGCAGCTCCAAAAAATCTCAGGCCGTCTGAACACATTCAGACGGCTTCAAACTATAAAACTTCCACACCTTCGTTTTTCAAAAAATCAATCAGACGGAAAATCGGAAGACCGATCAAAGCATTCGGGTCCGTACTTTCAATACGCTCCAACAAAGCAGCGCCCAAACCCTCGCTCTTCGCCGCACCTGCACAATAAACCGCATCCGGCTCGCGTTCCAAATATCGGCTGATTTGTTCCTGCGACAACTGGCGCATGGTAACCACCGTATGATCGACATGATGCTGAACCTTGCCCGTGGCAGTATTCAAAAGCACGATTGCACTGTAAAATTCAATCCGTTTTCCGCTCAAGTCCGCCAGCATCTGTTGTGCATTTGCGACGTTCATCGGTTTGCCCAACTGCCGTCCTTCGCACCATGCGACTTGGTCTGCGCCGATAATCAGCGCGGCAGGGAAAGCTGCCGCCAATGAACGGGCTTTGCCTTTAGCCAAACGCAGCGCCGTCTCGCCCGCATGCTCGCCCGCAATAGGCGTTTCGTCAAAATCAGGCGATGCCGTCTGAAAATCGATACCCAAACGGCGAAGCTGTCCGCAGCGGAAAACCGAACTCGACCCTAAAACCAAAGGCAGTTTTACTTCCATATTTTTACTTAAAAACATTGACGTTAGACCGCCGAAATTATATCATACTCCGTTTATGTCATACCCTAATTTGATTGACCCAGAAGTTTTCGCCGCCGAAGGGCAGAATCTGCAAGGCAGCTTCCTGCTCGAAGAATTGGATGAACGAGTCAGTTCGCACGATTATCCGGCCGACAAACAGACGCGCGTGTCGTTTACGCTGCAAGGTGGCCGCGACCGGCTGCAACGTCTGTTTCTCGATTTGAACGTCAAAGCCGACATGCCCCTGATTTGCCAGCGTTGCATTACGCCCATGCCGTTTCTACTCGATGAAACCAGCCGTATCGTCTTGTTTGCCGATGAAGAGAGTTTGGACGAAGCCATGCTTGCCGATGAAGAATTGGAAGGTATGCTGCTCGAAAAAGAGCTAGACGTACGAACTCTGGTCGAAGACCAAATCCTGATGTCGCTCCCTTTCTCCCCTCGACACAAAGACTGCGGCAACAATGGGACACTGGAAGAAGTCAATCGGGACAAACCAAACCCCTTCGCTGTTTTAGCAGGTTTGAAAAGCAGTTAATTAGGACACAGTTTATTTATTTAGGAGCTTGAAATGGCCGTTCAACAAAACAAAAAATCCCCTTCTAAACGCGGTATGCACCGTTCACACGACGCTCTGACTGCGCCTTCTCTGTCTGTCGACAGCGCAACCGGCGAAGTGCATCGTCCACACCACATTTCTCCAAACGGTATGTACCGTGGCCGTAAAGTGGTAAAAGCTAAAGGCGAATAATCCGTTCGTCTGACTGAAAAAGCCAGAATATTGCCATGCAATGACTGGCTTTTTTGCATTGCACCCTGTATTTTCCTCTTCGGAAGCACACCATGAAACGTAAAATCTGGTACACCTACGACGACATCCACCGCGTAATCAAAGGATTGGCGGAAAAAATCCAAAACTCCGGCACCAAATACGATGCCATGATTGCCATTGGCGGCGGCGGTTTTATCCCTGCCCGCATGTTGCGCTGCTTCTTGGAAATCCCGATTTACGCCGTGACCACAGCCTACTACGACAACGATCACGAAGGTCAAGTGACCGAAGAAGTGAAAAAAGTCCAATGGCTCGATCCCGTTCCCGATGTACTGAAAGGCAAAAACGTACTGGTTGTTGACGAAGTGGACGACAGCCGCGTTACCATGGAATTCTGCCTGAACGAATTGTTGAAAGAAGATTTCGGCACCATCGGCGTGGCAGTATTGCATGAAAAAATCAAAGCCAAAGTCGGCAAGATTCCCGAAGGCATCCCTTATTTCAGCGGCATTACCGTGGAAGACTGGTGGATTAACTATCCTTGGGACGCGCTGGACATCGACGAACACAATAAATTGGCCGCGCAAAACCGATAAATCCGGCATAACCGTCGCAACAAGCCTTTCCATCTGATTTTCAATCTATCTCTGAAAATCAGATGAGTGTGCTTGTCCGATGGTCCGAGGCCGTCTGAAACACACAAACCGGAGAACAACATGATTACACTGGCCGTAGATGCCATGGGCGGAGATGCAGGCCTTGCGATTACCGTCCCCGGTGCAGTGGATTTCCTAAAACAACAATCCGACGTACACCTGATTATGGTCGGCGATGAAGCAGCAGTCCGCCAAGCATTAAGCTCGGCAGGCGCGCCCATGGACCGCATTACCGTCTGCCATGCAGCACAAGTTGTTGAAATGGATGAAGCGCCGCAATCCGCGCTGAAAAACAAAAAAGAATCATCCATGCGCATCGCCATCAACCAAGTTAAAGAAGGCAACGCGCAAGCCGCCGTATCGGCAGGCAATACCGGCGCATTGATGGCGACCGCCCGATTCGTCCTCAAAACCATTCCCGGCATTGAGCGCCCCGCCATCGCCAAATTTCTGCCTTCCGACAGCGAACACGTTACCTTAGCTTTGGATTTGGGTGCAAATGTCGATTGCACGCCCGAGCAACTGGTTCAATTTGCCATCATCGGCAGCGAGCTGGTACACGCCCTGCACCCGGAAAAAGGCAGCCCGCGCGTCGCTCTTTTGAACGTCGGTACTGAAGATATCAAAGGTACGGATGCCGTCAAACAAACCTTTAAACTGTTGAGCAGCAGCAAACTCAACTTCATCGGCAATATCGAAAGCAACAGCGTTTTGTATGGCGAAGCCGATGTCGTTGTCGCAGACGGATTTGTCGGCAACGTTATGCTCAAAACCATTGAAGGCGCGGTTAAATTCATGAGCGGTGCCATCCGCCGTGAATTCCAAAGCACCCTGTTCAACAAACTTGCCGCCATTGCCGCCCTGCCCGCGCTCAAAGGCTTGAAAGGCAAACTTGATCCGCGTAAATTTAACGGCGCCATCCTGCTTGGTTTACGCGGTATCGTGATTAAGAGCCACGGCGGAACCGACGAAGTCGGCTTCCGTTATGCTTTGGAGGAAGCCTACCACGAAGCCAAATCCGCCGGCCTCGCCCAAATCGAACAAGGCGTAGCCACCCAGTTGGCCGCTTTAGAAGCCGCCAAAGCAGAAGCAGAGCAGGAAGAAACCGCCGCTCCGGCCACGGAAGCTTAAGGCTGATATACACAGGCCGTCTGAAACTTCAAAACGTTCAGACGGCCTGTTTTTATCTTTGAAACACCAACTTCATGCTTCATATTGGGAATTTCCCCATTTTCGCTTACAATATCCGACTATCCGAATTAACTCTCTAAAAAGGCCGTTCTCATGCAATATGCCAAAATTTCCGGCACAGGCAGCTATCTTCCTGCCAACCGCGTCAGCAATGACGACCTTGCCAAAAAAGTGGACACTTCCGACGAATGGATTACCACGCGTACAGGCATCAAATTCCGCCATATTGCAGACGAGGGCGAAAAAACCAGCGACTTGGCCGCCGAATCAGCACGTCGCGCCTTGGCAGATGCCCATTTACAGGCTGACGACATCGACCTGATTATCGTTGCCACAGCCACTCCCGATATGCAGTTCCCCTCTACTGCGACCATCGTTCAGCAAAAATTAGGCATAACCAACGGCTGCCCCGCCTTTGACGTCCAAGCCGTGTGCGCCGGTTTTATGTATGCCATGACCACTGCCAATGCATACATCAAAAGCGGCATGGCGAAAAACGCTTTGGTTATCGGCGCGGAAACCTTCAGCCGCATCGTCGATTGGAACGACCGCACCACCTGCGTCCTCTTTGGTGACGGCGCAGGCGCGGTTGTCTTAAGCGCATCTGACGAACCGGGCATCATCCACAGCAAACTCAAAGCCGACGGCAACTACCTCAACCTTTTAAACGTCCCCGGACAAATCGCCAACGGCCAGGTTTGCGGCTCGCCCTACATCAGCATGGACGGCCCCGGCGTATTCAAATTTGCCGTCAAAATGCTGGCAAAAATTGCAGATGACGTTATCGAAGAAGCCGGATACACCGCCGATCAAATCGATTGGATTGTGCCGCACCAAGCCAACAAGCGCATTATCGACTCTACCGCCAAACACTTGGGCTTGAGCATGGACAAAGTAATCTTGACCGTCCAAGACCACGGCAACACTTCCGCAGCCTCCATTCCGTTGGCACTGGATGTCGGCATTAAAAACGGCCAAATCAAACGCGGACAAAACCTCTTGCTCGAAGGCATCGGCGGCGGTTTTGCCTGGGGTGCGGTTTTGGTGAAATACTAATGGTTGGACCGTCTGAACACCTCTTTCAGACGGCCTATTCTGCTCAAACCCATGAAATCCCTAACGTTTGCACTCTGCATCAGCAGCCTGTTTTTAAGCATAACGGCTGTAATATTGCCCAAACTGGCAATCGCCTATCTCGCACTGAGTGCATACGTTTTCCTGCTTTACTACCAAGACAAACAGCGCGCACGCAAGCACGACAGGCGCATACCCGAAGCAAAATTGCACCTGCTCAACCTGCTTGGCGGCTGGCCGGGCGGTTATTGCGGCAGCCTCATATTCCGGCATAAAACCAGCAAACCCGAATTTGTCCGCACCTTCCGGCTGAGTGCCGCAACCAATATTGTCGCCACCCTCCTTCTGCTGGCAGACACCCTCAAACATTCAAACCAATAAGGAATTACCATGTCTTTCGCATTCTTCTTCCCCGGACAAGGCTCACAAAGCCTAGGCATGATGAACGGTTTTGCCGAGCAAACCATCGTTAAAGCCACATTTGAAGAAGCTTCCGCCGTATTGGGTCAAGACCTGTGGGCAATGATTAACGGCGAAGATGCCGAATTAATCGGTCAAACCGTCAACACCCAGCCCATCATGCTGGCTGCCGGCATTGCCACCTACCGCGCCTACTTGGAAGCCGGCGGAAAAACCCCTTCCGTCGTTGCAGGCCACAGCCTCGGCGAATACACCGCCCTCGTCGCCGCCGGCGCATTGGATTTTGCAGACGCAGTCAAACTGGTCCGCCTGCGCGCCGAACTCATGCAATCTGCCGTACCGCAAGGCGTAGGTGCAATGGCCGCTATTTTGGGTTTGGAAGACGAACAAGTCAAAGCCATTTGTGCCGAAGCCGCACAAGGCGAAGTCGTTGAAGCCGTCAACTTCAACTCCCCAGGCCAAGTCGTGATTGCCGGCAATACCGCCGCAGTCGAACGCGCCATGGCCGCCGCCAAAGAAGCCGGAGCCAAACGCGCCCTACCGCTGCCCGTTTCCGTTCCCTCACATTGCAGCCTCATGAAGCCCGCAGCGGAAAAACTTGCCGAAGCATTGAAAGACATCACCATCAAACAACCGCAAATCCGCGTCATTCATAACGCCGATGTTGCCTCTTATGATGATGCCGACAAAATCAAAGATGCCCTAGTACGCCAACTGTACAGCCCGGTGCGCTGGACAGAAACCGTCAACGCGCTTGTTTCCGAAGGCATCACCGAATCCGCCGAATGCGGCCCCGGCAAAGTCCTCGCAGGCCTCGCCAAACGCATTAACAAAGAAGCCGTATGCAGCGCATTGACCAATGCCGACCAAGTGGCTGCATTTATCGAAGCCCACTAAAACGTTTTCAGACGGCTTTATCCTGTCAGGCAAGGCCGTCTGAAAAATCAGCTCCACTCCAATCCGAATACATTATGAAAAAAACCATTATTCTTGCCGTTCCCTACATGTACGGACTGGATCAATGTATCGAAAAAAATCTGCGTTTTCTTGGTTTTGAGGTCATCAACCTGTGCTATGACGACCGGGATTCCTATTACCCGAACTTGGGCAGCAGACTCAAAAACCTCTACCACAAACACATCACCAAAGACGGCAACTATAAAAAATACCTCAAATACAGCCGCCACCTCGACGACATTCAGCAAAAATTGGCCTCGCTAAACGGTAAAAAAGCCGACTATGCGCTCTGTATCCGCGCCAATATTTACCCCAAAGAAATCATCGCCACCATCCGCGAATACAGCAATGTTTGCGTGAATTATCAATGGGATGGCGTAGGTCGTTTCCCAGATATTATTGAATATTTGGATTATTTTGACCAATGTTGGGTTTTCGATCCCGACGATATTCAAAAATATCCACAATGCCGTTTCAAAGCCACCACCAATTTTTACTTTGACTTTCCTGTGGCGGAATATGCGCCTACCAACAAACTCTACTTTTTGGGTGGCTATGAACTCCGACGCGAAGAGCAAACCAAACGCTTTATCCAAGAAACCGAACGCCTCAACCTACCCTTGGATTTCCATATCTACTGCAAAGATGACAGGGCCGAAAAAGCCTTCGGACACAACGGCATCCGCTATCTCAACCGCAGCAGCATCCTCAGCTTTGAAGAAAACCTCAGCCAAGTGCAAAGTTGCGGCGCAGTCGTCGATTTTGCACAATTCGAACATTACGGCTTATCATTCCGTATCTTTGATGCGTTGCGTTTCGATAAAAAACTGATTACCACCAACAAACATATCTTGGAGACCGACCTATACCACCCAGACCGCGTGTTCTTATGGGACGGCGGTAGTTTAGACGCATTGCCTGAATTTTTGGCACGCCCGTATCAGCAACCTGCCCCTGAAATCAAAGCCTATTATTCATTTACACAATGGCTGAACCGCCTACTCGGCATTGATTAACCCTATGCCGATAGCAAATATCCCTATCTGACAAAATATTATATTGAATACATTATGAGTAAGAAAAAAGTCATTCTCGCCATGCCGGAACTCTTCAAAATCCACGAACTCATTATTGAGAACTTAGAGAAATGCGGATTTGAAGTGCTGTCTCTGACCTATGAAGAAAAAGAGTTCAAATACAAAAATGTATTTCAACGGCTGAAAAAATCTGGTATCGAAATATTCTTGGACAAAAAGACTTCAAAAAACGGACCATGTTCCACGCCGTAGAAGAACGCCTCAATACCCTGTTAAGCGAACATCCCGAACAAGCGGATTATTGCTTCATGATTTGGCTGGGCGCCTATCCAAAAGACTTTATCGCCAAGCTCAGAGCGCATTCCAAATTAATGGTGTACTACAACTGGGAAGCCCTGACCTTCTTAAAAGAAGACTTCGACAACATCGAATTTTTCGACAAATTTTACTTTTTCGATCCGTTTGACCAGGGCAAACATCCCGAATACACCGAAAAACTCTTTCCAACCACCAGCTTCTACTTTGACTGCTTCAGGCCGTCTGAAAACCCGCAAAACAAAATCTTGTTTATCGGCTCGTACGCTGCCGACCGCAACAACGACATCCGCGCATTTTGCGAAGCTGCACGTTCAATCGGTTTAGAAATAGATTTCCGCTTGGCCAGCAAGAAAATCGAAGAAGAAAAAGCGGCTTTGGGCATTCCAGAAGTCGAGTTTTTCTCCTTTGAAAACGCCCTCTCCTATCGTCAAAACTTAGAAGAAGCGGCCCAATCCTCCGTATTGGTGGATTTCCTCAACCGCAAGCACTACGGCCTCTCTTTGCGGATTTTCGAAGCGATTGGTTTGGACAAAAAACTGATTACAACCAATCCGACCATCGTACATTACGATTTTTATCACCCGAACAATATGTTCTACTGGGACGGAAGCAACCTTAAAGAACTCAAAGCCTTCCTGACCTTGCCGTATGTACCGCTTGCCCCAGGCTTGAAGCACAAATACAGCTTCAGCAACTGGATCAGCTGCGCCTTTAACATCGAACCCAACATCCCCATTACCCTGCCCCAAGCGGACCCGTCCATTTTGGAGAAACAGCATGTTTGAAAAAGAAAAACTACTAACTGCCGTCCTGCCAGTCAGACAAAGGCCGCCTGAAAAAAACACACGGCACATCGTCTATGCAGCCGATCAAAATTACATCCGACATATCGGCACATCTATGCTTTCCGTATTGGAAAACAACCACTTCCCCATCCACTTCCACCTACTGGTCAGCGGATCGGAAAGCTACGACTTCAGCATTTTCAACCATCTCGAAACCATCAACCCCAACTATGCAGTAACGGTTTACCATCTCAACACCGAATACTTTACCACCCTGCAAACCAACGGCTATTTCACCATAGCCATGTACTACCGCATGTGCATACCTGCCATACTTGGCGGCATCAGCGATACTGCTCTTTATCTCGACACCGACGTATTATGCTTGGGTGACATCTCCGAACTCTTTACCATAGACCTTACAGGCCAACTCGTCGCGGCAGCTCCCGATACCATGTTCCGCGCTTATATCTGCAAGCTAAATCCTGTCGGCTTCAACGACACCGCCCCCTACTTCAATTCCGGCGTATTACTGTTCAACATCCAAAACTGGAACGATTCACAAACAGACAATATATTACAAAACAAAATAGAAGCCGTGGAAAATGCCAACATCCGCCTATCATGCCCCGACCAAGACATCCTCAACCTTACTTGTATCAATAAAATCCGCTGGCTTCCCGATACATACAACTGGATACATTGGCAAAAAAAAGCCTATGAATTAAACAAAAACCCAAATGCAATCAAGCTCGTACACTTTACCGGCCACGTCAAACCATGGCACGTCTTAGGTTTCCATCCCGTTTACGACCGCTACTATCAAAAGTCGCCTTGGAACGAAGGATATATCCATCAACCGTTAAACACATGGCTGCCCTTCCCTAAGCCTTACCAAGCCTTCAAACAAGCCGCCAAAAGACTTTCAAAGCAAGGGGATAAAAAACAAGCCTGGGCATATTACAAAGAATACCTGCTCAGAAAAATCAATCCGAACAGATTCAAAGCACCAGATTTTTAACTGTCAAATAGAAAGTTCAGACGGCCTACTTAAGAAAATTAGATTAAAAAACCTATTCGTGGTATAAGGCCGTCTGAAACCATTTTTCCAATCGCAATTAAGGAATAAAACATGAGTACACAAGATTTGAGCGGCAAAATTGCTTTAGTAACCGGCGCATCGCGCGGTATTGGTGCGGCGATTGCCGATACTTTGGCTGCGGCCGGTGCAAAAGTTATCGGCACGGCCACCAGCGAAAGCGGCACGGCTGCAATTAGCGAGCGCTTGGCGCAATGGGGCGGCGAAGGCCGTGCATTGAATTCTGCCGAACCTGAAACCATTGAAAACCTGATTGTCGACATCGAGAAAGAATTCGGCAAACTGGATATTTTGGTCAATAACGCCGGCATTACCCGCGACAACCTCCTGATGCGCATGAAAGAGGAAGAATGGGACGACATCATGCAGGTCAACCTCAAATCCGTCTTCCGCGCTTCTAAAGCCGTATTGCGCGGCATGATGAAACAGCGTGCAGGCCGCATTATCAACATCACATCCGTTGTCGGCGTGATGGGCAATGCCGGTCAAACCAACTATGCAGCCGCAAAAGCAGGCTTGATCGGTTTCTCCAAATCTATGGCGCGCGAAGTTGGCAGCCGCGGCATTACCGTCAACTGCGTCGCCCCCGGCTTTATCGACACCGATATGACCCGCGCGCTGCCTGAAGAAACCCGCAAAACCTTTGAAGCGCAAACTTCTTTGGGCAAATTCGGCGAAGCGCAAGATATTGCCGATGCAGTCTTGTTCTTGGCTTCCGATCAGGCAAAATACATTACCGGTCAGACACTTCATGTCAACGGCGGCATGTTGATGCCTTAAACCGTTTGTTTATTTAAAGGCCATCTGAATATTTCAGACGGCCCTTTTTGTCAATCAAAACACTATTTTACATTCTATCTTGATATAATCTTAATAATCCGTTAGATAACGCTCGAAACAGTAAATCTAAATAGTATGATACGGGAAATCAAATCGCAGGAATAAATTGCGTTCTGTGCGTTTTTATTTGGGTTTGCTGTCGGTTTTCGACGTGTTTCAGACGGCCTCTATATAACAATATTTACTTTTAATGAAAGGCCGCCCACTCTATGCACGAATTTTCCCTTGCTCACATTGTCATTGTTCTGTTGGTTGCCGTCATTACGGTTATCTGCTGTCGCAAATTCAACATTCCTTCCATGCTCGGTTATCTTTTGGTCGGTTTTATTGCCGGTCCGGGTATGTTCAGACTGATTCCGCAAAGCCACGCTACCGACTATTTGGGCGAAATCGGCATTGTGTTTCTGATGTTCAGCATCGGCCTCGAATTTTCCCTGCCTAAACTCAAGGCTATGCGCCGCCTCGTATTCGGTTTGGGCGGTTTGCAAGTCATCGTTACCATGCTCTCGATTATGGGCATTTTGATGGCGATGGGCACGCCGTTTAACTGGGCGTTTGCCACTGCGGGCGCACTGACCATGTCGTCCACCGCCATTGTCAGCCGCATTCTGTCGGAGAAAACCGAGCTGGGTCAGCCGCATGGTCAAATGGCCATGGGTGTTTTGCTGATGCAGGATATTGCCGTTGTACCGCTGATGATTCTGATTCCGGCGCTTGCCGGCGGCAGCGAAGGCAACTTGTGGGTAGAACTGGGCCTGGCCGGTTTAAAAATGTTGCTGACCTTGGGCATTTTGTTTGTTGTTGGCAGCCGTGTGATGTCGCGCTGGTTCAGACTGGTTGCTAAACGCAAATCGTCCGAACTCTTCATGATCAACGTTTTGCTGGTTACTTTGGGCGTAGCCTATCTGACAGAACTTGAAGGCCTGTCTATGGCATTGGGCGCATTCGTCGCCGGTATGCTGCTTTCCGAAACCGAATACCGTATTCAGGTGGAAGACGACATCCGCCCATTCCGCGACATCCTGCTGGGCTTTTTCTTCATCACCGTCGGTATGAAGCTGGATATTCAGGCGCTGATCGGCAATTGGCAGCAAATCCTGATTTTGTTGGTCATCCTGTTGGTCTTGAAAGCACTGGTCGTTTTCGTCATCGCTTTGCGCATGAAAAACCCTGTGGGCGACAGCCTCAAGAGTGCGCTTTATTTAGCGCAAGGCGGTGAGTTCGGCTTTGTGATGCTGGCCATTTCCAGCAAAATCAATATGGTTTCGCCCGAATTGGAACAAGCGGCCACCGCAGCCGTATTGCTCTCCATGATTGCCGCTCCATTCATTTTGGGCAGCAGCGATGCCATCATCGGCCGATTCGTCAAATCCGACTGGGACATGAAAGCCTTGGACTTGCACTCCATGCTGGTGGAAACCATGAGCAAATCCGAACACGTCCTGATTATCGGTTTCGGACGCGGCGGTCAATCGGTTGCCCGTGTATTGGCGCAAGAAGGCATCCCCTACTTCGCCCTCGACTTAGACATTGCCCGCGTACAAGTGGCACGCAACGCAGGCGAACCGGTTTCCTTTGGCGATGCCAAACGCCGTGAAGTTTTGGAAGCCGCCGGATTGGGACGCGCCAAGATGGTGGTCATTACGCTGAACAATATGCACGAGACCCAACATGTTCTCGGCAACATCATGTCCATGCATCCGAGTATGCCGGTTTATGTTCGCGCCACCAATGACGATTACGTCAAAACCTTCACCGAAATGGGCGCGGAAGAAGCCGTTTCCGACACCAAAGAAACCAGCCTGGTGCTGGCAAGCTATGCCATGTTGGGCCACGGCCTCTCCTACAACCACGTTTATCAAACCATAACCCATATCCGTCACAGCCGCTATGCATCGTTGCAAGACTTGTTTATCGGCAGCGACGATGACAGCTTCTCAGACGAAGACAGCAAAGCCATCTCCCGTCACGCCTTCCCGTTGCACGGCGAGGCACATGCCATCGGCAAAACCATCCGCGAATTGCCCTTGTCCGCCCATCATCTGAAGCTATTGTTTATCCGCCGCAAGACCGGAAAAATCCAAGACCTTGATCCTGATTTTGTTTTGGAAAACGGTGATATTTTGGTTGTCGCAGGCAAGCAGGAAGAAATTATTTCCTTTGAAAACTGGTGCTTGCAGGGAGATATCTAATTATCGGCAAATAAATCTTGCGCGCATCAGGATTTTTTGGTTTAATAGCGTCTTCGCAATTTTGCGCATGGGTGATTAGCTCAGTTGGTAGAGCGTCTGCCTTACAAGCAGAATGTCGGCGGTTCGACTCCGTCATCACCCACCAAGTTTCCTTTTCATTGTCTTTGACAGTGGATGCGCGGTGGTAGCTCAGTTGGTTAGAGTACCGGCCTGTCACGCCGGGGGTCGCGGGTTCGAGCCCCGTCCGCCGCGCCATTATTTAAAAATACTGATTTCTCAGTATCTCCCTTTTTCGGGTGATTAGCTCAGTTGGTAGAGCGTCTGCCTTACAAGCAGAATGTCGGCGGTTCGACTCCGTCATCACCCACCACTTTCCTTTTCATTGTCTTTGACAGTGGATGCGCGGTGGTAGCTCAGTTGGTTAGAGTACCGGCCTGTCACGCCGGGGGTCGCGGGTTCGAGCCCCGTCCGCCGCGCCATCAAGTTAAAAATAAAAAATACTGGTTTTTACCGGTATTTTTTTCGTCTGTACCCTATGCCTTTTCGTAAAGAGCCTGATTATTTAGACAAGAGAAGCCGGAAATAAACTTAAAACATACGTCTTCAATACCAAAGATAAAACCATCCATCTCAAGCTGATTCACACCAAACGCTTATTCATCCAATCCCTGAATCATCCTTCAAAATAGACATAAATACTTGCCCCTCTTACACAAAGGCCGTCTGAAACGTCAATACATTTTCAGACGGCCTTTTTTAGCTTATCAAGCCTGATACCTCATCACGCAGGAAACTTTAGCATCAATCCAATGATCCCCGCCCGGCTGAACGATTTTAGACACCAGCTTATCCAAGTCGCGTAGATAATCGGTTGATTTCTGGCTATTGATAATGACGACAACCAACAACGGTTTTTCGCCCAACCAATACCCAGCCAGTGCGCGGACATCTTTGAGCGTACCGGTTTTGAGGCGCAGGTTTTCACCGGGCTGTTTCAAGCGTGTTTTAAGCGTACCGTCTTTACCGGCAATCGGCAGCGTACTGATAAACTCGTTTTTAAACGGGCTGAAGTAGGCTTTTTCCAACATTTGCGCCATCATTCGCGCATTGAGCCGTTCTACACGGGACAGGCCTGAGCCGTTTTCCAACACCAGCCCTTCCGTATTGATGCCGGCAACCGCCAACTCGCTTTTTACGATAGAGGCAGCCTTGGCCTGCGCCTGCTTGTAATCAGATATATGTCCGGCAAATTTAAGGAAAACCGAACGGGCAATCAGATTATTGGAATGCTTGTTCATATCGGTGAGGATATCGGCAAGCGGTTTGGATAGATGGCTCGCCAACACATGCGCGTCATGAGGCGCGACACCTGTCGTCAGGCCGTCTGAAACCGTACCGTCTTGTTGGCGCCATTGGTTGACAAAACTTTTGCCAACAAATTCTTTCATGCTGTACATATTCAGATACAGCTCTTTACCCAAACAACTTTCCGGCAGCTTGCCCGATACGGTCAGCGTATTGTTTTTATAGGAAGTCTTCATGTGGTTTTTTAAAACGCTGCACTTCCCTTCCTTATCTTCAAGCGTCAATTTGTTTTGAATGTTCAGATTCGGCAGCGGCGGATTGGTACGGATGACCAAGCGTCCGTCTTCTTCTTTTTCAGCGCTAAGTTCAACGGTTTTATACGCCAACATATTGGGGTCGGGCGGCGTCATAAAGCTTTCGGCAGAATCGGAAGCAAAATCATCCGGATTCTTCACATCGCCCCAGAGGCTGCGGTCGAGTATCAGATGTCCGTCAATATGGCGTATGCCCTTATCGCGCATCTGTTGCTGCATTTGCACCAAATCATGCTGGTCAAACACAGGATCACCGCTCCCTACCCAATAAACATTGCCTTTCAGCGTATCGCCTTTGATTGCGCCGTTGGTTTTAAACTCGGTTTTCCAACGATAATCGCCGCCCAACATACGAAACGCGGTAAACGCCGTTACCAGCTTCATGGTTGAAGCAGGATTGCGCAACTCATCGGCACGGTGTTCCACAATCACTTTGCCGCTGTCCAGTTCCTGCACATAAACGGAAATCTCATTTTCAGGAATACGGCCGAAATCCAAAGCCCATGACGGACACGCCGCCACCATCAGGCTGATTAATAAAATATTTTTTAACTTCATTGTGTTACGAAAAATTGATACATCTGTACGAGGTACTGAGGCCGTCTGAACATTTCAGACGGCCTGTTATTTATTTCTGATGCGCTTTCAAACGCAAAGCAAACATAACGACAACGACACCGACAACCAAAGCGCAACCCATCGCCAAATGGATACCGTCCAGCATTGCCTGTTGCGGCATATCTGCACTGGAAAGTTTCTCGCCGATATTGGTTGCACCGACGAAAAACGCCGCGCCGATGGCACCGGCAATCGGATTGATGGTGGTCAGAATCGCCGCGCCGTGCGGATTGAGCGTTTTCGGTAATGAATTCAGACCATGGGTTTCACCAGTTACGCAAGCAGACACGGATACCGCCAACAGCGTAAACATTGCCGTCAGCATCATCACTTGCGTGTCAATCCGTAAAAACAGCCACAATACCGCCAACGACACCACCAGCATCACGGTTGCCGGCAAGACGACAAAGCGTCCGCCCTTTTTGTCCAACAATTTGCCGAACAAAGGCGCGGCAACCGCTTGGGCAATGCTGGCGGGCATCAGAATCAGGCCGGTTGCCGTACCGGTCAGCATCAGCACTTGCTGCGTGTACATCGGCACCATCAGTTCCAATCCCAAAAACAGGAATACCGCGCCGGCCAAAATCACAACGCAATATCCGAACTGCTTGTATCCAAATGCGCGAAGGTTCAGCAAAGGCGTCGCCAAACGGAACTGACGGTGCGCAAACCAACCCACCAGTACAACGGAAGCGGCAAAGAGCAGGATGAATTCCACCAGCGACAGGTGGGCGAAATTACTGCTCGCATACACCAGCCCGCCGAAACCAGCGATCGACAAAACGGCCGACAACACATCAATCTTCGGACGGCTGATGTTGCTCAAATTGACCGTCAAATATTTGCCCACCAATACCATCGCCGCCAGCATAAACGGCGCGGTAAAGCCGAACAGCACGCGCCAATGCGTGTGGTCGATGATAATGCCCGACAGCGTCGGCCCCATCGCGGGCGCGGCGGTGAACATCATGGTAATCACGCCCATCGCTGTTCCGCGCTTATTGGGCGGATAAATCGATAAAATGCCGTTAAACAGGAGCGGGACGAAAAACGCGGCAGACACCGCCTGCACCATCCGCCCCACAACCAGAATTCCGAAAGTCGGCGCAAACGCGCAAATCAGCGAACCGGCCAAAAACGTTGCCTGCGTAAACAGCACCATTTTGCGCGTTTCAAACCATTGAATCACGCCTGCCGTAATCGGCGTAAACGCGCCCATCACCAGCAAAAAGCCCGTCGTCAGCCATTGAACCGTGGTCTTATCGACTCCGAAATCCTTCATAATCGGCGTAAGCGCGACATTCAGCAGGGTATCGTTGAGATAGCCGAAAAATGCGCCGATAAACAGCGTCGCTACAATGGTTTTAGCAGGAAAATCAGGATTGTCGGCGTGGTATTCGTGCGCCGTATCATTTTCTTGAAAATCAGAAGCGTGCATAATAATTTGAAATATCAGCGAAACTGTTATTTTAGCATAAACCGTTTTGACAGGCCGTCTGAAACCTTGACCGCTTCCCTAGACAACACTAAAATCTAGAATAGTTTTCATTTTTATTATCAAACAGGAGAAAAACATGTCAAAAAAAGTCAGCATCTTGGTCGGCAGCCTGCGTAAAGGTTCGTTCGCACGAAAAATCGCACAAAACATCATTTCCACGTTCCCCGAAGGCTACGAAGCACAAATCGTCGAAATCGGCCATTTGCCTTTGTATAACTTCGACTACGACGATCCTGCCGTTACCGACTTCCCCACTCCGCCCAGCTATACCGAATTCCGCGAAACCATCAAAGCCTCTGCCGGCGTATTGTTCGTGACTTCCGAAAACAACCGTACTGTCCCTGCCTGCCTGAAAAACGCCATCGACATTGGCTCCAAACCCAATGCCGATGTTGCCTGGAAAAAAACACCGGCCGGCATCATCAGCCATTCTGTCGGTAAAATGGGCGGTTATAGCGCGCAAAAAAATCTGCGCCTTGCCCTCTCATATTTCGATATGCCGCTGACCGGCCAGCCGGAAGTGTTCCTCGGCAACTCACCCACCCTGTTTGACGACAACGGCCGACTCATCGAATCCGCGCGTGAATTTGTCCAAGGCTATATCGACCAACTGGTTGCCTTGATTGAGAAAAACCCTAAATAATCGGGATTGAAGCATACAGGCCGTCTGAAAACCGAATTTCAGACGGCCTCATCGTTTGCAAAAAATCAGTTTTTCAACCCTTCCTAAATTTTTACTAATTGAGTGCGGTTATAATCACTGTCCGCCCATCCTTTGGAGAACTTCCATGCGCGTATTATTGGTTGAAGACGATGCCATGATTGCCCAAGCCGTCAGTGCCAATCTGAAAGACGCCGGCTACGCTGTTGATTGGGTCAGCCGCGGTTCGGAAGTGGCCGCGGCAGTGGCGGCACAAGCATACGATTTGCTGCTCTTGGATTTGGGTTTGCCCGGCAAAGACGGTTTGGACGTATTGGCGCAAATCCGTAACGGCGGCTGTACCGTTCCCGTCTTAATCGTAACCGCGCGCGATGATTTGCACAGCCGGCTCAACGGCCTAGACGGCGGCGCAGACGACTACATCGTCAAACCCTTCGACATGGCGGAACTGCAAGCCCGTATGCGTGCCGTATTGCGCCGACACGGCGGACAGGCGCAAACGCTGCTGACCAACGGCATCATCACGCTCAACCCTTCCACCCATCAGGCGGAAGTAGTCGGGCAGGAACAGGCCGTCATGCTCAGCAACAAAGAATTTGCCGTCCTCCAAGCCCTGCTGCTGCGTCCGGGCATGATTCTGTCGCGCAGCGATTTGGAAGACAAAATTTACGGCTGGGGCGAAGAAGTCGAAAGCAACGCCGTTGACTTCCTGATTCACGCCTTACGCAAAAAACTCGGCAAAGAAGCGATTCAAAACGTCCGCGGGGTCGGCTGGCTGGTTGCACAAAACAATCAGGCCGTCTGAAAAATCACAACAATATCAATACACAAACCATGCAACGCCTTATCCACACCATCAAACAATCCCTGCAAGTCCGAATCAGCCTTGCCCTGATCTGCATGCTCCTGCCCCTCTCCATTCTTGCAGGCATATTTTCATATTACGATACTTATCACGAGACCCAAGAGGTTCAAGACGACCTGTTGCGCCAAGTCGCTAATTATCTCGACCCGAGCGATGCCGATGACGAGAAACACTCGCTCGACAACGACAACAAGATTTCCGTTCAATTTCCCAATACGCCCAACCCCATTATCAGCCTGCCTGAGAAGATTTCAGACGGCCTGCACACCATTCAGGCCGATGACGACGACGATTACTACCGCGTTTACACCCGCACCACCAAACAAGGCCGCATTGCCGTCATGCAGGAAAGCGACTACCGCGAAGAGCTGGCCGAAATGGCCGCCGTGCAGAGCATCCTTCCCATGCTCCTCGCCCTGCCCCTGATTATCCTGCTCACCGTCTGGATTACCCACCGCACCATGCGTTCCGTCAAAACCCTGTCCAACGATTTAGAGCAGCGCCAAATCAACGACCTCTCGCCAATGGACACGCAAGACATTCCCAGCGAAATCCAAGGCTTTGTCGTCGCCATCAACAACCTGTTGCAACGTACCGATGAAAACGTCCGCCAACAGCAACGCTTTATCGCCGATGCCGCACACGAATTGCGCAGCCCCATGACCGCCCTTTCCCTTCAGGCAGAGCGGCTCAACAATATGCAGCTGTCCGCCGAAGCGCGCGAGCAGTCCGCCCTGTTGCAACAAAGCATACAGCGCAACCGCCACCTGCTCGAGCAACTCCTCTCCCTCGCACGCGCCCAAGCGCCCGAAATCCAACGCCCCAAAACCCTGATCAGCCTGCAAAACCAGTTTCGCCGCGTATTGCAAGAACTCATGCCGCTGGCGCTGGCCAAAGGTCAAGACATCGGCGTTGCCGTTGAAAACGACTGCCAAATCCACGCCGACGACACCGAAATCTACACCCTCATCAAAACCTTGACCGACAACGCCATCCGCTATACTCCCAAAGGCGGCCGCATTGATTTGGGCTTTGACGAAACCGCCGAATACCTCAACATCTGGGTGGAAGACGACGGTCCCGGCATTCCCCCAAGCGAACGCCAACGCGTTATCGACCCTTTCTACCGTATTCTCGGCACCGAACAACAAGGCACCGGCTTGGGGCTGTCCATCGCAGACACCATCGTCAAACGCCATCAAGGCCGTCTGAAACTGGCCGACAGCCGACGCTTTGACAGCGGCTTGTTGATTATTGCCGAGTTGGATAAAAAGACGCTTTAAATAATTGACCCGCCCAAATTGGTTTATCTAGCTTTAAGCCGATGAATCAAAACGCTTTAAAACCAAAGGCCGTCTGAAAATGACTTTCAGACGGCCTTTGGTTTTAAAGCAAACCTACTTCATTCCTCACAAATATGGCTGCAAGGTTTGGCGGAGGATTTCCATATCGGTAATTTCAGTGATATTGGCTTTGCCCAAGTATTCCAAGCCGACAAAACGCATGATGCCGCTGCTGACTTTTTTGTCGTGGCTCATGTGTTCAATCCATTTTTCAAAGGAGAAAACGGGCGGCGCAGACGGGAGGGAGGCGGCTTTCATTAAAGCGGCAATGCGTTCGGTGTCGGCTTGTCGGGTTTTGCCCAAGATTTGCGACAAACGGGAAGCAAGGACGCAACCGGCGGCAACGGCTTCGCCATGCAGCCATACGCCGTAGCCCATTTCGGCTTCGATGGCATGGCCGAAAGTATGGCCGAGATTAAGCCATGCGCGGATGCCCTGCTCGGTTTCGTCTTGGGCAACAATATCGGCCTTCATTTTGCAGCAATGGTAAACGGCTTCCGCCATTTTTTCTTGATGTTGCGCCATCAGGTCGGCCATATTTTCTTCCAACCAGGCAAAAAATTCGGCATCGCCCAATGCGCCGTATTTGATGACTTCGGCCATGCCTGCGGAAAGTTCGCGCTGCGGCAGCGTTTGCAGGGCGGTCAAATCGGCCAGAACGGCTTGCGGCTGGTAGAACGCGCCAATCATGTTTTTACCGAGCGGATGGTTGATGGCGGTTTTACCGCCGACCGAGGAATCAACCTGGCTGAGCAATGTGGTCGGTACTTGGATAAAAGGTGCGCCACGCTGATAAGTTGCTGCGGCAAAGCCGACCATATCGCCTATCACGCCGCCGCCCAAAGCGATTAAAGTGGTTTTGCGTTCGGCACGGTTTTGCATCAGGCCATCGTAAATCAGGTTAAGCGTCTGCCAGTTTTTATATTCTTCGCCGTCGGGAAGGATGATGCTGAAATGCGGCACGCCCAGTCTGTCTAAGGCCGTCTGAAGCTGTTTGAGGTAAAGCGGCGCAACGGTTTCGTTGGTAATGATGGCCGCTTTTTTGCCTAAATAGGGCTGAAGCAGCGTATCGGCCTGCTCGATCAGTTTATGCCCGATAAAGATGGGGTATTGATGGGACGGGGTTTGGACAGTCAGGGTGCGCATGGTGTTCCTTTGTAAAGCGTGTTATTCGCTCAATATTTCAATCAGCCGTTTGAGCGTTTTGTGGCAGCTGTCGGATTCGATGACGAAATGGGCGGTTTGACGGTACAGCGTATCGCGCTGGTCATACAGCTCTTGCAGTTTGGCCAAAGGGTTGGCAACTTGCAACAGCGGCCGGTTGCTGTCGTAACGGGTACGCTCCAGCAAGGTTTCAGGGCTGGCATGCAGATAAACAACCGTGCCGTTTTGGCGCAGAATCTGTCTGTTTTCACTGCGTAACACGGAGCCGCCACCGGTCGATAAAACGATGTTGCGCCGGGAAGCAAGCTTTTTCAGCATATTGGTTTCGCGGTTGCGGAAGCCTTCCTCCCCTTCCATCTCAAAAATGGTCGGAATGGATACGCCCGATGAAGTGCAGATTTCGTAGTCGCTGTCGTAAAACGGGCATTCAAACATTTGGGCAAGCTGCTTGCCCAAAGTGGTTTTGCCCGCGCCCATCAGCCCGATTAAAATTAAATTGCCGTTGATTTTTTCCATGAGGGTCATTTTATACGATATGGTGGTTTCGTGGAAAAGTTCGTCGTTTTTCAGACGGCCTTTTCATCTCAGGCCGTCTGAAAACCAAAACAGGCATACCTTTACAGATATGCCTGTTTGTCATTTTAAAAATCAGTAACGCAGATTGTTACCCACATTATCCATAATGCGCGGCGTGATGAAGATCAACAGCTCGCGGCGGTTTTCACGTTTACCGCGTGATTTGAACAAATTGCCGACAACAGGAATATCACCCAAAATAGGTACTTTGTTCACCGCATTGGTGCTTTCTTCCTCGTAAATACCACCGACAATCAGCGTACCTCCATCTTCAACCATGGCTTGGGTATTCAAGTGTTTGGTGTTGATACACTTGGTTGTCAGAGAATCTACGGTACAGTCAATCGGGGTATCACGATTAATCTTCACAGTCATGATGATTTGACCGTCAGGCGTAATGTTCGGCGTTACGGTCAAGCCCAAAACGGCTTTCTTGAAGGTAATCGAAGTCGCACCGCTGGAAGAAGCCTCTTGGTAAGGAATTTCCGTACCGGATTCAATTTTGGCTTCTTTGCGGTCTTGTGTCAGCACGCGCGGATTGGAAATGGTTTTGCTCTTACCTTGCTCTTCAGACGCGCTGATTTCCAAACCCAATGCGCCAGACGAGAACGCACGCACCAGCGCAATGCTGTTGACTGCGGCTGCGGTCGGCAGGCTGACGTTTGGATCCAAGGACCAAGTAGGATAGCCGACATCACCACGGTTAAACGAAGCATTGGTGTTATGGTTGGCTTGCGCATTGCTCCAGTTGCTACCCCATGCCGTACGGCCGCTCGCACCACCGGAACCGAATTTAACGCCCAAGTTGCGGAAGAAGGTATCTTCTGCCTCCACAATACGCGCTTCCACCATTACTTGACGGGTTGGAACATCCAATTCATCAATCAGTTTGCGGAATTTCTCAATCACGCCGCGGTTGTCGGTTACGATCAGCGTATTGGTGGCCGGATCGATTAAGGCGCTGCCTCGGTTGCTCAACAGAGTGTTGCGGGTATTGGAATTATTGCTGTCGTATTCTTCCAAACGCAAAATTTTGCGGAATTCTTCCACGTTTTTGTATTTCAACTGGAAGGTTTGAGAATACAGCGGACCCAATTCGGCAATCTCTTTTTCCGCCTGCAAGAAGGCTTTGTCTTTTGCCAACAATTCATCGCGAGGTGCGATATTGATGATGTTGCCTTGACGGCGCATATCCAAATTGCGCGCCTGCATGACCAAGTCCAAAGCCTGATCCCAAGGTACCTCTTTCAGGGACAGGGTCATGGTGCCTTTGACGGTATCGCTGGCAACAATATTCACGCCGGATTCTTTTGCCAAAATCTGCAAAATGGTACGGACTTCTACATCTTGGAAGTCCAAGGAAATTTTACGGCCTTTGAACGATTTGTTTGCATTTTGGTTCAAACCGCCGGATTCGGTATTGGCGGCTTTAGGCGATACTTCAAATACAAAGCGTCCGGAAGAAGCTTTGGTATTGATGTCCCAATTTGCATTATTGTTGCGGATAATGAGCTGGGTAGAATTGCCGATACGTTTGAGCGTAACGTTTTGTACAGGCGTATTGAAGTCAGCCACATCCAAACTGCGTTGCGCTTGTGTCGGCAGCGTATGGTTTTTCAAGGTTACAACGACGCGGTCACGCTGCTGTTTAATGTCCGGCTGTCCGCTGAAACCAGGGGCGGACAATTCAATAATGCCGGAATTGCGTGCGCCTTTGCGAAAATCAATATTGGCTGCTGAAACGGCTTGATAAGTCTGAGCAGCACGCGCGGTAGACGGCGTAGCCGCACGTTCATTTGCAACGGCCGCATTGGTTTGGTCAGTAGATTCGTTTACAAATACCCAAACTTCGTTGTCGCGAATTTCGGTATTGTATTGGCTGATTTTGTTCAAACCCAAAACCACGCGTGCGCGGTCATTGTTTTGCGCCGCAGTAATTTGATGCAGCAATGGGTCGGCATATTCCAAAACAGGCTGAGGCAAACGGATATTGGTATTGGCAAAATCCAATGCAATACGCGCCGGAGTAGATGTTACAAAACCATGAGGTGTGGTGACGTCTTTGTCGAAACGGATTTTGATGATTTTTTGGTTGTCAGGCAAAGTGGAAACGTTGATATCGGTAATATTGCCTGCAAAGGCCGTCTGAACAGCGAGGGCAACGCTGAAGCCGGCAAATAATTTTGTCATGTGCTTGGTTTTCATAATCGAGTGAGACCCCTAAATTAATTTGTATTCGAACTATCTGAGCTATCGGAAGAATCCGCGTCTTTGTTGCTCAACGGCAATTCGGCCTTCCGGTACACCCAGTTGCCGTAGCTGTCTTCAACTTGCTCGGTCAGGATAATTTTATCTTCAGTAATACTTTGGATTCTGCCGTAATTCTGACCGATGTAGTTTCCGGGATAAACGGTATAAACATGGTCGTTGACTTTGATAAATCCGGAAACTTTGCCGCCGCTTTGCAGCGTTCCGACAAAAGCCATATTTTCCAAACTGAAGGCTTCCAAGGTTTCTTTCGGACGGTTTACATCCGGCGCATTGCCGCCTTTAGGGGCAGTGTCCAAACGGCGTGAATCAAACGCATTCATGCCTTTAAAGTTCGGCGGGCTATACGGCTTAGGCAATGTAACCGTCGGCTCTTCAAACGGAATAATCTTGGATTTTGCTTCCTGACGGGTTTGCGTCATCCATTGAGTCAAATCTTCATAGCTTTGCGTACAGGCTGCCAAGGGAAGAAGACTTAAGAGTAAGATGATTTTTTTCATGATTTCCCTATTCTTTTATTTTTGCTCATTCTCGGCAGGTTTGCCTTCTTCTTGTGCCTGTTGCGCAGCCAATTCGGCAGCAATCTCTTCGGCCGGACGTGCTTTGTAAGTCGTTGCAATCGCGCTCAATGTCAACTCGCCTTTATTACCTTTGCCTTCTTTGTCCTCGCCTGCGTTCACGAGTTTTAAAGAATCTAAAGTAATAATGCGCGACAAATCGCCTACATCACGGGTAAATTGGCTGATCTGTGAGTATTTGCCTGTGATGGAAATCTGATACGGCAATTTTTGGATCGGACCATCGTTTTCAGGTTGGAGCGGTGCAACGCTGTCCAAACGCAGTCCGTTGGTTGAACCTGCCTGATGCAGCTCTTGAATCAGGTTCGGAATTTCCGCGTCGGTCGGAAGTTGTTTCAACAAAACGTCAAATGCAGAACGGATCGAAGCCAATTCAGCCTTCAGATTGTTCAAGCTTGCCGCCTGAATGCTTTTACGCGTAAAGGTTTCCTTCAGCTCATCTTCTTTGGCTTCCTGCGTATTCAAGGTTTCAATCTGATCTTTAAATACGCCGACATAGCCCAAAGCCAACATACCGACAATCAATAAACCTGCCAGCAAAAGTTTTGAAGGCATATTGAGCAGGTACAGGTTTTGTACGTCCAATTGTTTCAGGTTTTTAGATGCCATTATTGAGCCTCCGGAGCAGGTTCGGCCACAGGTTCGGCCATTTCACCGCTGCTTTGGGCAGTCGGTGCAGGAGCCGGCGTATTCACTTGGTTGATTGAAGATTTCAAAGTAAATTCTTGGTAGTTATCTACTTTTTTAATGCTCAACAATTCAGGCTGCAAGAAAATACCTGTACTTGGCAGGGAGCGCATCATAACAGCGATTTTATTGTCGCTGATGGCATGGCCGCTGATTTTATAGCTGGTCGGGCTTTCGGCTTCCAACGCGGTCAAATAAGTATTATCGGGCGTAAGCGTATTCAAAGAATCAAGGATATAGGCCGCTTGATAGCGTTTTTCCTGCAATTCTTCCACTTTCAGCTTTTTAGCCAAGAAGGCTTCTTTTTCTTGCTGAAGTTTATCGATTTCGCCCAATTCCCTATCGAGTCTGTCGATTTCGGTTTGCAGGAAGTTGTTGCGCCCTTCTTGATTACTGATGGCGTTGTCAATACCGAGATAGGTTGCGGCCGCCAAGCCCAAACCCACTGCAAAGGCGCCAAACATCAATACTTTGAATTGCTGCTGCTTGCGCTGTTTAATCTCCTCCCGATACGGGAGAAGGTTGATTCTGGTTAATTCAATCATGTTCTCAAAGTCCCCTTAATGCCAATCCGAACGCCAAGGTCAGTGACGGCGCATCAATTTGAAGCTGCGGCAATTCTACTTTTGCACTGCGTTCCACATATGAAATCGGATGCAGATATTCTGTCGCCGTATTGGTTTGCGAGAAAATGCTTTCCGCCAAACCTGCCTGCTGCGCGGTAAAGCCGGTCAGCAGGATGTGTTTGATATTGGAGAAGGAATCAGTGGCTTGCGTGGTATAGTAAAATTGCAAAACACGCTGAACTTCTTGTGCAACCTGTACGTTAAAACGGTCGGCAATCTGAGATTGGTAGTCAGAAGGCTTGTTTTGAGAAGCCATCATTTGCGCGGCTTTTTCTTCCGTTACCTGATAAGTCCGCTGAATCAGCTGATTGAGCTGCTCAGTGCTGACCGGCGTTTCTTGTTTGTAAAGAATACGGCCGTTTTGCAGGATCAGGGCATACATTTGCGTCGCATGAATGCCGAACACAGCAACTTTTTCATCTGCCATCTCGGGGGCATGCGTATTCATCCAATAAACGAAGGCATTGCGTTGCGCCAGCAAGTCCAAATCCAAAGCAGACAAAGGCAGGCCCGCATTCTCAAACATTTCAATGCGCGGCTCGACATCGTCTTTTTTGGCGGCAACCGCTAAAACATGCTGACCCGAACCGACTTCTTCGGCTTGAAAGTCGTAGTTCATTTCTTCAATCGGCGCAAATTGGCCGACTTCCGCCTCGACAAACTCTTCCAAGTCCAAATCGGTATCACGCGGGTTGTAAATAATTTGTTCGACTGTCGCCAAATTTTGTGGCACGGCCGCAACAATATTTTTGCAAGAACTGCGTAATTGTGCGTAAGTATGCTGGATGTAGGTAGCAAGCTGATCGTAGTCTTGAATTTTGTTGCCTTTGACAATATTTTTAGGCAATTTGGTAATAACGTATTTTTCCAGCTGAATTTGGTTTAAACTACGGCCTGTCAGTTGTACCATCTTAATGGCATGTTGGCTGATGTCGACGCCGATGGCAGAGCGGTTGTTCAATCCGCTAGAAGCCTTGCCTGTTTTGGTATCTTTCGTGCTTTTAAATAAGCGCATGATTTGACTTCCCTGTATCATTTAGGAGTGAGTAACTGTTTCGTTATCCATAAAGGACTTCTTATTCTTTGCACAGTATTGACTGTGGCTGATAGAAATCGTTTCCCATTTTACTTTATTTATCGCCATTAATGGCAAATTATTACTTAGTCATGATTAAAAAGATTATAACGACCTGCCTGGGTCTCTTATTGGGACTGGCTCTTTTCGGTGTGGGGCTGCTTGCAATTGCAATTTTGGTCACCTATCCGAAGCTGCCGTCTTTGGACACTTTACAACACTACAAACCCAAAATGCCGCTGACGATTTATTCTTCAGACGGCCAAGTGATTGGCGTTTACGGCGAGCAACGGCGTGAATTCACCAAAATCGGTGACTTTCCCAAAGTTTTGAAAAATGCCGTGATTGCAGCCGAAGACAAACGCTTCTACGACCACTGGGGCGTGGACGTTTGGGGTGTGGCGCGCGCCGCGATCGGCAACGTCATGGCCGGCGGCGTTCAATCCGGTGCCAGTACGATTACGCAGCAGGTTGCCAAAAACTTCTACCTGAGCAGCGAGCGTTCGTTTACCCGTAAATTCAACGAAGCCCTGTTGGCTTACAAAATCGAGCAGTCTTTGAGCAAAGACAAGATTTTGGAGCTGTACTTCAACCAAATCTATTTGGGTCAACGCGCTTATGGTTTCGCATCTGCAGCCCAAATTTATTTCAACAAAAATGTTAACGAGTTAACATTGGCCGAAGCCGCCATGTTGGCCGGCTTGCCCAAAGCCCCTTCCGCCTACAATCCGATTGTAAACCCTGAACGCGCCAAACTGCGTCAGGCTTATATTCTGAACAATATGCTGGAAGAAGGCATGATTACCCTGCAGCAACGTGATCAGGCTTTGAAAGAAGAGTTGCATTACGAGCGTTTTGTACAAAACATCGATCAAAGCGCCCTGTACGTTGCCGAAATGGTGCGTCAAGAGCTGTTTGAGAAATACGGCGAAGATGCCTACACGCAAGGCTTCAAGGTATACACCACCGTCGATACTGCACACCAACGCGTGGCCACCGAAGCCCTGCGTAAAGTCCTGCGTAATTTCGACCGCGGCAGCAGCTACCGCGGCGCAGAAAACTACATCGACCTGAGCAAAAGCGACAACGTAGAAGAAACCGTCAGCCAATACCTTTCTACACTTTATACCGTCGATAAAATGATTCCGGCGGTTGTATTGGAAGCCTCCCGCAAAGGTGTACAGATTCAGTTGCCGAGCGGCCGTAAAGTCACGTTGAACAGCCACGCTTTAGGCTTTGCCGCCCGTGCCGTCAACAACGAAAAAATGGGCGAAGACCGCATCCGCCGCGGCTCCGTCATCCGCGTTAAAGGCAGCGGCGATACCTTTACCGTCGTTCAAGAGCCTTTGCTGCAAGGCGCATTGGTGTCTTTAGATGCGAAAACCGGCGCAGTCCGCGCATTGGTCGGCGGCTACGACTACCACAGCAAAACCTTCAACCGCGCAACTCAAGCCATGCGCCAACCCGGCTCGACGTTCAAACCGTTCGTTTATTCCGCCGCCTTGGCAAAAGGCATGACTGCTTCCACCATGATTAACGATGCGCCGATTTCCCTGCCGGGCAAAGGTGCAAACGGCAAAGCGTGGAACCCGAAAAATTCAGACGGCCGCTATTCCGGTTACATCACGCTGCGCCAGGCTTTGACCGCTTCGAAAAACATGGTGTCCATCCGCATCCTGATGTCTATTGGTATCGGTTACGCGCAACAATACATCCAACGCTTCGGCTTCAAGCCGTCTGAAATCCCTGCCAGCCTGTCTATGGCTTTGGGTACAGGCGAAACCACGCCGTTGCGTATTGCAGAAGGTTACAGCGTCTTTGCCAACGGCGGTTACAAAGTGTCCGCCCACGTCATCGACAAAATCTACGACAGCCAAGGCCGTCTGAGAGCGCAAATGCAGCCTTTGGTAGCCGGTGAAAACGCGCCTCAGGCCATTGACCCGCGCAACGCCTACATCATGTACAAAATCATGCAAGACGTTGTCCGTGTCGGTACCGCACGCGGTGCAGCCGCACTCGGCCGCGCCGACATCGCCGGTAAAACCGGTACCACCAACGACAACAAAGACGCATGGTTTGTCGGCTTCAACCCTAGCGTTGTGACTGCCGTCTATATCGGCTTTGACAAACCGCGCAGCATGGGTCGTGCAGGTTACGGTGGTACAATCGCCGTACCGGTATGGGTAGAATATATGCGCTTCGCCCTGAAAGGCACCAGCGTCAAACCGATGAAAGCCCCTGAGGGCGTGGTTTCGAACGGCGGCGAAGTGTATATGCGCGAACGCATGACCACCAGCTCCGACCTGGCCTTGGACAACAGCGGCGTTGCACCGCGTCCCGCTCAACCTACCCGTCGCGCGGTTCCGAATGAAAACCGCCGCCGCACTGAGAGCGGCAATGCGCCAGCCCGTGAAGAATTAGACGAAACCCCAGTTCTGCCAAGCAATACCGGCAACAATAACAAACAACAACTGGACTCTCTGTTCTAACAAATCAAGGCCGTCTGAAACGTTCAGACGGCCTTTTTTGAGAAAATTCAAAGCAAAACCATGATTGATTTACACTGCCATTCGACCGTTTCAGACGGCATGCTCTCCCCAACCGAAGTCGTCCGACTCGCCCGTCAAAACGGTTGCACCCTGCTCGCCCTGACCGACCACGACCATACCGGCGGACTGGCCGAAGCTCGCGCCGAAGCCGATACCCTCGGCCTCCCCTTCATCAACGGCGTAGAAATATCCGTCACTTGGCGCGGCCGCACCATCCACGTTGTCGGCTTGGACTTTGACGAACACAACGAAACCCTGCAAAACCTGCTTGCCGAAGTCCGCAAAGGCCGTCTGAAACGATTGGAAGCCATCGCGGCCAAACTGGAAAAAAAAGGCATCACAGGCGCGTATGAAGGCGCACTGGCATTGGCCGCCAACAAAGAAATGGCCAGCCGCACCCACATTGCCGAATTCCTCATCCGCGCAGGCCATGTCAAAAACAAACAGCAGGCGTTTACCAAATACCTGGGCGACGGCAAATCCTGTTCCGTCAGACATGAATGGGCCACACTGGAAGACTGCGTAGCCGCGATTACAGGCGCGGGCGGCATGGCCATTATTGCCCACCCGATGCGCTATGAATTATCCGCCACCGCCAAACGAAACCTGTTTCAAGAATTTAAAAACCTCGGCGGCGCAGGGATTGAAGTACACAGCGGCAACTGCTGCAAAAACGACCGCCTCAACTATGCCCTGCTTGCCGACCGCTTCGACTTTCTCGCCAGCGCAGGCAGCGACTTCCACCGCCCCAACGACTTCAGCGGCGGCATACTCGGCGCCTGCCCCGACTTACCCGAACAATGCCGCCCGGTCTGGGAACACTTTAAGGCCGTCTGAATTTTTGACAGCAATTTTTCAGACGGCCCGCCAAGTATGAGACAGTTATAAACATATCACACTCTACATATTGAAACTGCCTGCCCGATACACCATAATAACCCTATAAATACCCCAAAAATAAAGGTTAACACCATGTGCCAACTGCTCGGCATGAATTGCAACACTCCCACAGACATCATGTTTTCTTTTGAAGGCTTCCGCCGTCGCGGCGGCATTACCGACCACCACGCCGACGGCTTCGGTATCGGCTTTTTCGAAGGCAAAGGCGTGCGCTTGTTTCACGACGACAAACCCAGCGCCAACTCGCCCGTTGCCGACTTGGTACGCGCCTACCAAATCAAATCTAAAAACGTTATCGCCCATATCCGCAAGGCCTCACAAGGCCAGACCTCATTGGCAAACACTCATCCCTTCATGCGCGAGATGTGGGGCGAATATTGGCTGTTTGCCCACAACGGTCATTTAATTGATTTTTTTCCCGAGCAGGGCGAGTACTACCATGCCGTCGGCTCAACCGATTCCGAACGCGCGTTCTGCTTTATTCTCAACCGCCTGCGCAGCCGCTTTGCCACCAAGCCCGAACCTGAAGTTTTGTTTGACGCCATTGCCGGCCTGACCCATGAAATCCGCCGCTACGGCTTGTTTAATTTCGTGATGTCCAACGGCGACTGCCTGTTTGCCCACGCCAGCACCTTGCTGCACTACATCGTGCGCAAAGCCCCGTTTGGCAAAGCACGCCTGCTGGACGATGATGTCATGGTCGATTTTTCAGAAGTGACCACCCCGAACGATAAAGTTTCTGTCATCGCCACCCTGCCCCTGACGCGCGATGAAACCTGGTCGCAATTGGCAGTCAATGAATTGGTGATGTTTCAAGACGGCGACATTGTCCTCAGCGACCGCCCCGACAATCCGGTTTACATGAGCGCGGAAGAAGGTTTGGAAATCGCCCGTGCCGTCGGCGTATCGGTTTGACGTGTGATTGACTGAAAAACACAAGGCCGTCTGAAAAGCCCGACTTCGCCAAAGCTGCCCTTTCAGACGGCCTTTTTATACCTAAATTCTACGCAAAAGCCTTTACTATACGAAAATAACGCAATCCGCTACAATAATAGTTCACAAACAATAAATTCAATTGCTTAGCGACCTTGCCGAGCGTATGACAAGGAAACCCGATGAAGTGCCCGTTTTGCCAACACCCCAACACTCAAGTAACCGACTCGCGATGGCTGGAAGACACCAACAGCATCCGTCGCCGCCGCAAATGCTTGGAATGCGGACAACGCTTCAGCACTTTTGAAACCGTTGAAATGCGGATGCCGCAAGTCATCAAATCCAACGGCACACGGGTTCCCTTTAATCCGCACAAACTGCAGACCAGCCTTGAGCGCGCGCTGCACAAACGCCCTGTCACGCAAGAACAAATCGACGAAACCGTTGCCCTGATCGAGCAGCGCCTCTACCGTTTGGGCAAAAAAGAAGTCGCTTCGCGCATCGTCGGCGAAATGGCGATGGAGGAGCTGGCAAAAATCGACCAAGTCGCTTATGTCCGCTTCGCGTCCGTCTATAAAAGCTTTAAAGACGTTTCCGAATTCACCCAAGTCATCGCCGAATGCAAAGCCAAATAAGGCCGTCTGAAACCATGTTTTCCGCACTTGATACCCAAATGATGCAAACCGCCCTCGAGCTGGCCAAGCTTGGGCGGTTTTCTACTTCCCCCAATCCCCGCGTAGGTTGCGTGATTGCACACGGCGCCCAAATCGTCGGACAAGGTTTCCACGTCAAAGCAGGCGAGCCGCACGCTGAAGTTCACGCCTTGAGGCAGGCCCAAGCGGCGGCAAAAGGCGCAACAGCCTATGTCACGCTGGAGCCTTGCAGCCATTACGGCCGCACGCCGCCATGCGCCGAAGCGCTGATTCATTCCGGCGTAGCACGTGTGGTCGCCTCCATGACTGACCCTAACCCATTGGTCGCAGGCAAAGGTTTGTCCATGCTGGAAGCCGCCGGAATCCGTACCGAAAGCGGTTTGCTGGAAGCGCAGGCGCGCGAGCTCAACCGCGGTTTCCTATCGCGTATCGAACGCGGCAGACCGTTTATCCGCCTCAAATGCGCCGCCAGTTTGGACGGCAAAACCGCTCTTTCAGACGGCCGCAGCTTTTGGATTACCGGCGAAGCGGCGCGCGAAGACGTACAAATTCTCCGCGCCGAAAGTTGCGCCGTTTTGACCGGTATCGGCACCGTACTTGCCGACAACCCGAAACTCAACGTCCGCAGCTTCCCCACCCTGCGCCAGCCTGCGCGCATCGTCTTAGACAGCCGTCTGCAAATCCCTTTGGACTGCCACCTCGTGACCGATACCGACAGCCCGACCGTTATCGTTACCCTTTCCTCAGACGAAAAACGTTTGCAGGCGCTGGGTAAATTTGAACATATCCGCATCATCAGGCCGTCTGAACACATCAACGGCCGCATCAATCTTCCTTCCCTCATGCCGCAACTGGCAGAGCTTGGCTTTGGCGAAGTTCTGGCAGAAGCCGGCTCAACACTTGTCTCAGCCTTCCTGAAGGATGACTTGGTGGATGAAATCGTCCTCTACCAAGCGCCGAAACTGTTAGGCGCAGGCAAACCTCTATTCTCCCTCCCTGAAAATCCGGCCGCCCTACTTTCAGACGGCCCCTGGCTGAGTCAATCGGTAGAAATCATCGGGCAGGACATTAAATGGGTTCTACGGAAAAAATCCGTCTGATTGCTTGTCATAAATAATTTAATTATTTTCAATAGAGTTATTCTATTGTTTATATAGCAATAAATGTGATTTATTCATCAATCTATTATAATGACTATAGCGTATTTCAATTTAAAACTTTGACTTAGGCTCATTATAATTAACCTGATTGTCAACAAAATTCTTTTTTCTTCACAAAACAATAAACTTTTAAAATAAGTTAAGCCGAGAAAATTTATTAAAAGTTTTTATTCTAGAAGGGTTTTAAACGGCATAACCGACAGCTTGATTTCATGAACCAAGCATTTGACAGAAAAATATCCAAAATTAAAACATGTAGTTGCATAAAACCTTTTAAAATTAAATATTCGAAAATACCGTTTCCATACCTCAGAGGCCGTCTGAACGACCGTTAAACTTTTTTGATTGAGACGAATCTGATAAATGCTTATGATTTCGTCTGCTGGGATTATAAGTACGGTTTTGAGGCTTCACACGATACGGCAGCAGCAAACAACTCAGGCATCGGGCAAACACTCCCGATTTACTCATTCATTACACGAAAGACATCATGAAAAACATTACGATACAAAAATTTGCCGATAAGACCGCAAAAATCGGCATCGTCGGCTTAGGCTACGTCGGTTTACCACTGATGCTGCGCTATGTGGACATCGGTTACCAAGTTTTGGGTTTCGACATCGACAAAACCAAAGTTGACAAGCTCAACAAAGGCGAAAGCTACATCGAGCATATTCCTGCCGAAAAAATCGCCGCCGCTTCAAACAGCCTGTTTGAAGCAACGACCGACTTCTCCCGTATCGGCGAAGTAGAAGCCGTGATTTTGTGCGTACCGACTCCGCTGAACAAATACCGCGAACCGGACATGAGCTTCGTTATCGACACTACCGACGCGGTCAAACCTTACCTGCGCGCCGGTCAAGTGCTGTCCTTGGAATCCACTACCTACCCCGGCACTACCGAAGAAGAATTGCTGCCACGCATGGAAGAAGGCGGCTTGAAAGTCGGTCAAGACGTGTTCTTGGTTTACTCTCCTGAGCGCGAAGACCCGGGTAACCCTAACTTTGAAACCCGTACCATCCCCAAAGTCATCGGCGGCCATACCCCTGCTTGTTTGGAAGTCGGCCTGGCACTGTACCAACCCGCCATCGATAAAGTTGTTCCGGTAAGCTCCACCAAAGCGGCCGAGCTGACCAAACTTTTGGAAAACATCCACCGCGCCGTAAACATCGGCTTGGTGAACGAGATGAAAATCGTTGCCGATAAAATGGGCATCGACATTCACGAAGTCATCAATGCCGCCGCAACCAAACCGTTCGGCTTCGTTGCTTATTACCCGGGCCCCGGCTTGGGCGGCCACTGTATCCCTATCGACCCGTTCTACCTGACTTGGAAAGCCCGCGAATACGGCGTAAACACCCGCTTCATCGAGCTGGCAGGTGAAGTGAACTCCCACATGCCCGACTACGTTATCGAAAAAGTCGGCCTGGCTTTGAACGACCACAACCGTTCCATCAAAGACAGCAAAATCTTGGTATTGGGTATCGCCTACAAGAAAAACGTGGACGATATGCGTGAAAGCCCCTCTGTGGAAGTGATGGACCGCCTGCACAAATTGGGCGCTGTGGTTTCCTACTCCGACCCGCACGTTCCAGAGTTCCCACACATCCCCGGCCACCACTACTTCGATTTGAAGAGTGAAGCGCTGACCCCTGAAACTGTCGCCCAATACGACTGCGTGGTTCTGACCACCGATCACGACAAATTCGACTATGACATGATCACCGAACATGCCAAACTGATTGTCGATACGCGTGGCAAATTCCCAGTGAAAAATCCTAAAGTCATCAAAGCATAATCTTGCTTCAGACGCATCCGGCTGCCTCCGGTTTCCCCGACTGGGACGGCGGCCGGTTTCCCAAGGCCATTTGTTTTTTCAGACGGCCTTGGGAAACCGGCAACGGTAACAACGCATCTCTTACGAAAAACGCTCAGCTCGAACTTCCGGCCGTCTGAAAACAAATAATATGAACGCGAAAAAAATCCTCGGCTACGCATTGGGCCCGATAGGAAGCGCCGCTTTCGGCCTGCTTTCCCTGCCGCTCATCTCATGGTACTTCCCTGCGGAAGACATCGGCCGTATCGTACTCTTGCAGACCATTGCCGGACTGAGCATCCTGTTGCTGGGCCTGGGGCTGGACCAATCCTATATTCGCGACTATTACGCCGTTAAAGACAAGGCCGCGCTGTTCAAATCCGTTTTTTTATCGCCATTGATTCTGACGGTGGCGGTTGTGGTTTTAGTGTTGCTGATAAACGCATCATGGCCGTCTGAAATCATTTTCGACATCCCCAGTGCGAATTTGGGGATTCTTTTCCTGATTTTCTTGGCCACCACGCTGATTATCCGTTTTTTAGCCTTGATTTTGCGAATGAAAGAGCAGGCATTGGCTTTTTCACTTAGCCAGCTTGCGCCGAAATTTTTGATTTTGGTATTGGTTTTTGCCGTGATCGCTTCCGGCCTGCCCGCCAATACGACTTCGCTGGTTTTTGCCTACACCGCCGCCCAAGTGCTGACCGTTGCGCTGTTGATCTATCAACTGCGCCGAGACCTGCAAGCCGTTTCCCATGCGAAATGGTCGCCTGAGCTGCATCGGGACGGCCTGCGCTACGGCCTGCCGCTGGCATTCGGCAACTTGGCCTATTGGGGTTTGACTTCGATTGACCGTTTTGTCCTCAAAAATATCTCGGGCTTGGACGAGTTGGGTATTTATTCGATGGCAGTCAGCTTTGGCGCCGTCGCCTTGATTTTCCAAAGCGTGTTCTCCACCATTTGGGCGCCTTTGGTGTTTAAATGGGTGGAAGAAAAAACCAATCTGGACAAAATTGGCGACATCACGCTTTCCATGACCGTCTTCATCAGTGCAATGATTTGCCTTATCGGGATTTTCTCGCCGATGGCGACTTGGATACTGCCGGAAAAATACACGCAGGTTCAATTTATCCTGCTCTCGTGTATGCTCTTCCCCCTGTTTTACACGCTGACCGAAGTCAGCGGCATCGGTTTGAACGTCGTCCGCTCGACTTGGCTGATTACCGCCATCAACATCGTTGCCTTTATCGCCAATACCGCCCTGCTCTATCTGCTGGTGCCGAAATTCGGTGCAAAAGGTGCGGCTATGGCCAGCGCAACGGCTTTTTGGCTGTTTTTCATCTTGAAAACCGAATTCTCTTCACGCCTGTGGCAGCCTTTGCCGCGCCTGAAGATTTATACCAACTCAACGCTCTGTCTGATGATCTGCCTTGCCTACACTTGGCTGGGTACGCGCGACAACTATATTTGGTTTGCGCTGGCATGGGCAGTCGGACTGGGTTTCCTGTTCCTAAAATACAAACACGCATTATTTGCCGCGACCGAAAAAATCAAAGTCAAATTAAACCGTTCGGCAAAATAGCCAACCTGAGATTCACGTCTCTACGATAACAACAGCACGACTATGAAAATAAAACGTCTGAACTTATACACTTACATCCTCTACATCATGCTCGCAGCCTATATGCTGGGGCCCGCGCTGTCCTTTAAGGTCGGCGTGCCGCGTATCGACAACCCCTTGACCCTGATATTTGTACTGCTTGGTTTTGTCGTATTTTTTCTGGAAAGCAAGCATATTCCGCGCAAGATTTTCGCTATGCTCTGCGCCCTGACCGCCATGTGCATCTGGCCTGCCATCCACATGGGCATTACGTCGCTGACGCCGACGCAGTACATGGATATTTTGTTTTTTATGGCGGTTCCGGCTTTCTTCTACTTGTTTTACCAAGTATTGAAGCGCGCCGACGACCCTTTGAGGACAATTCAGAAGTTCCTCGTCGTATTTACGCTGTTTATCGCCGTGCCGCCGTTTGCAGAGCTGGCCACCGGTATTCAGTTTGTGAGTGCCAGCGATGAGTTGGCTATTGATGAAGGCTCGCTCAAAGGCTTGTTCTTTAACCCGAACAACCTTGCCGCCACCGCAGTCTGCCTTGCGCCTGCCATTTTGTTTTTCTTCCAACTCCAAGGACGGAAACACAAAGAAAAACTGCTGGGCTGGGGCTTGTTCCTGCTGTTGGGCATGGCCATTTTCGCCAGCGTATCGCGTACCGCCATCGGCTGTTACCTGTTGATTTTGCTGGTTTATACGGCCTATCGCAAAAACGGTTTTATTACGGTCGGCGTGGCAGGCCTGCTGGCGTTGGTATTGTCGATGATTCCGTCTCGCGCGATTGCGGAATTTTTGCTCTCACTCAACGGCAACCAGTTTTTGGAACGCTTTTCCAGCCGCGTGTACCTCTTCCTGTACGACTTGGGCAGCGACAACTCCGTGTCCTACCGTCAGGAGATTTACAACTACTTCTGGAACAATCCGCCCCTGCTGCTGACCGGCTATGGTCCTAAAAACTTCCGTGAATATTTCGGCGGCCATTTGAGCGGCAGCTTGGGCTTTGAAAACCCACACAGCTTCATCATCGAGCTGTATCTGGGTTTCGGCATGATTTCCCTGCTCGGCTTTATTGCCTTTGTGGCGTGTTATTTCCTCTACACCGCCTCAAACCGCGCAATAACCGGCAAATCGCGCGTTTTGGCTTGGGTTGCCTTGGGCATTTTCCTGCTGGCCGGTTTTATTCCGTCCACCATTTTGCGTATGCCGTTTATCTGGCTGCCCTGCCTGCTGATTTTTATTTACAGCGTATTTGTCGCGCCCAAGCTGAAAGATATGGCCGCTTACGCATACGACGAAACACTATACGATACGAAGAAACCATCATGAAAATCATCCTGACTACCTCCATGTCCGGCCTCGGTGGCACTGAAAACGCCACTTTCCGCCTCGGCCGCCTGCTCAAACAACGCGGACACGATATCGTATTGGCCTCTTCAGACGGCCCTTTGATTCAGGAAGCGCAAGCATTGGGCATCCGTTGGCAGCCGATTGATTTTTACCAAGGCGGTCTTTTGGGTTACATCAAAGGCATGTTTGCCTACATGAAACTGCTGAAAAAAGAGAAACCTGATGTGATTCACTGCCAAATGGCGCGTATCGTTCCGGCCTGCGCCATTGCGGCCAAGTTTGCCTCGCCGAAAACCAAAGTGTTCTACCACGCACGCGGCCTTGATCCGGAAACTTATCCGAAAATTGCCAAGCTTTTCGACAAGCTGGGCGTGTACATCATCGGCAACTGCAAACACGAACGCGAAAAACTCATCCGTTACGGTTTCCCTGCCAACCGCATCACCTACACTTACAACGCCCTGCACAAAGCGGATTACGTTCCTGAAAAAACAGTCAAAGACTATGTCCAACTGGGCACGCTTTCCCGTTTGGACACCGTCCGCGCCGTGCATTTAATGCTGGATATTTTGAAGAAAATGGTTGACCGCGGTATGCCTGTACGCCTTAACGTTGCAGGCATCGGCGAAGAAATGGACAACCTCAAAGCCCAAGCCAAACGTTTGTGCATCGAAGACAAAGTTACCTTCCTCGGCGGCGTCCGCGACTTGACCGGCTACTTCAAAGATGTGGATATTTTGGTGAACACGCCGCATTGCGTGGGCGACCACGGCGCAGGCGTCGGCAACAATATTTTGGAAGCCGGCCTTTACGACACACCTGTCGTGACCTACAACATGGCGGGCATTTCCGAAATGGTCATCACCGGCCAAACCGGCTACTGCATTCCTTTCGGCGATGAAGAAGCATTTATCGAAGCCGTCGATACACTCATCAAGCATCCAGAGCTGCGCGGTCAAATGGGCAAAGCCCTGCACAAACACGTCGAAACTTTATGCTCCGACGACGAAATCTACCGCACCACCATGGCTGCGTACGAAATGTAAGGCCGTCTGAAACATGAACATTACCATCGTCGCCCCTTATTGCTCGCTGCCGTCCGAGCCGCATTTCAACCGCTTCTGGTATCTTGCCGAGCTGTTGTCGCAGTCGCATGACGTGTTGCTGATTACCAGCAACTTCAAGCACTACGACAAATCTTTCAGACGGCCCGAAGATGCCGAGGCCGCCTCACAAGGCCGTCTGAAAGTCATGCTGTTGGAAGAAAGCGGATACAGCAAAAACGTGTCTTTAGGGCGCGTGACCAGCCATCACCGCTTCGTCAAACATTTTGAAAAATGGTTGGAAAACTGCCGTCCGGGAGAACAAGACGTCGTCTTTTCCGCCTATCCGCTGATTGCCACCAACCTGCTCTTGGGCAAACACAAAGCGCGTTTGGGCTACAAGCTGATTATCGATGTGCAGGACGTATGGCCGGAGTCCTTCTCCTCGGTCGTACCTTTTTTGAAAAAAGTACCGCACAACCTGCTGCCTTTTGCTTCACGCGCCAACCAAGCCTACCGCTACGCCGACGCGCTGGTTGCCGTATCGCAGACTTATCTCGACCGCGCCAAAGAAGCCAATCCGAATGTACCCGGCGAAGTCGTCTATATCGGCGCGGATTTTCCGAAACTCGATGCCGCGCCTGCCAAAGATTTCGGCGACGACAAAACCCGCTTCTTCTACTTGGGCACGCTCAGTTACAGCTATGACGTGGAAACCGTGTGCAAAGGTGTTCGCAAGCTGTTGGATGCCGGCGAAAACGTCGAGTTGCACATCATGGGCGGCGGCCCCGATTTAGACAGGCTCAAACAATATGCCTGCGACGGCATCAAGTTTTACGGCTACATTCCTTACGCCGAAATGATGTCGGTCGCCAAGGGCTGCGACATCTCCGTCAACGCCATCCACTCTTACGCCATGCAGTCGATTACCAATAAACTGTCCGACTATATGGCTTTGCAAAAACCGATTCTGAACAGCCAGGTCAACGACGAAGTTGCCGAAGTCCTCACCCTGCTGCCGCATGCAAACTACCGTTCCGGCGATGTGGAAAGCTTCGTTAAAGCCGCCAAAGATATTTTGAAGCGCAAAGACGATCCTGTTCAGTCCGAAGAAATCGTCCGCTGCTTCAAGCGCGACGTTGCCTATCAAAAAATCGTCAACCTGATTGAAAGATTAGCTCATGAATAAATTTTTCAAACGCCTGTTTGACATTGTTGCCTCCGCCTCAGGGCTGATTATCCTGTCGCCTGTGTTTTTGATTTTGGTGTACCTCATCCGCAAAAACTTAGGCTCGCCCGTGTTCTTCATCCAAGAGCGGCCGGGTAAAGACGGCAAGCCGTTTAAAATGATTAAATTCCGCTCCATGCGCGATGCAATCGATAAAGACGGAAATCCACTCCCGGACAGCGAACGCCTGACCGATTTCGGCAAAAAATTACGTGCCACCAGCTTGGACGAACTTCCTGAATTATGGAATGTCTTAAAAGGCGAGATGAGTCTGGTTGGCCCTCGTCCGCTGCTGATGCACTACCTGCCGTTGTACAACGACTTCCAAAACCGCCGCCACGAAATGAAACCGGGCGTGACCGGTTGGGCGCAAGTCAATGGCCGCAACGCCATTTCATGGGACGAAAAGTTCGCCCACGATGTTTGGTATATCGACCACTTCAGCTTCTGGCTGGATATTAAAATTTTGTTCCTGACGGTTAAAAAAGTCTTCGTCAAAGAAGGCATCTCAGCCGAAGGAGAAGCCACTATGCCTTATTTCACGGGTAATAAAACTGATGAAAAAAAATAACATACTGATTCTGTCGGCAGGCCGCCGCGTCGAATTGGTGCAGGACTTCCAAACCGAAGCCGCACGTTTTTCAGACGGCATCGGCGTATTTGCCACCGACCTCAATCCCCACATGTCTTCAGCCTGTCATGTCGCCGACCGCGCTTTCAGCGTACCGCGCATCGACGCAGCCGAATACATCGACAGCATTTTCGAACTGGCCAAACAACACAACATCGGCCTGATTGTGCCGACCATCGATACCGAACTGCTCAAGCTGGCCGAAGCACGCGACCGTTTTGAAGCCGAAGGAATACACATCGTCATTTCCGACGCCAAACTGATTACCCTGTGCCGCGACAAGCGCCTGACCGCAGGCCTGTTTGCACAATACGGCATCCGTTCGCCTGAAATTTACGAACGGGACCGCCTGGCCTTCCCGTGTTTTGCCAAGCCTTATGACGGCAGCCGCGCCATCGGTGCGAAAAAAATCAACACACCGGCCGATCTGACTGCCGACATTGCCGAAGATCCGAAAATGATGTTCGCCCAATACATCGATATTGAAAATACTTTTTCCGAGTTTACCGTCGATATGTATTACGACCGTCAAGGCCGTCTGAAATGCGCCATTCCTCGCGAACGCTTGGAAGTGCGCACCGGCGAAGTCAGCAAAGGCGCGACCCGGCGCAATGCCCTGTACGAAGAGTTGGTTGAAAAAATGGCCGTATTGGAAGGCGCACGCGGTTGCATTACCGCGCAATTCTTCGTCAGCAAAACCGACAATACGACCTACGGCGTGGAAATCAATCCGCGTTTCGGCGGCGGTTTCCCACTGACCTACGCCGCAGGCGGCAACTATCCGGGCTGGCTGATTCAAGAATACATCGGCGGCCAAGACATTCCCTTCTCCGACGACTGGGAAAACAATTTAATCATGCTTCGTTATGATGCTAAGGTTTTGGTAAGAGAACATGATTAAGCCGGAAGAATCCGTCATCGTTTTTGACCTTGACGATACGCTTTACTCCGAACATGACTACAAATGCTCCGGAATACGGGCAGTTGTAGAGATGATTACGTCGCTTTATCCGCAATACAATGCCGGCGTACTATATGAAATTGCCGACAATAAAAGTAAAGACTGGCTCGACAATTTGTGTCATCATTGCAAATTAAACGAATCAGAGAAACAATCACTCTTGTGGCAATATCGACTGCATCGGCCTGCCATCCGACCCTATGTCGAACCGTCTTTTTTACGGAAGCTGATGCGCCCTTTTGCCGCACGCGCCCTGATTACAGACGGCCGCAGCCTGACACAGCGGTTGAAAATACAGGCCTTGGGCCTGACCGATTTGTTTGACGACATTTTGATTTCGGAAGCCACACAATCGGAAAAGCCCGACGACAAGCGTTTCGTTTTCCTGCAAAACAAATATCCGGCCGCAAAACGTTTTATTTACATCGGCGACAACATCAAAAAAGATTTTGTCGCACCCAACAAACTGGGTTGGCTCTCCATAGGCATCATGCCTAAGCCGCACAATATTCATCAAGCCGAGCCCGAGCAATACGGCCGCGAATACCAGCCCACCCTTTGGATAAACACCCTGGAAGAATTGACTACACTGACAACTTCCGCCACCGAAAAAGCAAATGCATAAGGGACATTTCTCCATGAAAATCTTATTTATGGGTCGTAAACAGGTTTCCGCCAACCTGCTTCGTTTTTTGACCAAACAAGACCATATCGAAATCGTCGGCGTTTTGACCGACAGCCATCTGCAAGGCTCGCCGACCGCGGCTGCCGCGCAGGAATTGGGTCTGCCCCTGTACACCTTCGATACGGCTTTGGAAGCAATGCGTGAAGGCCGTCTGAAATACGATTTGGGCTTGTCCGTCCTTTACTGGCGCAAGCTGCGTGATGAATTCCTGAGCATTCCGACTTTGGGCACGATCAACTTCCACCCTGCGCTGTTGCCCGAATACAAAGGCACAGGCGGCTACAACCTGGCCATCATGGACGAACTGGACCAATGGGGCAACACCGCCCACTACGTTGATGCCTCCATCGACACTGGCGAAATCATCGAAGTGGACCGCTTCCCCATCGACGCCGAAACAGAAACCGCCCAATCGCTCGAACGCAAAACCATGCAGGCGCTGGAGCCGTTCGCACAACGCATCATCGCCCGCGCCATCGAGTCGAAAACCAAATTGCCGACCACGCCCAACATCGGCGGCCGCTACGTCAGCCGCGACGAAATGGAAGCCATGAAGCAAATCCTCGACGGCGACAATATCGAGAAGAAAATCCGCGCCTTCTGGTTCCCCCCTTACGACGGCGCATACGTCGAAATCAACGGTCAGAAATACACCCTGATCAACCGCCAACTGCTGGAAGAAATCGCCCCCAAAGGCTCAACCAGTCTTTTTGCAGGAAAAACAAATGCTTAATACATCACTCTCCCCATGGCCAAGCTTTACTCAAGAAGAAGCCGATGCCGTTTCCAAAGTCCTGCTGTCCAACAAAGTCAACTACTGGACAGGTACGGAATGTCGCGAATTTGAAAAAGAATTTGCTGCCTTTGTCGGCACGCAATATGCCGTCGCCCTTTCCAACGGTACGTTGGCTTTGGACGTAGCCCTCAAAGCAATGGGTATCGGCCAAGGCGATGATGTGATTGTCACTTCGCGCACCTTCTTGGCTTCCGCATCCTGCATCGTGACCGCCGGCGCCAATCCGGTTTTCGCCGATGTCGATTTAAACAGCCAAAACATCAGCGCCGAAACCATCAAAGCCGCTTTGACGCCAAACACAAAAGCCATCATCGTGGTTCACCTGGCCGGTATGCCTGCCGAAATGGACGACATCATGGCTTTGGCCAAAGAACATAACTTGTGGGTTATCGAAGACTGCGCCCAAGCGCACGGCGCGAAATACAAAGGCAAATCCGTCGGCTCTATCGGCCATGTCGGCGCATGGTCGTTCTGCCAAGACAAAATCATGACCACCGGCGGCGAAGGCGGCATGGTGACCACCAACGACAAAGAGCTGTGGAGCAAAATGTGGTCGTACAAAGACCACGGCAAAAGCTATGACGCCGTGTACCACCGCGAACACGCACCCGGTTTCCGCTGGCTGCACGAAAGCTTCGGTACCAACTGGCGCATGTTGGAAATGCAGGCGGTCATCGGCCGCATCCAGCTCAAACGCATGCCCGAATGGACGGCGCGCCGCCAAGAAAACGCCGCCAAACTGGCTGAAAGCTTGGGCAAATTCGCCAGCATCCGTTTGGTTGAAGTAGCCGACTACATCGAACACGCGCAATACAAGTTCTACGTTTTCGTCAAACCCGAACACCTGAAAGACGGCTGGACGCGTGACCGCATCGTCAGCGAACTGAACGCGCGCAAAGTCCCCTGCTATCAAGGCAGCTGCTCCGAAGTGTATTTGGAAAAAGCCTTCGACAACACGCCTTGGCGTCCGAAAGAGCGGCTGAAAAACGCTGTCCAACTGGGCGACACCAGCCTGATGTTCTTGGTGCACCCGACCCTGACCGATGAAGAAATTGCGTTCTGCAAAGAAAACATAGAAGCCGTATTGACTGAAGCCACGGCATAATCATTTTCAGACGGCCTGCAACTTCAGGCCGTCTGAAAAAAACAAAACAGCCTGCTTCAAACAATCCGTACCAAGCCACATTACAACACTCAGACACGTAAAAAATAAAATGAACTTGGAAACCCTGCTGGCTCTGCCGCGCAATCTAAAAAAAACCTTCTTCGTCATTCACGATATCTTGATGATCTTCGTGGCATTTTGGTTTGCCCAAAGCCTTAAAGTGCAATACTCCGACGAATGGTTGAGTATCGCCAACTGGCTGGCTTTCGGCAGCACCGCGTTGCTGACCATCATCCTTTTCATCCGTATCGGCCTCTACCGTGCCGTTACGCGCTTCGTCAGCGTCCGCGTCCTGACCGCCGCCGCATTCGGCAGCATTATTTCAGCAGTCTTGTTCTGCCTGACCACCCTGGTTTTTGAGCAAAAACTGCACCTTGCCCTGCCCATCGTCTATTTCTTGGTCTTGGTGGTCGGCGTAACCAGCTCGCGCATGATCCTGCGCGCGATTCTGACCGACCACCACCGCAAGCAGATGACCCCCGTCATCATCTACGGCGCAGGCCAATCCGGCCGCCAATTGTTGGAAGCCATCAAACAGGTTAACGAATATTCGGCCATCGCCTTTGTCGATGACAACCCGAAAATCCAACGCACCGTCATCTATGACCTTGCCGTCTACAACCCCAACGAAATCCCGATGCTGATCAGCCGCTACGGCGTCCGCAAAATTCTGCTGGCGATTCCAAGTTCTACGCCTGAAGAACGCAAAGACATCATCCGCCGCCTCGAAGCCTACAAATGCGAAGTCCTGACCATTCCGGGCATGAAGGACTTGGTGGACGGCAAAATCAGCGTCAGCTCATTGAAAAAAATCTCCGTGGTCGATTTGCTCGGCCGCGCCCCTGTGGCACCGCGCCCTGAATTGATGAGCGCCGACATCAGCGACAAAGTCGTGATGGTAACCGGCGCAGGCGGCTCTATCGGCTCCGAACTTTGCCGTCAAATTCTCAACTGCCGTCCGACCAAACTGCTGTTGTTTGAATTGTCCGAATTCGCCCTGTACAGCATAGACAAAGAATTGCGCGAAACCCAAGCCGCGCAAGGCAGCCAAGTCGAAGTCGTACCGCTTCTGGGTTCGGTTCAAAACAAAGAACGCCTCAGCAGCGTCATGAAGGCCTACCAAGTCGATACCGTCTATCATGCCGCAGCCTACAAACACGTCCCTATGGTCGAATTCAACACCATCGAAGGCATTCAAAACAACGTGTTCGGCACACTCTGCTGCGCGCAGGCTGCCGTAGATGCGGGCGTTTCCACCTTTGTTTTGATTTCCACCGACAAAGCTGTCCGTCCGACCAATACCATGGGTGCCAGCAAACGCATGGCCGAACTCTGCCTGCAAGCGCTTGCCGCCGAGCCGGAACAAAAAACACGCTTCTGCATGGTGCGTTTCGGCAATGTATTGGGTTCGTCCGGCTCCGTTGTCCCGGTATTTGAAAAACAAATTGCCGAAGGCGGTCCGATTACCCTGACCCACCAAGACATTACCCGCTACTTCATGACCATTCCCGAAGCGGCGCAACTGGTTATCCAAGCCGGCGCAATGGGTAAAGGCGGCGACGTCTTCGTCCTCGACATGGGCGAATCCGTCAAAATCATCGACCTTGCCCGTCAAATGATTGTCCTCAGCGGCCTCAAAGTCAAAGACGAGCAACACCCGCACGGCGACATCGAAATCAAGATTACCGGCCTGCGCCCGGGCGAGAAACTTTATGAAGAACTGCTCATCGGCGACGAGGTGCAAAAAACCACTCATCCCCGGATTATGACCGCCAGTGAAGTAATGCTTCCATGGACGCAATTATCTGACATACTGTCGGAACTCCAAACCGCTTGTCTCCAAAGCGACCAAAACAGCCTGCGCCAGCTTCTGTTGCGCGCACCGACAGGCTTCGTACCTAAAGACGGTATCTGCGACTTGGTTTGGCAACAAAACAACAAGGCCGTCTGAACATTTTCAGACGGCCCGGACACCATACTGCAAGGACTACTACATGAAAAAAACGCTCTCCCTGCTTACTCTATTTGCACTGGCTGCCTGTAACAGCACGACAGTCATTCCCGGTTCGACCATCAAAACCCGAACCAAAACCATTGTTTACACCGACAACGACACCGCCGCCAATACCAACCTCGACAGCCGCGTTGCCGTTTACCCCATCACGCCCAACCTGATTGAAAAAATGCGTACGCCGCCCGTACTTTCCCAAGCCAACCAAGGCTTGGAACAAAGCAAAAGCGCTTACCGCTACCGCATCGGCAGCGGCGACGTCCTCAACATCATGGTTTGGGCGCACTCCGACCTCAATTCCCCCATCCAACAAAGCAACCCGCAAACCAACCAAGTCAGCCGCGGCGCCTGGGTGGATGAGGGCGGTTACATCACTTACCCGTTGGCAGGCAAAATTCAAGCCAAAGGCAAAACTTTGGACGAATTGCAAAACATCTTGACCAACCTTTTAAGACGCTACATCAAAAACCCTCAAGTCGCCATCAACGTTACCGAGTTCCGCTCGCAACGCGTTTCCGTTTCCGGTGCCATCAACCAAGCCGGCCAATTGCCGATTACCAATATCCCGATGACCATTTTGGATGCTATCAACCAAGCCGGCGGCGTTACCCAAAGCGCCGACACCCAGCACATCAAATGGACGCACAACGGCGTTGACCGCACCATTTCCCTGCAAAATATGCTGCAATACGGCGATATGTCGCAAAACCACCTCCTCAGCCATGGCGACATCGTTTACGTTCCTAACAGCAGCAACAACAAAATCTACATCATGGGCGAAGTCGGCAAACAAGCGACCCTGCCGATCGGCAACCACGGCCTCAACCTGACCCAAGCGCTCGGCGAAGTGGGGGGCATGAACCAAGCCTATGCGGATGCAACCGGCGTATTCGTGATCCGCCGCGTACCTGAAGATGCGGCCAAACCTATCCACATCTACCAGCTCAACCTGAAAGATGCGACCTCTTACGCAATGGGCAGCGAATTCAAACTGCGTTCCGAAGACACCGTTTACGTTACCTCCGCCCCGGTTACCCGTTGGAACCGCGTAATGTCACAAATTACCAACTCCATCAGCAACGTCAACACCCTCGACAATACGTTTAAATAAGCAGTGGCTCCTGCTGTCAGACCTTGTTTGACAGCAGGATACAAAATCACGCACAATCCGACCAAATTACATAAACGGCATATAAAAGCCGTACACACCGCACAAACGGAAAAGCAGTACCTTATAGTCTGACTCACGCTTTTTTCAGACCATAAACCGAAACAATATCATGTACCACAACATACTCATTGTCTGCCTAGGCAACATCTGCCGCTCCCCCACCGCAGAGCGGATTATGCAGAAAAAACTACCCGGCTATCAAATCAGCAGCGCCGGCATAAAAGCACTGGCAGGTAAGGATGCCGATTTCCAAGCCATTAAAACCGCACTCAAACACGGCGTTATCGTTGCAGGCCATACGGCACGCCAACTGACCGCCCAAATGTGCGAACAGGCCGATTTGATTCTCGTCATGGAGCCCAGTCAAATCGACATGGTGGCCGACATCCATCCGCCGGCACGCAGCAAAACCATGCTGTTTGCCCAATGGTTGCCGAAGAAAACCGTACCTGACCCATACAAACAAAGCAGTGAAATGTTTGAAGCCGTTTTCGAACAACTCAATGCTGCCGCAGACACTTGGAAAACCAAACTAAACGGAAAAACTCAACCGGTATAAAACCGGCATGAACAAGAAAGCAAGCAATGAAAAAAACGACCTACACACCTTATAGCGCAGACAACGACGAAATCGACTTCGGCCAACAGCTCCGCGTCATTTGGATGCACAAATACAAAATCCTCGCCGCCCTGCTTGCAGGCGGCATACTCGGCGCAGCCTTCAGCCTGGCATCCACCCCGCAATACCGCGCCGACGCCATGCTGGAAATCGAAACGCGGCAAAACCAAATCCTGACCGAAATCAACAGCATCTTCAACAACCAAACCACGCCGTCTGAAGCAGAAGTCGAGCTGGTTCAATCACGCCTGGTGCTGGGTAAAACCGTTGACGACCTCCAACTCGACCAAGAAGTCAAAGCCAAATACACGCCCGTTATCGGCAGCCTGATGCACAATCTCAGCGGCAACCCCGATCCCAAACTGACCGTCGGCAACTTTACCGTACAAGAAGAATGGTTCAACAAAACCTTCACGCTGACCGTCAAAAACAACAAAGCCTATACCCTCACCCTTCCCGACAAACACGTTGTCGAAGGCAAGGTCGGCGTGCCTCTGAAAATCAACAACCAAACCACCCTCAAAATCGATCAAATCCTGGCCGATCCGGGCCAAGAGTTTGCGTTGACCAAGTTCTCACGCATCAGCGCCATTGAAAACATCCAAAGCAAACTGGCGGTCATCAGCAAAGGTAAAACCAGCCCCATCATCAACCTTACCTTTACCGGCACCGACCCTAAACGCACCAGCGTCATTCTCAACAGCATTGCCGACAACTATGTTGCGCAAAACCGCGAACGCGACGTCCAAGTCGCATCCAGCGGCTTGGCTTTCATCAGCGAAGAATTGCCACGCTTGAAAGAAACCTTGCAAGACGCTGAAAACAAACTCAATGCCTACCGCCAACAATCAGGCTCCCTCGACATCCCACTTGAGTCCAAAGGCGCATTGGAAAGCCTGACCGGCATCGAAACCCAAATTACCCTGCTCAAAACCGAAGAAGCAGGTTTGGCCGAACTGTACACGCAGGAACACCCTTCCTATAAAGCCGTATTGGACAAACTCTCCGTCCTCGAGCGCGCTAAAAACAAAATCAACCAACAAATCGCCGAATTGCCCAATACCCAACAAGAAGTCATCCGCCTGACCCGCGACGTAGAAACCAACCAAGCAACCTACGTCCAACTGTTGAGCAAACAACAAGAGCTCAACATCATGAAAGCCAGTGCGCAAGGCAATGTCCGCATCGTCGATTATGCCTACGTCCCTGAAAATCCGGTTGCACCGCGCAAAGCCGTCATTACACTTCTGAGCGCACTTGCCGCAGGCTCGTTGACCGCTTTGTGGCTGATGATCCGCAACCGCATGAAAAACGGCATTACTTCTTCCGAAGAAATCGAAAACCTCAATTTGGAAGTCGTCGCTCTTGTTCCGCATTCCAAAACCCAGCAAAAACGTGACTTCTTCAAAAACAAATTCAAGAAGACCGGCGGCCGTTCCAACTATCTGCTGGCCAGCGAAGACCGTACCGACACGGCCGTCGAAGCCATCCGCGCCCTGCGTACCAATATCTACTTCTCCATGCTGGACGCACCCAACAACGTCCTCATGATTACCGGCGCCGCGCCTGAAGCAGGCAAGTCCTTTATCTCCGCCAACCTAGCCGCCGTAATGGCGCAATCGGGCAAACGCGTCCTGCTTATCGATACCGATATGCGCAAAGGCTATCTTGACCGACTCTTCGGCCTTACCCCCGAGTTCGGCTTGTCCGACATCCTAAGCGGTAAAGCGGCTCCGGCCAAAGCCGTACAAGAAACCGGCATTGAAAACCTCCACCTCATCAGCAGCGGCAACTATCCCAGCAATCCGTCCGAGCTTTTGATGGACAACCGCTTCAACGAGTTGCTCGCCCACGCGCGCCAACGCTACGATTACGTCATTTTGGACACGCCGCCCGTATTGGCCGTGACCGACGCCGTCATCATCGGCCAACATGCCGGCACCGTCCTGATGATCAGCCGTTATGCGCACACCCGCGCACGAGAGCTTGAGGCCAGCGTCGAACGCCTCAAACAAAACCACATCAACATCAAAGGTGTCGTCCTCAACGGCATGAAGCGCGAAGCCAACAACAGCTACGACTACTACGCCTACGATGCCTACCATTCCGGCAACAATAAATCATAAACTGAAGCAGGCCGTCTGAACTTTCAGACGGCCTGAGGCTTTTTAAACAGTACAAAATGTTTTTCACAAACGCCGCCCTTGCACCCCAAAGCCGTTTGTTTTAAAGTAAGCCCCGTTCCCATATGGAAGAGAAACATGAAAATTACCGTCATCGGCGCAGGTTCGTGGGGTACAGCTCTCGCGTTGCACTTTGCGCACCACAACAATGAAGTCGCCCTTTGGACACGCAATCCCGACCAAATCCGCACCCTGCAAGCAGATCGCGAAAACAAACGCGGCCTGCCCGGCTTCCCTTTCCCCGAGTCCCTGACCGTTTATGCCGATTTGGGCGAAGCGCTGAAAGACAGCCAACTTGCCCTGATCGTTACCTCCGTAGCCGGACTCAGAAGCAGCGCCGAGCTGCTCAAACAACATAACGCCGCCGACATTCCCGTTCTCGCCGCCTGCAAAGGTTTTGAACAAGATACCGGCCTCCTGACTTTCCAAGTACTGAAAGAAGTCCTGCCAAACAATAAAAAAATCGGCGTTCTCTCAGGCCCGAGCTTTGCCCAAGAACTGGCCGCCCAACTGCCTTGCGCCGTCGTTCTCGCCTCCGAAAACAAAGAATGGGTGGAAGAAACCACCGCCCAACTGAACACCAACGTAATGCGCCTGTACGGCAGCACCGACGTCATCGGCGTTGCCGTGGGCGGTGCCGTTAAAAACGTCATGGCGATTGCCACCGGCCTTTCAGACGGCCTCGAATACGGCCTCAATGCACGCGCAGCCCTAGTAACGCGCGGCCTTGCCGAAATCACCCGCCTTGCCATCGCCATGGGCGCGCAACCCAAAACCATGATGGGTTTGGCCGGCATCGGCGACCTTATCCTGACCTGTACCGGCGCACTCTCGCGCAACCGCCGCGTCGGCCTCGGCCTCGCAGAAGGCAAAGAATTGCATCAAGTGCTTGTCGAAATCGGCCACGTTTCCGAAGGCGTCAGCACCATCGAAGAAGTCTTCAATACCGCCGCCAAATACCAAATCGATATGCCCATCACCCAAACCCTGCTGCAACTCATCCGCAAAGAAATGACCCCGCAGCAAGTCGTTGAACGACTGATGGAACGAAGCGCGCGCTTCGAATAAACGGTCGCGCCGTCTGCCATTCAGACGGCCTGACACACAATATGACGGCCATAAGGCCGTCTGAAGGGAAACACATGAACCAATCACTGAACAATCTGGAAATCAACGTTTACCAACTTGTCCAAAAATTTGAAACGCTGGTTTCAGAAAACCGCCGTCTCAACGAAGAAATCGACAGACTCAAACTCGAGCAAGAGCAACAAAAACGCCAACACGACGCGGCCATTGACGAACTCAGCGAAGCCTTGCTGGTTCAAGTCGGCAAACTCAAAGAAGACCTGCAAAGCAAAATTGACAACCTGACTGCCGAAAAAGAAAACTACCGCAACGCGCTGGCCCAAAGTGCAGACCAAATCCGCAGCCTCATTGCCCGATTGCCCCAAGAAACACAACAATAAAAGGATGCCCCGTGAGTATCGAACAAGTCAATCTCGACATCATGAATGTCAACTTCACCATCAATACGCCGAGTGAAGAAAAAGCAACCCTCCTGCAAGCCGTTGAAATGCTCAACAAAAAAAGCGATGCGATTAAAGAAAGCGGCCGCATCGTCGGCACGGACAAAATCGTCGTCATGGCAGCCCTCAACGTCGTACACGACCTCTTGAAAACCACCCTCAACGACGATTTGGCAATCGGTGAATTTGAGCGTAAAATAACCGACATGAACAACGCGTGCCAAAAAGCACTGGCGCGCTTGGAGCAAAACTAATTTCCCCTTTTCCCTGCGGTGTTCGCGAAGGCATATATTCCTTTGAACCAATACGTTCGCTTTAGGTTGCCGGGAGTTGTAGTGGGCGCGAGCGTCCGTTTGCCGGACGCACCCGAAACTACCCGAGGTGACCGCCTTGTCAGCAAGGTTCAAGCGGATTCAGCCTAAACGGCACTCGTGGGGATTCCCTAAAAAAGCCATACCGAAAGGTGTGGCTTTCCCCTTTCTAGGTAAAGACTTTCGTAAAGATTTCCGGCCGTCTGAAAAAACCGCATATTCATGCATCAAACACGCTCAATTAAGATTGACAAAAACCAATCTCCTCTTTAAAATCCATAACTTTCTATATATATCTGGATTCCAACCATGAAAACCTTCTCTGCAAAACCCCACGAGGTGAAGCGCGAATGGTTCGTCATTGACGCAGAAGACAAAGTTCTGGGTCGTGTCGCAGCCGAAGTCGCACACCGTCTGCGCGGCAAACACAAACCCGAATACACCCCTCACGTTGATACCGGCGACTACATCATCGTCATCAATGCAGACAAACTGCGCGTGACCGGTGCTAAATTCGAAGACAAAAAATACTTCCGTCACTCTGGTTTCCCAGGTGGCATCTACGAGCGCACTTTCCGCGAAATGCAAGAGCAATTCCCTGGCCGCGCTTTGGAGCAAGCCGTAAAAGGCATGTTGCCTAAAGGTCCTCTGGGCTACGCCATGATCAAAAAACTGAAAGTGTACGCCGGTGCCGAACACGGCCACGCTGCACAACAACCTAAAGTTTTGGAACTGAAATAATAAGGACACGACATGAACGGTAAATACTACTACGGCACAGGCCGCCGCAAAAGTTCAGTGGCTCGTGTATTCTTGACTAAAGGTACCGGCCAAATCATCGTAAACGGCCGTCCCGTTGACGAATTCTTCGCACGTGAAACCAGCCGCATGGTTGTACGTCAACCCCTGGTTCTGACTGAAAATGCCGAATCTTTCGACATCAAAGTTAACGTAACCGGCGGCGGCGAAACCGGTCAATCCGGCGCTATCCGCCACGGCATTACCCGCGCCCTGATCGACTTTGACGCAGCCCTGAAACCAGCTCTGTCTCAAGCAGGCTTCGTTACTCGCGATGCTCGTGAAGTTGAACGTAAAAAACCAGGTTTGCGCAAAGCACGTCGTGCAAAACAATTCTCCAAACGTTAATACGTTTTCAGAATCGAATCAAAAGCCTTGCTCTGCAAGGCTTTTTTCATTTATCAAACAATCATTCAATCTTTTTTCACGGCAAATACATGACGAAAACCCTACTCCACTACGCCAAATCATTGCTTCAGGCCGTGATTATTTTCATTTTTCTCTCCTTGATTGTCGACTGGGTACGCAAACCCGACCAACCATTGCAATCAGCAGCGCAAACCCTCACGCTAACCAACGGACAAACCACCTCCCTCCAATCCTTCAGCCAGAACCGTGTTGCCGTTGTTTACTTTTGGGGTAGCTGGTGCGGTATTTGCTCATACACATCACCGACCATAGAAAAACTGCATCAAGACAATATTCCGACTCTGGGCGTAGCCTTACGCTCAGGAAGCGACAATGATATTGCCCGCCATATGCAAGAAAACAATCTATCCTTTCCAAACGTCAATGATTCAGACGGCCTGATGGCTCAAAAATGGAACATAGCCGTCACACCGACCATTATCATATTAAAAGATGGAAAAATGATTCATCACACATCCGGACTTTCCAGCTACATCGGCTTAAAAATCAGAATTTACTTAGCAGACATCTTCGGCTAAATTCATTGAAAATCCACTAAAAATAGAAAATCCAAAGAATTATCTCTGCCGAATATATTTACCCTATTCCACTTCATAAATAAATAAACTATCTCTTTCCCAATAACATATGATTTTGTTGAGATTATAAAGAAAATAGACTAAGATATAACCATAAGAACAATTGGAAACATTATTATCAAAACAAACTGTTAGAGACCTTCATCTAATATTGTGGCCGTGATGCTTTTGTTCCCATAGACCCGGTTGCCGACGGCAGCCTTAAAACAGCAATATTCGCCTTTATTAATTTACCTCACGCTTCAACGGTTTGATTTTTGATAACCCCGGAGACTTAGTAATGCCCAACCAATCTAAACATGCATCTATCAATATCGGTCTGATTCAGGCAAGGGAAGCATTGATGACCCAATTCCGCCCTATTCTGAACCAAGCCAATATTACTGACCAGCAATGGCGTATCATCCGGCTCTTAGCGGAAAACGGCACACTCGACTTCCAAGACTTGGCCAATCAGGCCTGCATCCTCCGTCCCAGCCTGACCGGCATTCTGACCCGCTTGGAAAAAGCAGGTTTGGCCGTGCGCCTGAAGCCTTCCAACGACCAACGCCGCGTTTATCTGAAACTGACGCCCGAAGGCGAGAAACTCTATGAGTCCACCGGCGCATTGGTTGACGAGCGCTATGACGCAATTGAAAAAGTCCTTTCCAAAGAAAAAATGGCACAACTCAAAGAACTCTTGGCAGAGCTGGCAAAAATCGAACAGGTATTAAAATAAAGCGAGCCGGATGACAGATTCAACACACACACTCAAGAGATCCTTCCGAGATGCCATGGCCTCCTGTGCCGCCGGTGTACACGTTATCACGACAGACGGTGAAGCAGGGCGCTATGGCATTACCATGACTGCCGTCACTGCCGTTACCGACGAGCCGCCGACGGTCATGCTGTGCATCAACCGCCAATCCGCCATCATCCCCATCCTGCAGGGCAACCGCAATTTGTGTATCAACACGCTCAACGACAGCCAGCAGGATGTTGCCGAACACTTTGCCGGACTGACCGACCTCTCGCCCGAAGAACGCTTCGAATACCATATTTGGCATAGAGGGCAAACCGGACAGCTCGAAGTTGAAGGCGCGCTGGCGCACCTGCACGGCAGTATTGTCGAGCAACGCGAAATCGGCACACATTACGTCTTTTTCGTCCAGATCAACGAAATCCGCAATACCGACGCGCAAGCGCCGGCATTGTTGTATTTCCGCAGGCAATTCAAATCTTTGGCATAAAAAGGAATTAATTTTTAGGTGAGAATAGCAATCCTAGGACTCGGAGTTATCGGAACAACTTATGCCTATGCTTTTCAAAAAGCAGGCCATCAAGTAAAACACATACTTAGAAACAGTAGGCGGAACAATGCTCCAAAATCTATCTCGGTTAATTTGCTAGATGGTCGCTGTAATTCCAAAGGGGAAAGCAAACATGATACCTATGAGGTTCAAGTGGCTGAAGCTCATTCAGAATATGATTTTATTTTTCTGAGTGTGCGTTATGGTTTTGTTAAAGAAGCCGTGAAAACCTTGCAAGAAAATAATATCAAAGGAACTCTAGTTTTCTTCTGCAATTTCTGGAATACTCGAAAAGAGATCCAGGAGTGGGCAGGAGAGTACGACTATATTTTAGCTTTTCCGACAGCTGGTGGACATATGACCGAGGATCATTTGGACGGTGTTCTGTTCGACCATTTAATGCTAGAAGGTGAGCAAAAAGCAAAAATTCTTAATTATGTCAATCTGACGACTTTACTGACCTCTGTAGATTTGAAGTGGGAAGTTCCTCATGATATGGTCGAGTGGATTTGGATTCATATGGCGATTAATGCGGGTGTTACTTCAACAGCTGCACGTTCGGGAAAACTGGAAAACCCGGAAGAGTTAGCCCTAAACTTGATGAATAGTTCTTCAGAATTATCATTAGCTATCAAAGCCATTCGAGAGGCTTTGAAAGTCGTTGAAGCACGTGGCGTAAATTTGAAGCTTTATAAAGCTGAGCTCTTACCTTACAAAATTCCCGCTTGGCTTGCCGGAAGAGCTATGAAAGTCATGTTTGCTAAAAATGAAATGACCCGAAAGATTATGACATTACACAATGACAAACAAGATATCTTCTATTGTTGTCAAAGTGTCTTTCAGACAGGTCAAGAGTTAGGTATTGAGATGCCCATTCTGGAAGCAAATATGAAGGGGATTTCGATCTAGAAGGTTTTAAGGGTCTCAGGCCGTCTGAAACATCGGTTTCATTTTTTCAGACGGCCTGAGACTTTTTCTGTTTCACACATTATAGGCACACCCATGAAAGCAATGATATTGGCCGCCGGTCGCGGCGAGCGTATGCGCCCGCTGACCGACCACACGCCCAAACCTTTACTCGAAGTAGCAGGCACGCCGCTTATCGGCTGGCACTTGCGCCGCCTGCAGCAGGCCGGATTTACTGAAATCGTCATCAACCATGCCTGGCTTGGCCAACAAATTGAAGACACCTTGAAAGACGGTGCGGACTACGGCGTGTGCATTGCCTATTCTCCCGAGCGTGCCGGAGGCCTGGAAACCGCCGGCGGCATTGCCACCGCCCTGCCGCTTTTGGGCAACGATCCGTTTTTAGTCATCAATGGCGATGTGTTGACTGACATTGATTTCCAAGCTGCACGACTGGCTGCCCAGCGCATACAGGAACACAACCTTCTTGCCCATTTGTGGCTGGTGGACAATCCACCCCATCATCCCGAAGGCGACTTCGGCCTGCTTTCAGACGGCCTGGTATCTGCATCATCCGCAGACGGCCAAGCCCTTACTTTCAGTGGTGTGGGCGTTTATCATCCTGCGCTTTTCAAAGACACCCCGGCACACCAGGCTGCCAAGCTTGCCCCTCTGTTGCGTCAAGCCATGAGCCAAAATCAAATCAGCGGCGAATACCACAACGGCCTTTGGTTGGACGTCGGCACAGTCGAACGCCTGCAAGAAGCCGACCGTATCGCCCAAAGCTGGTAAAACAAAAGGGACGTATCCGATACGCCCCTTTTAATACTCAAGGCCGTCTGAAAACATTGATCAAACCATTTTCAGACGGCCTCAATCCATCAATCAAATTTTGCCAATTTCTTTTCTTTCTTCATCCCCAACAGGCCATTGGCAATCATCACGCACAATCCCGACCAAATCAATCCGTAGCCGATCAATGCGCCGCCCTGCACCGGCTCGCCCAGCCACACAATCGACACAATAAAAAGCAATACAGGCTCCAAATAGCTCAACATGCCGAACACTGCCACCGGCAGCAACTGATTTGCCTTCAAATTCAAATGCATGGATATTGCACTATTAAAACCCAGCAACACAATAAAAAAGATTAAAACCGGTTTGGCCGCAATCATCGCCGGCGTATCCGTTGCCAACACAATATATGCCAACGCAAACGGCGTAATCATCATCAAATCAAAGGTCAGCCCGATTAAGGAAGGCACGCCCAGCTTGCGGCGCAGCAGATAATAAAACGGATAAGTACCGAACACCCATACAGTCGTCCACGAAAACGCGCCCGACCGCACCAATTCGCATGCCACGCCTGCACACGCCAAGATTACCGCCACCCTCTGCAACCGGTTCAAACGCTCTTTAAACCAAATCCGTCCGCCCAGCATCATCGCCAAAGGAAACAGGAAATAACCCATGGCAATGTTTACCCCTTCCCCATTGACCGGCCCCCAGACAAACAGCCACAACTGGCTGGCAAATATCGGCGTCGGCAATACAATCAGCAGCCATCGTTTCCAATCCCGGCCGACGCCATAAGCAAAACGCATTGCCGCCTGCCAACCGTTGACCATGGTCATCAGCACGCACAAAGCCGACAGCATGGCAACCATGCGCCAGGCAAACACCTCCGTCCCCGTCATCGGCCTCATCCACATACCGTACAGAAACAGCATGGAAAATAACAAATTGGACGCTACCGCAGCCAGCAAACCTTTGGATAAATTCGTCATTTCAGACTGCCTTTTGCAATCAATCAAAGTTAATATTGTAGAAAAAACGGATGAAAAAATTACTCATCTTTTTGAATGAAGTTGTACCGCAAACATCTATTTCATTAAAGGCCGTCTGAAAACCCTGTCTTCAGGTTTTCAGACGGCCTTTCATTACATCGAAGCAGTCTAATGTATCAACCCTGCTTCACAATATCCGACAGCGGCCAGCGCGGCTTAACATTGAATGCACCGACAGCCTGACGCTCGGCAAGACGCATCGCGCCGGCAAAGGCAATCATTGCGCCGTTGTCGGTACAGTATGCCATCGGTGGGAAATAGACGTTGATTTTTTCTTCCTGCGGCTTGGGTTTGCCTTTTTCAGACGGCATTTTGACGGTCAAGCGCGAAAATTCATCGCGCAATTTCCAGTTTGCACCCACACCGCCGGCAACCACCAAAGTTCTGAAGCCGGTATCCAACAACGCTTTTTTGGCTTTGGCCGCCAACACGTCAACCACCGCATCTTGGAAAGCGCGGCAAATGTCGTTGCGTGTTTGTTCCGGAATTTCATCGCAACCGGTTTCGGCACGGACTTTTTCGACAGCGGTCAAAACGGCGGTTTTCAAACCGGAAAAGCTCATCTGCAAATCGTGCGAATGCAGCATGGGGCGTGGGAACGTGAAGGCATCAGGCGTGCCGAGTTTGGCCAGCTCGGATAATTTGGCACCGCCGGGATAAGGCAGCCCCAACAGCTTGGCCGTTTTGTCGAACGCTTCGCCTGCCGCATCGTCCACGCTCTCACCCAGCAAGGTGTAATCGCCGATACCGCGTACAGCCATAAATTGCGTATGTCCGCCCGACACCAGCAAAGCGACAAATGGAAACTCAGGCTTGTCGTCTGCCAACAAGGGTGAGAGCAAATGGCCTTCAAGATGGTGGACGGGGATAACGGGCTTGCCGATGGCAAATGCCAACGCATTGGCGAAGCCCGAACCGGCCAGCAATGCGCCGCCCAAGCCCGGGCCTTGCGTAAAGGCAACCGCGTCGATGTCGGCATAGCCTACGCCTGCTTCCTTCAAGCAACCTTGCGTCAACGGCACGACACGGCGGATATGGTCGCGGCTGGCCAATTCGGGGACAACGCCGCCGTATTCGGCGTGCATCGCCATCTGGGTGTGCAAATGATGCGCCAACAGGCCGCGCTCGGTGTCGTAGAGCGCAACGCCGGTTTCGTCGCAAGATGATTCAATTCCTAATACCAACATGGTTTGAGGCCGTCTGAAAAAATGATTAAAAACGATTCAGACGGCGTTTTCTCCGAAAACGGAAAAAGGCCGTCTGAAATAAAGTGCGGAATAAGCGGTTTACAAAGTGCCGTAAGAGTGCAGGCCGCTCAAAAACATATTCACGCCGATAAAGGCAAAGGCGGTAATGACCAGGCCGATGACCGCCCACCAAGCCAACACTTTGCCGCGCCAGCCTGCCACCAGCCGCAAATGCAACCAGACCGCGTAATTCAGCCAAACGATAAATGCCCAAGTTTCTTTCGGGTCCCAGCTCCAATAGCGGCCCCACGCATCGGCCGCCCACAATGCGCCGAGAATGGTGGCAATGGTGAAGAATAGGAAACCGACGGCAATCGCTTTGTACATGACTTCTTCAATGACTTGAGATTGCGGCAGCCATGATTTTTTGCCCGCATCTTCTTTTCTGAGCGCCAAAAGTTCGGCAATACCCAGCATGGCGGCGATACAGAATGCGCCGTAGCCGATAAAGTTGGCCGGAACGTGGATTTTCATCCACCAAGACTGCAAAGCAGGAATCAGCGGCTGAATGGTATGTGCCTCGCGCGAAACGCTGTACCACAAGACAAATCCGACTACGACCGCCATAAAGCTGAAGACAAATCCGCCCAGTTTTTGTACGGCAAAACGGCCTTCGTAATAGAGGTACATCAGTGCCGTAATGACCAAGAACAAGATGAATACTTCGTAAAGGTTGGAAACCGGAATATGGCCGGCATCGGGACGCAACAGATAGCTTTCATGCCAGCGTACCAGCAGGCCGACAAAGCCCGCCATCGCGGAAACCCACGCAAACACGCTCCCCATGCCCAAAAGCGTATTGGTCGGCACATTCTTGCGCACCGCCGCTATCGCGCCGACGATATAGGCAAACAAGGCAAAGAACACAAACGCGCATTGCCACATAATCGCCGACTGGCTGCTTAACAGGTATTTGAGCAGGAAGCCGTCTGCGCGTTTGATATCGCCGCCATACAAATCAACGGCCAAATACGCCAGGCACACGCCCACAGGGATAAACCAGCGCATCGGTTTGAAAAACCAACCCAGAAAAACGGCAATACCGGCACTCGCCCACAAAATCACCATTTCGTAGATGTCCATGTGCAGACCGGCCTGGGTTTGGGCAATAAACGCACCGATGGCAATCAGCAGTGCGAATGCCCAGTCGAAGAGGTTGAGGTTTCGGATAAATGATTTGTGTGTCAGAAGCTCATGCTCGGGCAAGGCCTGATGTTTGTTATTCATGGTTCAAATCCTTGGCAAGCTGCTGCAATTGCCGTGTGTGTTGCGGAAATTCTTTCTGCAAGTCGCGTTCGTTGCGGCTGGAAGACATGGCAAAACGGATACGGCCGTCTGAAAACAGCAGCCAAGCGCGTTTTTCACGAATATAGAACATAAACACCGTACCCAACACCAGCAATACCGAACCCAGATACACCAAGAATGCGCCCGGCGAACGGGTCATCTGCAATCCGGAAGAGCGCACTTCGGAATAGCCGTCCAATTGCAGCAACATCGGCGCAGGATACTCGGTCAAACCGGTGTACGCATCCATTGCATGCAGCAGGAAGCGGTTGCGCTTTTCGTCTTGCGGCCAAGCCGGCAGGTTGTATGTACTGATCGTGTCTTCCAAAGCGGCATTCATCACGCCATAGAGCATCTCGTAGAAATAGCCCTGCATTTTTTCCTGCTGGTCTTTGGGAATATTGGTGGTAACAAATTTGTCCAAAGCCAAATAGCCGCCTTTGGCAAAAATCGACAAGGTGTTTTCCGCCGCCGCCATGAATTGTTCGCGGATTTCGGCGGGGGCGCCTTTGACGGCATTGGCAACGGTTTTACGGCGTGCCGCATCATCTTTCAGATATTGGCGCAAAGCCATAAAGGTATCGATTTGGCCGTTTTTATCCATCGGAATGCGCAACCAGCGGTATTGCTGCGCCAAGCCGCTGCGCGTGCCGGTAATGAAGAAATAGTCTTCATCTTGTTTCAGCGGCAACATATAGTTTTTATATTCGACCGCCTGCCCCGCTTTGTCGCGGATGCGGTAAACGATAGACGGGCCGATATTGGTGTATTTTTTGCCTTCTTGACGGACGGAACGAACATCGTTGATGGCGGATTTTAAGTTTTGCTCTTTTTCAGACGGCTCGCTCATGTCTTCGACGTTCATCGAAGTAAACTGGTCAAATTCCAGCTTATAAGAAGTCTTGCCCAAATCCAGCGGAAACTCGCGCATGGAAGTTGCTTTGAGTTTGACCGGAGCACGGTCGGCATCAGCCAGATTCCACGCTTTAAACGTCAAGTCCGAGCCGCCGTCGGCGAAACTTGCCTGATAAACCGTAATACCGTGCAGCGTCAAAGGATGATTGACGCGGATGGTATGTTCGCTGACTTTGCCGGTTGCCTTGTCCGTGACTTCCAAGTCGCTGGCAAAATCGCGCGGCATACCGGTATCGTAAAAGTCGATATGGAATTTCTTCAATTTGACCGAAAACGGCAGGTCTTGCACCAGCATGCCGTTATCCGCATTCAGAAACACCACGTCCGCGCTCTGCCCTTCCGAAATATTGACATTGCCCCTAAACGACAAATTGGACGCGCCCAACACGCTTTCGGGCTTAAAGTCTTTGGCGTAAACCGCCGTATTGTCCGGCACAACCCGGCCGGTGAGCATACCGATTTTCAGCAGGATGTTGCTGTCTATCAAACCACCCAAACAAATCACAATCAGCGCGGCATGGGCAAAGATATAGCCCCATTTGTTCATCGCGCCTTTTTTCGCCGCCACCAAAACCGAACCGTCTTCACGCGTAACGGTTTTGCAGCCGTAGCCCTGCACTTCCAAATAACGTTGCGCAACTTCGGGCGTTACCTGTCCGTCTAAAACGATGGAATGGCGCATTGCCGCCAGTGATTTTTCCTTGGCGTTTTCACGGAAGGAACGAATCTCACGCAAAAACGGCGGAACATTGCGAATCAGGCACAATCCGGTGGAAATCACCAAAAACATCATGATGACAACGAACCACGCCGAGGCGTACACGTCGTACAGGCCCAAAAAGCCGAAAATCTGCGACCAAAACGGGCCGAATTTCACCAAATAATCGACTTGCGGCTGGTTTTGCTGCAAGACCGTACCGATAATCGAAGCCACGCCCAACAGGCTGAGCAGGGCGACGGCAAAACGCATGGAGCTGAAAAAGGCAAACCACGGTCTGCGGATGAGTGGGACGGATGAAGAAGATTTACTCATGTCTCAAATGTCGGCTTGGGGCAACCCGATTGATGGAACGGACTGCAATGACGTGTGATGCGAAAGGAAGAATACTGCATATTGCAGTAAAAATCTTGCCGTCGCTATTTGAAAAAACCAATCAGGCTTATCGGTTTATATTGGCTAAGGCCGTCTGAAGGGTTTTCAGACGGCCTGTATCAATAAACTCGTTTCAGAACGAAATTTAGTGCAAACCTTGAATAAAGTTGGCTACTGCGTTCAACTCTTCTTCGCTCAGGCGGTTGGCAATATCGGCCATGATGGCGTTTTTACGTTGGCCGGATTGGTAAGCTTTCATTTGCTCGACAACGTAAGCTTTGTGTTGGCCGCCCAGACGAGGATAGGCTTGGATTTCAGTACCGCCGCCAGGGATACCTGCGCCGCTAGGACCGTGGCAAGACATACATGCCGGCAGTTTTTTAGCGCTCAGGCCGCCGCGATAGATTTTCGCGCCCAGCTCCGGGTTTTCTTTAGGATTGGCTTCGCCCGGTTTACCTTGTTGTTTGGCGTAGTAGGCGGCAGCGTCGCGGATGTCTTGTTCGGACAAGTTCATCACCATCGGTTTCATCACGCCGGCAGCACCGTGGGTACGGGTACCGTCTTTGATGGCCATGGTTTGGCCGTAGACGTAGGCCGCAGCCTGACCTGCCAGTTTAGGATAAGTTGCGATACCGCTGTTACCATCGGCTGCGTGACACGCCGCACAGATAGTAGTCGCTACCTGTTTGCCTTTTTCAGCATCTGCTTTAGGGGCAGCGGAAACCGCACCGGCAGCCAATACCAAGGCCAATAAAGTCAATCGTTTCATGGAGTGCTCCTGATTACAGCATTGCGTACCGCGTCAATGCCTTTTTTATACTCAAATACCGGGGAATTTTCCCGATTAAAACCGATAATTCTATAAACGTGCTATTCTATACCAAGTTTACATTAAATTACTACTCAAATTACCAAACTGCTGCAACATAAATGCCCGATACAAATTATGATGTTGCAGTTTTGTTTCCATGCAAGGGAATACTGATGAACCTTTTTCAAAACGCCAAATTCTTTACAACGGTCAACCATCTGAAAGACCTGCCCGACACGCCGGCCGAGATTGCCTTTGTCGGCCGAAGCAATGCCGGCAAATCCAGCGCCATCAATACCTTAACCAATCACGTGCGCCTAGCCTACGTTTCCAAAACACCGGGCCGCACCCAACACATCAATTTCTTTGAGCTGGAAAACGGCAACTTCATGGTTGACTTGCCCGGCTACGGCTACGCGCAAGTACCGGAGGCCATCCGTGCGCACTGGGTCAAACTCTTGGGCGACTACCTGCAACAACGCCGCCAGCTGATCGGCCTGATTCTGATTATGGACTCGCGCCATCCGCTCAAGGCTTTAGACATTCAAATGCTGGACTTTTTCCACATTACCGGCCGTCCTGTGCATATCCTGCTGTCAAAAGCAGACAAGCTGTCTAAAAACGACCAGATTAAAACTTTGGCGGCGGTAAAAAAATCACTCAAACCCTACACCGACCGCCAAAAAATCAGCGTTCAACTGTTTTCCAGCTTGAAAAAACAAGGCATGGACGAAGTCAATCAAGTGGTCGGCTCATGGTTTGACGCGCATCGCGAAGAAATCGAGAATTTTGCAGGCGAAACATCGCCTGAGTGATTGTAAAACAAGACGGAATAAGATGAATTGACCAACCGCAAATCTTATTCCGTCATTTGTTTTTCTATCATGCCGTTTTCTATCTGACTTTCAAAGGGTATGTATGCGCATCCCCTTTTTTATTGCGTTTTTTCTTATCGCAAACTCAAAACGCCATAACGATATATCAGTAAGATTCTCAAAGATATGCGGTTTCTATTCAACCAAACCATTTTTCAGACGGCCTTTGCACCATCTTCGCCGTCTACCCAACCTGATTCTTTCAACTTCCGCCGTTGCGCATCATATCGGGCTTTTTCCGCCCAATACATTGTCTGAATACAGGCATCGCCGCACTCGCTGCCGCAACACTCCCACGACTCGGGGCGGACAGGTTCATCTAAAATCGGCTCGCCCAAAATGGCTTCGGCCTTATTCTTCAGGGTCGTATCCATCGGCGATTTCCAAGCGCGCACCGTCAAACTCAATCACTTCGCCGCCACGGATTTTGGCGGTTTTACGGGTTTCGGTTTCGCCGTTGCGCAACACCAGCCCTTCGGCAATAAACGCTTTTGCCTGTCCGCCACTTTCGGCAAGACCGGCCAGTTTCAACAGGTCGCACAAAGCGATGTATTCGTTGTCTTCAAGATAGACAGTGGCTTCCATAATTCAATCCTTTTTAATGATGGCGATATTTTAACATGGCCGTCTGAAAGAAAATCCTCCTCCTGTTTTATTCATTCTGATAAACCCAAGAGCTTTGCAAAATCCTCACGCTTGGCTATCTCTCAAATTCCTTTTTCAAAATTCCTTCCAGTATTTCAAAGACTTTCAATACCCTTGGTGGTGTAACAGTTTCGTATGGGCGGTATAAAAACAGTTGCCATTTTTGAATCTCCACTTCAGGAAATAAACGAACAAGCTGTCCTGATTTTAGATAAGGCTCACACAAGAAATCACTCAACATTCCTGCTGATTTTCCTTGCAATACAGCCTGTAAATAGCTGTATACATCTGTACTTAAAAAATTAATACGGCGGGGGGGCAAGACTTGCTCACTGTTAATCGGGAAATGCCATGCTCTCCCTGTGCTGAGGTTGATTTGTCCGGCAAAAGGATAGCGTTCTGCCAAATCATCTAATGAAGTAGGTTTGCCTAGTTGTGCTATGAGCTCCGGTGAGGCAACTAATATATCGCCAATGTCCGTGATTTTTTTAACAATAAAATTTTCATCTGGTTGTAAACCAATGCGCAGACCGATGTCAACACGGTGCGTTACGGTATCAAGTTTGCTCATATCGTCACGCCAATCAATAATCAGCTCAGGATAAGGCGAAAGTGCGGTCAGTAATTGCGACAGAACACTATCATTAATTCGCCAGCTCGGCACAGTAATGCGTACCAAACCTGTCATGTCATTTTCTTGACGTTGTTTTCTGGATATAAATAAGCGTTCGCTTTGTGCCAATAAAGCTTGCGCCTCAGGTAAAAATTGCTCACCAAAATCGGTCAGCCTAACCTGTCTAGTATTACGTTGAAAAAGCGGCTCGCCTAAATAATCTTCCAATTCAGCAATGATTCGTGTAATCACGGGTGGTGAAACAGCTAAGCGATTGGCGGTTTCTTTAAATTGTAAGGTTTCCGCCAGCGAGCAAAAAATTTTTAGGCTTTCAAAGCGATTTTTCATACAGTTAATTATTCCATTTTTAGAAATTATAAATTTGTATTTTATAAATTTACTGAAAATAGTTCAATTCCTATAATGCCCACATCAACGAAACAATCACTCTCAAATTAAAGGAGAACACATGGGCAAAAAAACATTTTTCAAAACAACCGCACTTGTAGCAGTTTTAGGTTCAACATTATTAGGAGGAAACGCCATGGGCGCATTACCACAAAATGCCACAGCCGTTGAAGTACCGGCTCAAACGATTCAATTAACACAAGAATGGGACAAAATTTTCCCTAAATCCGATAAAGTAGATCATCGCAAAGTGACCTTTAAAAACCGCTACGGTTTGACTTTGGTTGGTGATTTATATGTACCGAAAAACGCCAAAGGTAAATTACCTGCTATTGCAGTAAGCGGTCCATTTGGTGCGGTAAAAGAGCAAACATCTGGTCTTTATGCCCAAACGTTAGCTGAACGTGGTTTCGTTACTATTGCCTTTGACGGCTCATACACTGGCGAAAGTTCAGGCACACCACGCAATGTACCATCACCTGAAATCAACACTGAAGACTTCTCAGCAGCGGTAGATTTTTTAGGCTCTTTAGATAATGTTAATCGTGATGAAATCGGGATTTTAGGCGTATGCGGCTGGGGAGGATTTGCCTTGAATGCAGCGGTATCAGACCCTCGCATCAAAGCCGTAGCAGCCAGTACGATGTACGATATGACCCGTGTTACAGCAAACGGCTATGAAATCAAAATGCAAGCGAATGCTGATGGTTCATACGACCGCGCACCTGCGCAAAGTGCTGATGCACGTTATAAAATGAAATTGGATATGAGCAACGCACGTTGGGAAACATCAAAAAACGGTTATGCTGACTTGTTACCACCCATCAACCTTGATCCGAAAAAAGATTTCACGGCGGAAACCCCTAAATTCGTTAAAGAATACGCCAACTTCTACCGTACCGAACGCGGCTACCACCCTCGTAGCGTAAACTCAAACCCTGATGCGTCTTGGACTGTAACGGGTATGTTACCGCTGATTAATATGCCAATTTTGAAATATGCGGCAGAATTGAAAGCGCCAGCTTTAGTGGTTCACGGTGAAATTGCTCACAGCCGTTACTTCGGTGAAGATGCTTACAAAGCATTAGGTAGCAAAGATAAAGAGCTGTACATCGTACCAGGTGCAACACACACGGATTTATACGACAACAGCACGAATAAAATTCCGTTTGATAAATTCGAGCAGTTCTTCAAAGCGAAATTGAAATAATGTGAATAAATAAAAGGCCGTCTGAAATGAGTGTTTCAGACGGCCTTTGTCAACCCTGCTACAATACAGCTTTTCTTTTTTCGCCGATTTTGCCATGACCGAGCCGACCTATATCCCCCTGCGCCTGCATACCGAATTCTCGATTACCGACGGTATGGTGCGGATTAAAAAACTGATTGCCAAAGCGCAGGAATACGGTTTGCCTGCTTTGTGCATCAGCGATTTGATGAACGAATTCGGCTTAGTGAAATTCTATAAAGCCTGCCGCGGCGCAGGGATTAAGCCCATCGGGGCGGCAGATGTATGGATAGGCAATCCGAATGCGCCCGACAAGCCGTTCCGCGCCATGCTGATTATCCGCAACGATGCGGGCTATCTGCGCTTGAGCGAGCTTTTGACGGCGGCTTATGTCGGCAAAGACCGCAATGTCCATCATGCGGAACTCAATCCCGAATGGCTGGAAAACGGCGACAACAGCGGCTTGATTTGTTTGAGCGGCGCGCATTACGGCGAAGTGGGCGTGAATCTCTTAAACAGCAATGAAGACGCGGCACGTGCGGCGGCGTTGAAGTATGCGGCGTGGTTTCCTGATGCATTTTATTTAGAGCTGCAACGCCTGCCCGAACGCCCTGAATGGGAGGCTTGCGTTTCGGGCAGCGTGAAGCTGGCGGAGGAGTTGGGTTTGCCGGTGGTGGCGACGCATCCGACACAGTTTATGAACCGCGACGATTTCAACGCGCACGAGGCGAGGGTGTGTATCGCAGGCGGCTGGGTATTGACGGACAAAAAACGTCCGCGCGATTTCACGCCAAGCCAGTTTTTCATTCCGCCGGAAACGATGCTGGAGCGTTTCGCCGACTTGCCCGAAGCCTTGGAAAACACGGTGGAAATCGCCAAACGCTGCAATTTGCACATCACATTGGGCAAAAACTTCCTGCCGCTCTTCCCGACTCCGGACGGCCTGTCGCTGGACGATTATTTGGTGAAACTGTCCAACGAAGGTTTGCAGGAACGCATGGTTCAGCTTTATCCCGACGAGGCAGAGCGTGCGGCAAAAATGCCGGAATATCAGGAACGGCTGGATTTTGAGCTGAACATCATCATCCAGATGAAATTCCCCGGCTATTTCCTTATCGTACAAGACTTTATCAACTGGGCGAAAACGCACGGCTGCCCGGTCGGGCCGGGACGCGGTTCGGGCGCAGGCTCGCTGGTGGCGTATTCATTGAAGATTACCGACCTTGATCCGCTCAAATATGCGCTGCTGTTCGAACGTTTCTTAAACCCCGAACGCGTTTCCATGCCCGACTTTGACGTCGACTTCTGTCAGGCAAACCGCGGCCGCGTGATTGAATATGTGCGCGAAAAATACGGCGCGGATGCGGTAAGCCAGATTGTTACCTTCGGCACGATGTCGTCCAAAGCAGTGATTCGCGACGTCGGACGCGTGCTGGAACTGCCGTTTATGCTGTGCGACAAACTGTCGAAGCTGATTCCGTTGGAAGCCAACAAACCCCTGAGTTTGGAAAAAGCCATGGAGGCCGAGCCGCAGATTCAGGAATTAATCGAAGCGGAAGAAGCGGACGAACTGATTACGCTGGCGAAAAAGCTGGAAGACCTGACGCGCGGTTTGGGTATGCACGCAGGCGGCGTGTTGATTGCGCCGGGCAAGATTTCCGATTACAGCCCCGTGTATCAGGCGGATGAATCCGCCTCGCCCGTATCCATGTACGACAAGGGCGACGTGGAAGACGTGGGTTTGGTGAAATTCGACTTTTTGGGTCTGCGCAACCTGACCATTATCGAAATGGCGCAGAACAACATCAAAACCACCACCGGCGATATCGTCGATGTCGGCAAGATTCCGCTTGACGACCAGGCCGCCTACCAAATCTTCCGCGATGCGAACACCACCGCCGTGTTCCAGTTCGAGTCGACCGGCATGAAAAAAATGCTGAAAACGGCGCACACCACCAAGTTTGAAGAACTCATCGCCTTCGTATCGCTCTACCGCCCCGGCCCGATGGACAACATCCCCGACTTCGTCGCGCGTATGAAGGGGCAGGAATTCCAATACATCCACCCGCTGCTCGAAGGCATCCTCGCGCCGACCTATGGGATTATGGTGTATCAGGAACAAGTGATGCAGGCGGCGCAGATTATCGGCGGCTACTCGCTCGGCGGTGCGGACTTGCTGCGTCGTGCCATGGGTAAGAAAAAGCCCGAAGAAATGGTGAAACACCGCGAAATCTTCGCCGAAGGCGCGGCAAAACAAGGCATTTCGCGCGAAAAATCCGACGAAATCTTCAACTACATGGAAAAATTCGCCGGCTACGGTTTCAACAAATCCCACGCCGCCGCCTACGCCCTGATTTCCTACCAGACCGCATGGCTCAAAGCCCATTACCCCGCCGAATTTATGGCGGCGACCATGTCGTCTGAATTGGACAACACCGACCAGCTCAAACATTTCTACGACGACTGCCGCGCCAACGGCATCGAGTTCCTGCCGCCCGACATCAACGAATCCGACTACCGCTTCACGCCGTATCCGAACATGAAAATCCGCTACGCACTCGGCGCGATTAAAGGCACGGGCGAAGCCGCCGTCGAATCCATCATCGCCGCGCGGCAAAGCGGCGGCAAGTTTACCGGCCTGTTGGACTTCTGCGAGCGCGTCGGCAAAGAACACATGAACCGCCGCACCCTCGAAGCCCTGATACGCGGCGGCGCGTTTGACAGCATCGAACCCAACCGCGCCATGCTCTTGGCAAACATCGACCTCGCCATGAACAACGCCGACCAAAAAGCCGCCAACGCCAATCAGGGCGGGCTGTTTGACATGATGGAAGACGCCATCGAACCGGTGCAGCTCATCGACGCGCCCATGTGGAGCGAATCGGAAAAACTCGCCGAAGAGAAAACCGTCATCGGCTTTTACTTGTCCGGCCACCCGTTCGGCCCGTATGCCCAAGAAGTCCGCCAAATCGCCCCGACCAAATTAGGCCGTCTGAAACCGCAAGACAGCGTGCGCCTCGCCGGATTCGTGACCGCCGTGCGCACCATGATGGGCAAGCGCGGCAAAATCGCCTTCGTCAGCCTCGAAGATTTGAGCGGACAAATTGAAATCATGGTCAGCGGCCAGACGCTGGAAAACTGCGCCGACTACCTCAAGTCCGACCAAGTGCTGATTATCGAATCCAAAGTCAGCCGCGACGACTACGGCGGTGGCGACGGTCTGCGCATCATGGCAAACCAAGTCATGACCCTGCAAATGGCGCGCGAACGCTACGCCCGCAGCCTCAGCCTCGCCCTCTCCCCCGGCCACGACATCGAACGCCTCGCCGCCATCCTCACCGCCCACCGCCTGCCCGATACGGCGCACATCCCGCTGCAACTGTCGTACAGCAACGGCAAAGCATCGGGCAAATTGAAAATTGCGCCCAAATGGATGGTAACGCCAAGCACCGCTTTGTTTGAAGAACTGGAAACATTGCTCGGCAGCAGGGCAGTCCGCGTGAATTGGTAACACTAAAGGCCGTCTGAAACCATACGTTCAGACGGCCTTTTTCAATTTCATTACAAAAGCTATTTTCCTTTATGATTTTTCTAGAATGAAAGTATTGCCATAAAATAAATACCCTGTAGTTTTAACAAATTCTATCCGGCGTATTCATTCCTAAATCAAAATATTGTACCCAAACATAAGGCTATACCATCACTGCAATAAATGTTGCAAGCACCAATATACAGAAAATCTGTCGTCGTTTGGTTTTTTGTGTAGAAATCACGACATAGCCTAGCTTTCCCGACGCGGTACTTTCAACCCCATACTCTTCACGACACCGTTCTGATCGGTTTCTTTAACCGTCAATGAAAACCCGTCAACGACAATGCGGTCGCCCTCGACGGGCTGCGCGCTGCCTCCTCTGGATTGAAACCATTCGAGCAGGCTCATACCGGCTTCGCCGTCTTCCAGCTTCAACCCGTACGCCGCTGCCAAATCGCCGGTATTGGCATACGGGTCGACGGCAAATTCGCCGAAGAAATCAAAATTTTCGCGCACATTCTGCCCGGTTTCACTGAAGTATTTCGCCATTTTGTCCACTTGGCTGTCAGGCAGGATATACCAAGCCGTATCGCCTTCCCTCAAAACCGTATCATTCTGCATTTCGATTTTCCGCCCGTCACGTATCAGCGCGAAACAGCGCAAGTCAAACGACTCCGAAATGGGGGCGACGGCATCGGGATGCTTGCCTTCCGCCTCAGATTCCTTCGTTACCTTAAAAGAAAACAAAGCCACGGCTTCGCGTTCCGACAGCCAAATGTCGTGCATTCCTTCCGGCTCGGGTTTGGGCGGCATGGCGACCTTGAGCAGACGCGCCATGACGGGTATCGTCGTTCCTTGAATCAGCAGGGAAAGTACGACGACGGCAAAGGCGACATTGAACAACAGTTCAGAATTCGGCACGCCCATGACCAAAGGCATCATCGCCAAAGAAATCGGTACTGCGCCGCGCAACCCGAGCCAACTGATGTAGGCTTTTTCACGCACACTGTATCCAAATTTCCACAAGCCGCTGAAAACGGCAAGCGGACGGGCGACCAGCATGAGGAATACGGCGATAACCAAGGCATCGACGCTTTTTTCCCAAACGCTGCTGGGCGTTACCAACAAACCCAGTACGACGAACAAAGTCGCCTGCGCCAGCCACGCCAGGCCGTCCATCACACGCCAAACGTGTTCGGTTGCGCGGGTATGCTGGTTGCCGACGATAATCCCCGCCAGATAAACCGCCAAGAAGCCGCTGCCGCCGATGGTATTGGTAAATGCGAATACCCACAGGCCGCCTGACACAATCATCAGCGCGTACAATCCTTCCGCAAGGTTCAGACGACGTACGAGTTTCGCCAACACCATTCCGCCCGCCCACCCCATCAGCAGGCCGAAGCCGATTTGGAGCAGCAGCATCCATAAAAACGCCAACACACCTGATTGTTCGGGGTTGGTAATCATGGTAATCAGGGCGGTAACTAAAAAAATCGCCATCGGATCGTTCGCACCGGATTCGATTTCCAAAGTCGCCTGTACCCTGTCATTTAGGCGCACGCCGCTGTGGCGCAGCAGACTGAACACGGCCCCCGCATCGGTTGAGCCGACAATCGCCGCCATCAGTACACCGAATTTCCAATCCAAACCCAAATAAAATGTGGCGAACAAGCCCAAAGGCAACACGGTGGCAAACACGCCCCATGTCGCCAATACCGCAGAAGGCTTCAATGCAATTCGGAAACTTGAAAGCTGGGTCCGCAACCCGCCGTCAAGCAAAATGACGGCTAACGCAAGCTGGCTGATGACGTTGGCCAAAACGAAATTGTCAAAATCGATGCGCCCGATACCGTCCTCACCCGCCAACATTCCAACCGCCAGAAACACCAACAAAAGCGGCATCCCCAGCCTTGCCGACAAAGTGGTCGAAACCACGCTTAAAAACAATAACGCCCCGCCGAGCAAAAATAGATTGTTCATCCAGTCCACGTTGCAAAAGTCCTACCGTTAATAAAAACGAGGCGAAATTGTATCATAAAATCAATAAGATTTACTGAAGGCCTAACCATTATACAGAAATAAAAAAACCGTCTGAAAGACGGCTTCGTTCATACAGAAAACCGCTTTACCCAAACGGCTTTTTCTGCCAATAAAACTTATCCCTTTTTAGACGGCCTTATTGAATAGAGCAATCATCTGAAAAGTTTATTGCAAAAAGCATTTGACTAATAAGGAAAGATAGCCAACAACAAAGAGGAGCGACAATGCCGAAACAATGCCAAGCACCCAGTAAATACATTGGTTCAGTACAGATTTTGCGGCGGTAAGCCGCAGCAGTTTGAAATTTAGGGAAAACCAAGCAAAAGGGGTGAAAATACACCCCCTTTCCCTACAGATGCCCCATATCAAAGGCCGTCTGAAAAACAGTTTTATTTAACGATTTCAACCGGGCCGTGGTCGTCGCAGTGGTCGCCGTGTTGGTGATGCAGGCGGCCGTTGACGATGTAGTCGACATGATCGCCGTGCGGTACGGCTTCGTGGCCGCAACCTTCACCGTGAACGTGGCCGTGGCAGGTGTCAACCGGATGGCAGCCGTCAGGATTGGTTTCATTGACGCTCAGGGCATGCTCGTCGTAGTGGCCGTTGTGCTCATGGTGCAGGTGGCCGTCGTGCAGATAATCGACGTGGCCTTCGTGTTTGATGGCAGTGTGGCCGCAGTTTGCGCCGTGAACGTGGTCATGATGTTCGTGGGTTTTACAGGTCATTTTTCTCTCCTAATGTTCAGTGAATAGCAATCTTTCTCGATTGATTTTTTCATCTTATCTTTTTTTGATACAAACGTAAAAAAATTTACAGTTATTAATATATTGTTACGATATATCATCTATTGATATATCAGCCTATTTTGTTTTTCAGACGGCCTTTTATTTATCATTCATTTATTTTCAGCGGGTAATTTAACCCTTTCCGCCTATGCTGAATATCGAATTTTTCAGCCGTAACGGGTAATATTGAAACCAAGGGATAAATCCTTCAAACAAACAGGTACTGCAATGGGAAAACAAGCCAGACTTTATATGGTTCGCAGCACGCAAGGTGCGCTTTATGATGTATTTTTTGAACGCGGTGTGGCGGCATTGGCCTGGCCCATGCTGGCCGAAGCGGCGGCCAAGGGTTTTGGCCGTGAGGAGCTGACGGATATTTACCGTTCGGCCGTGCCGGATGTGAAGTTGAGAACGGCGCAATCGGGTGCGGCTCAGATGTGGCGGTTTGTCAACGAGTTGGCCGATGGAGATGCCGTACTGACCTACTCGCCTGCCCTGCGCCGTTATCGGGTCGGCAGGATTACGGGCGGCGCGGTGCATTGTCCGCAATGGGACGATGAAAAAATGTCGCTGGTGCGGCCGGTTGAGTGGCTGGGCGAAGTGTGCCGTGACGATTTGAGTGCGGCGGCGCAACGGGCTTTGGGCAGCGTGGCGACTTTGTTTGCGGTATCGGAAGCGTGTGCGGCAGAAATTTTTGAACGCGTGGGTTTTCAGACGGCCTAAGAAGGGAAAGGAAACAGGATTATGTGGAACACCATGCATGAATGGCTGAACGCTTTGCCTGTCAGTGAAGAAATCATCAAATCGGCATTGATGTCGGTATTGATGATTGTGGCCGTTATTGCCGGGCGCAGCATTTTGCTCTCGGCGCATTTTCGCAGCCATCCGGATTTGAGCATTGAAAACAAACGCCGCTCGCTGGTGTTCAGCCGCAACGTAACCATGTTGCTGATCCTGCTCGGGCTGGCGATGATTTGGGCGGCGCAGATTCAAACTTTGGCCTTGTCGATGTTTGCAGTGGCCGCGGCGATTGTGGTGGCAACCAAAGAGCTGATTATGTGTTTGTCCGGCAGCATCCTGCGCTCGGTAACCAAACAATACTCCATCGGCGACTACATCGAAATCAACGGCCTGCGCGGACGGGTGGTCGATATCAATATGCTGAACACGCTGATGATGCAAATCGGCCCTAATCCGTTGATCGGCCAGCTTTCCGGCAAAACGCTCTCGTTTCCCAACAGCCTGCTTTTGAGCCATACCGTGCGCCGCGACAATATTTTGGGCAATTATGTGATTCATACGGTGGAAATCCCCGTGCCGATTCATTTGGATTCGGACGAAATCATAGGCCGTCTGAAAGATGTGCTTGAGCCGTTGTGCGCGGCCTATGTTCCCGTTATCCAACAATATTTGGAAAACGTCCAAGCGCAAAAACTCTTTATTACCCCCGCCGCCCAGCCGCGCGTGTCCCGCGTGCCGCACGATGACAAGGTGTACCACATTATCGTACGCTTCGCATCCCCCGTTTCCAAACGGCTGGAAATACAACAGGCCGTCTTAGACGAATTTTTGCGCACGCAATACCGACTGATCAACCAAACAAAATAGTACGGTGTGTTTATTGATACAATCAAATCCCTTACAATAATAAAGTTCACAATCAACAATAAGGAAAAGTCATGTTGCCCGAATCAGCCCTTGCCGAAATGTACCCCGTCATTATGACCCCCAGCCATGACGGCAAATATTTCCACAACTACACCCTCTCGCTTCTGAACATCGTCCACACCAACGCCTCCCTCGGCCTGCCGCTGCAAGTAATGATGCAGCGCGGCGAAAGCCTGATTACGCGCGCGCGCAACAACTGCGTGGCCAAATTTTTGGAAAACAAAGAATGGACGCATTTATTCTGGATTGACTCCGACATCGGCTTCTCTCCCGATTCATTCTACCGCCTGCTCTTGGCCGATAAAGACGTTGTGGCCGGCGTTTATCCGCTCAAACGCGAAAACTGGCCCCAAGCAGGCCTTCCTGCCGGCATGACCCAAGCCGATTTCGAACGTATGTACACTTCTTACACCGTCAACACCAACGACAAAAATAAAAACGGCGAAATCGTCCTGAAAGTCGATGAAGAAGGCTTTATGAAGGTTCATGACGCACCAACCGGCTTCATGGTCATCAAGCGCAGCGTATTTGAAAAAATGATAGAGGCTTATCCCGAGTTGAACTACGTCTCCGACAGCGACTACAGCCCGGAAAACAAAGGCCTGCACTACCGCTTCTTCGACTGCATGGTCGATCCCGAAAGCAAACGCTACCTGTCCGAAGACTACACCTTCTGCCACCTCTGGCGACAAATCGGCGGCGAAGTGTACGTCGATGTACAATCCAACCTGACCCACCAAGGCGCAAAAGTGTATCACGGCTCGTTTGCCGAATCCCTGCAAACCAATGTTGCCAATGCGGTTTACGCCCCCGAAGGCACCACCATGCGCCTCGAACTGGCCGCCCCGTTGCACGCCAATCCGCGCGGTCCGGAATAAGGTTGGCCGACAGGCAGGCAAAACACTTTAATTCTGCCTGTCTGCCACCATATAACGCCTATCGTTTTCTTTTCAGACGGCCTAAAGGCCGTCTGAAACCATCTTATTCAGGAGAAACCATATGAGCGACAACGTCCTGCTCCACTTGGGCGAAGAACCCCGTTTCGACCAAATCAAAACCGAAGACATCAAACCCGCCCTGCAAACCGCCATTGCCGAAGCGCGCGAACAAATCGCCGCCATCAAAGCACAAACGCACACCGACTGGGCCAACACTGTCGAAAAACTGACCGACATTACCGAACGCGTCGGCCGCATTTGGAGCGTGGTTTCCCATCTCAACTCCGTGGTCGATACGCCCGAATTGCGTGCCGTATACAACGAATTGATGCCAGAAATCACCATCTTCTTCACCGAAATCGGTCAAGACATCGAGTTGTACAACCGCTTTAAAATCATCAAAAACTCTGCCGAATTCGACACCCTCTCCCCGGCGCAGCAAACCAAGCTCAACCACGACTTGCGCGATTTCGTCCTCAGCGGTGCCGAATTGCCGCCCGAACAGCAGGCAGAACTGGCGCAACTGCAAACCGAAGGCGCGCAACTGGGTGCCAAATTCGCACAAAACATCCAAGACGCAACCGACGCTTTCGGCATTTACTTTGACGATGCCGCGCCGCTTGCCGGCATTCCCGAAGACTCCCTCGCCATGTTTGCCGCCGCCGCGCAAAGCGAAGGCAAAACAGGCTACAAAATCGGCCTGCAAATTCCGCACTACCTCGCCGTCATCCAATACGCCGACAACCGCGAACTGCGCGAACAAATCTACCGCGCCTACGTTACCCGTGCCAGCGAATTGTCCGACGACGGCAAATTCGACAATACGGCCAACATCGACCGCACCCTCGAAAACGCATTGAAAACCGCCAAACTGCTCGGTTTCAAAAACTACGCCGAGCTGTCGCTGGCAACCAAAATGGCCGACACGCCCGAACAGGTTTTAAACTTCCTGCACGACCTCGCCCGCCGAGCCAAACCGTTTGCCGAAAAAGACTTTGCCGAAATCAAGGCCTTTGCGTGCGAAAACCTGAATATCGAAGACCCGCAATCGTGGGATTTGAGCTACGCCGCCGAAAAACTGCGCCAAGCCAAATACGCCTTCAGCGAAGCCGAAGTGAAAAAATACTTCCCTATCAGCAAAGTCTTGGCAGGCCTGTTTGCCCAAATCAAAAAACTCTACGGCATCGAGCTGGCTGAAAAAACCGTCCCCGTTTGGCACAAAGACGTGCGCTATTTCGAGCTGAAACAAGACGGCCAAACCATCGGCGGCGTTTACATGGATTTGTACGCACGCGAAGGCAAACGCGGCGGCGCATGGATGGACGGCTACAAAAGCCGTCGCCGTTTCGCCGACGGTACGCTGCAACTGCCGACCGCCTACCTCGTCTGCAACTTCACCCCGCCTGTAGGCGACAAAGAAGCGCGTTTGAGCCACGATGAAATCATCACCCTCTTCCACGAAACTGGCCACGGCCTGCACCACTTGTTGACCCAAGTTGACGAAGTGGGCGTATCCGGCATCAACGGCGTCGAATGGGACGCGGTCGAGCTGCCTAGCCAATTCATGGAAAACTTCGTCTGGGAATACGACGTATTGGCGCAAATGTCCTCGCACGAAGAAACCGGCGCGGTATTGCCGAAAGAGCTGTTCGACAAAATGCACGCCGCCAAAAACTTCCAACGCGGTATGTTCCTCGTCCGTCAAATGGAATTTGCCCTCTTCGACATGGAAATCTACCATCAGGAAGATGAAGGCCGTCTGAAAGAATGGCCGCAAATCTTGGACAAAGTGCGTCAAGAAGTCGCCGTAACCCAACCGCCGGCATACAACCGCTTTGCCTTGAGCTTCAGCCACATCTTCGCCGGCGGCTACGCCGCAGGCTATTACAGCTACGCATGGGCGGAAGTTTTGAGCGCAGACGCTTACGCAGCGTTTGAAGAAAGCGACGACGTGGCCGAAACCGGCCGCCGCTTCTGGAAAGAAGTGCTGGCCGTCGGCGGTTCGCGCAGCGCAGCAGAATCCTTCAAAGCCTTCCGCGGCCGCGAACCAAGCCTGGATGCCCTGCTCCGCCACAGCGGTTTCGACAACGCAGCTTGATTTGAAAATCCGCCGTTTTAAACAGAACGGTTGCTGATTCAACACTAAAGGCCGTCTGAAATGTTTCAGACGGCCTTTTTATAATTAATTCAATATTTTCAGCAAAACAAATAAAACCATTCAGCCGATAAAACCACCCGGCACGGAACGCCGCAGCGGTTGCCATGCTCAATATTTTCCCAATGCGGAAGCCGCCCATAAAAACAGGGCATGTTCCCATGCCCTATCATTTGAATTTCAGACGGTCTTTCGGTTATCAAAACTTATTAGGAACAATGAGTGCGCCCTGCCCCTAACAAAATTTTCGAGAAAACAGAAGTCCGCATTTCAAACTCCTATCTCCCCCGGCCCATCGCTCAAATCAATTTTTGCCCTTTTTATCGCCGGCGGCCAAACGCATATTGATAAATTCCATCATCAAATCTTTTTTCGCCCAGAAAAAGGTTTTCATTTTTTCCAAAGAATAGATTTTCCGAATCATCGTCGGCAATCCTGCGTGAACAATGGCCGCGACTTCGCCATTGGTTGTTTCATTGTCCATGGCGGCTTTGAGGTTTAGATTGTGCGTATTCAGGTAGTCGCAAAGCGCTTTTCTGACGCTGCTGCTGATTTCAAATTGTTTCATGTTTTCCGTCCATAATGCTTTTATAGTTAAATAGCATAGGATTCTAGCAAGTTTTTTGCATTATGCATATCTCAATGTGCATATTATTGCGGAATTTACAATTTGGCTTTTGGGTAAAATCATGCCTGCAACACATTGTTGCGGCGCACCCTGTCGGATTGTTTTGACTATTTTGTTTCGGCCTGGGCCGCATTGCGGATAAAATAACGGTTTTAGGTGTTGAGGCCGTCTGAAATGTATTTGTGGTTTAAGCTGTTGCACATATTTTTTGTGATTTCTTGGTTTGCAGGACTGTTTTATCTGCCGCGGATTTATGTGAATCTGGCGCAATTGGAACCCGGCAGCGCGGAATATGTACGGCTGACGGATATGTCGCAGCGGCTGTACCGCTTTATGTCACCTTTGGGCTGGGGAACGCTGATATTCGGCGCGGCCATCGGCTTTGTCAACAATTGGTGGGGCAACGGCTGGCTGGCGGTTAAATTATTGTGCGGCCTGCTGCTCTTGGCCTACCAGCTTTATTGCGGCCTGCTGCTGCGCCGTTTCCAAAACGGCAGCAATGTGTATTCGCACCGCTGGTATCGGGTATTCAACGAACTCCCCGTTTTAATGATGGTGGCCGCGCTTTATATGGTGGTTTTCAAGCCGTTTTAATCTTCAGACGGCCTGTTTGGTAAATAAGGAAAGAATTCATGACGGTCGAAATTGAACGCCGCTTTTTGCTGGCGGATGACAGTTGGCGCGAAGCGGCAGGCGAGCCGCTGGTATTGCAACAGGGCTATTTGAGCGTGGAAAAAGAGCGCACCATCCGTGTGCGGATTATCGGTTCGCAAGCCTGGCTGACCCTGAAAGGCTATATTTCCGACATGACGCGCAGCGAATTTGAATACGAAATTCCTCTGGCTCACGCGCAAGCGATGATGGCGGATATGTGCCCGTTTAAAATGGAAAAATACCGCTATCGTGTCGAATTTGAAGGCTTTGTGTATGAAATCGACGAATATTTCGGCGACAATGCGCCCTTGATTGTGGCGGAAATCGAATTGCCGTCTGAAGATACCGAGTTCCCCAAACCGTCTTGGTTGGGCAAGGAAATCACGTCAGACGGAAAATTCACTAATGCGTATTTGAGCAAACATCCGTATTCGTCTTGGACGGAATAACGGGTACAACCCACATACAAAAAAGGCATGTATCAAACATGCCTTTTTTCTTTCTTTTCAGACGGCCTGATTTGCCTTACCGATATTTGCATCGAGCTGCTTTCGACATACCGTTTCAAATATCGGGCAAGCCCGTGTATTTTATCCGTGTAGTCTTATGCCGGACGGCAGGCCACCATGTAGTTAACTTCGGTCGAGTCGCACAGGGAATAACGGCCGCTCAACAAATTGTAGGTCATGCCCTTGCTGCCGACGGTATCCAATCCGGCTTGGCGGCACATGCGCGCGAGTTCTGCCGGCGTGATGAATTTTTTCCAGTCGTGCGTGCCTTTGGGGACGAATTTCAACAGATATTCCGCACCGACTATCAGATGCAGATAAGATTTGGGATTGCGGTTGATGGTGGAGAAAAACACCATGCCGTCTGGTTTGACCAGTTTCGCACAGGCTTGAACGATGGCGGCCGGATCGGGAACGTGTTCCATCATTTCCATACACGTTACCACATCGAAGCTGTGCGGCTGCTCGGCGGCGAGGTCTTCGACGCGGATGCAGCGGTAATCGATATTGGCAACGTGTTGGCTGGCCGCATGGGCAGCGGCGGTTTGCAGGGATTTTTCCGCCATATCGATGCCGGTCACGTGTTCTGCGCCGCGTTTGGCCATGCTTTCGGACAAAATACCGCCGCCGCAGCCTACATCCAACACACGTTTGCCTGCCAATCCGGCATAGCCGTCGATATAGTCGAGGCGCAAGGGGTTGATGTCATGCAGGGGCTTGAATTCGCCGTTTTTATCCCACCATTTGTCGGCGATTTGGCTGAACTTGGCGATTTCGCCGGCATCTACGTTGTCGTGTTGATTGCTCATGGTTTGCTCCTGCATAAAATCATTCGCCTGATTTTAGCCGATTGTGCTTCAAAATAAAATGTTTCAGACGGCCTTTGCCCGTTTATCGGCCCTATTTCAACTTTCATCCGCCTGCCCATAAAAAACGCACCTTGCGGCAAGGTGCGTTTCAATCGGCATGATTTAGAATTTAGCGCCAGATTCGTTGGCCATGTAGTCAACTGCGGCTTTCACTTCGTCGTCGCTCAAGCTGCTGTTGCCGCCTTTGGCAGGCATGGAATTAAAGCCTTCGAGGGCGTGCTTGTGCAAGGTGTCTTTGCCTTGTTTAATGCGAGGCGCCCAGTCTTCTTTTTTGCCTACGGCCGGAGCGCCGGGAATCAAGCCGCCGTGGCATGCTTTACAGTTCGCTTCAAAAACGGCTTTGCCGTCCACTTTGGCGGATTCGGCAGGCTTGGCTTCAGCGGCAGGTGCTTCGGCTTTCTCTTCGGGCTTGGCGGCTTCTTCAGGTTTGGTGACTTCCTCTGCTTTGCTGGCGGCGGCTTCAACCTTATCGGCAGCTTCTTGAGCAGCAGATGCAGTCGCATCGGCAGCAGAAGCGGCTTCGTTTTTCACTTCAGATGCAACGGCTTGAGCAGTCTCTTGTGTCTCCTGTTTAGCCTCTTGGGAACAAGCTGTCAAACCAGCCATCATCATTACGGCAATCAGTAATTTGTTCATGTTCTGTCTTTCCTTAATTTTATTTAAATCACTGTTTTATATAAACAGCTCAAAAATTCTAACACAGAAACTAATACTTTCGACCTACACTATAATAAATATTGGTATAAATCAGATTTTGTCACAAAAACTGAAAAACATATTGACACCACCTCTCTACTCGGATAGAAATTACCCCATTTGTCATGAAGCGCAATAACTTTCATTTTATTGTTCAAGCAGTTACTCATCTTATTTTCAAAGTTTCTTTTAAAATTCAACTTTTTACCGACTTCTCCATGAATAGCGTCAACCTGAAAGTCATCCCCATCCCAACCAGGCCGTCTGAACCCCAATCAGGTTTCAGACGGCCTTTTTGAATCATGTTAATAAACATTTGCCGCTTGGCCATGCAAAAGACACCGGCAGGCCTACTTGTTTATAGAGTTTTTCATATTCCGACTACGATTTAATCCAATACCATTAGCCTTTTGCCAAGGTTTCAGCTTCAGCCCACAAGCCCCGCTTCTGCTCCGCTGTCAATTTCTTAATCCCGATTTCCCGTTTCAGCGCCTCACTTTTAGTCAGGCCGTCTGAAACGATGCGCATCTCGACAGGCTTGTTCAAACGCGTGTATTTCGCGCCTTTTCCTGACAAATGCGCCGCAAACCGCTCTTGCGGACGGTTGCTGATGCCGCAATAAAACGCGCCGTTTTCGCACAAAATCAGATAAACACACCAATTTTCCGCGTTCATAAATTCCCTTCCTTGGCAAAACTCTCGGTAAAAATGCGCACGGCGGCTTCGGTTTTGGCAGACTGCACACGATAAGGCGTTACCAAATAAAGGCTGACCGGCGGCAATGTCCATTCGGGTAAAACGCTTTTCAGACGGCCTTGCGCAATTTTCTCCCTCACTTCGCCGCTCACCTGCAAAGACAAACCGAAACCGCTTTCGGTCAGGCTGCGCACAGCGGCCAAATGCGTGCAGGCAATGCTGTCGGCAATATCGAGAAAATAGCTTTCCCCTCCGTGTTGTAAGGTTGTGCGGACGGGCAGGAAGTGCAGCCAGCGGTGGGCATGAAGCTGCGAGGGATGGGTAATAGGCGGATGGCGGTCGAGATAATCGGGCGCGGCGCAAATGGTGTACGGCCAAGTAACAAGATGACGCGCGACCAGATTGGGATCGTCCAAAGCGCGGTCGCCGCCGCGTATGGCGATGTCGGTCTGATTGTGTTGCAGATCGTCCAAAGTATCGCTGAAATTAAGGATAGGACGGATTTTGGGAAACTCGGTTTGCAATCGCGAAAACGCCGTCTGAAAAGCGCGGGATTCGATGACCGTAGAAGTCAGGGCAATCCGCAATTCGCCGACGGGTTCTGTTTTCAGATTGTCGATAACGGTACGCGTATCGGACAAGGTAGCGGCGAGGCGGCGGCAGTATTCGCCCAGGGCGCGGCCGGCATCGGTCGGCGCAAGGCTGCGCGTGCTGCGGTTTAACAGCTTGATGCCGTGCAGGGTTTCGAGGCGGTTGATGTGCTGGCTGACCGCCGACGGGGTCATGCCCAGCGCGGCAGCGGCGGCGTTCATGCTGCCGTGTTCAAGGACGGTAGCGAAAACAAGCAGGGGTTTGATGTCTTGCATTTCGACTGATTATGTAGTTCAACTTCACAATCATAACAGCAAAACAGGGATTATCAAGCGTTTCAGACGGCCTTACAATGCACTCATCTAATCAATCACATCCCCACAAGGAGTCAAACATGAAAATCGCAGTTATCGGTGCAACTGGTTATGTCGGCAACGCAGTCGTGCAAGAATTGGCAGGCCGCGGTCATGAAGTAACCGCTTTCGCCCGCAACACGGACAAAGTGTTCCAAGCGCAAAATGTTGCCGCAGTCTCTGCAGATGTCAACGCAGCAGATTTTGCCGACAAACTGGCCGGTTTTGATGCCGTGGTCAGCGCGTTCAACCCGGGCTGGACCAATCCCAACATCGGCGCGGATTTCACGCGCGGCGCAAACAGCATCGTCGAAGCGGCAAAAGCGGCGCAAGTGCCGTATCTCTTGATTGTCGGCGGCGCAGGCAGCCTGTATGCCGCGCCCGGTTTGCAAGTTGTCGATACGCCCGACTTCCCGAAAGAAATTTACGACGGCGCCAATGCCGCACGCCATCTCTTGGCAGAACTCCTGCCGCGCCGCGACGTGAACTGGTCTTTTGTTTCCCCTCCGGCACGACTGGGCGCGGACGGCGGATTCGGCGAAGACAAAACCGGCAAATACCGTTTGGGCAAAGACGATTTGCTGATGGACGGTGAAATTCCGGCAGGCATCAGCGTGACCGATTTGGCAGTCGCCATCGCCGATGATGTGGAAAACAAAGCGCATTTGTTTGAACGCTTTACCGTCACCGCTGTTTAATCGTCTCAATTTAAAGGCCGTCTGAAACCCAAAGTTTCAGACGGCCTTTTGCTATAATACGCCCATTAAATTTACCTATACGCGAGTTCCCATGTCCGCATCCCAACCCACCATCGCCGCCATCGCCACCGCACCCGGACGCGGCGGCGTCGGTGTGATCCGTCTTTCCGGCAAAAACCTGCTGCCTTTGGTGCAAACCCTCAGCGGCGGCAAAACGCCCAAACCGCGCACCGCGCTTTACACCGACTTTCTCGGCGGCGACGGGCAGCCGATAGACAACGGCATCCTGCTCTACTTCGCCGCGCCCGCCAGCTTCACCGGTGAAGACGTGATTGAATTGCAGGGACACGGCGGCCCCGTGGTGATGGACATGTTGCTCTCGCGCTGCCTCGAACTGGGCGCACGCATGGCCGAGCCGGGCGAATTTACCAAACGCGCCTTCCTCAACAACAAACTCGACCTTGCCCAAGCCGAAAGCGTCGCCGACCTCATCGACGCCTCCAGCAAGTCCGCCGCACGCATGGCGTTGCGTTCGCTCAAAGGCGCGTTTTCCCAACACATACACGAGCTGGTGGACGACCTTATTACTTTGCGGATGCTGGTTGAAGCCACGCTGGACTTCCCTGAAGAAGACATCGACTTTCTCGAAGCCGCCGACGCGCGCGGCAAGCTCCAAGCCCTGCAAGGCCGTCTGAAAACCGTCCTCGCCAGCGCGGAACAAGGCGCGATTTTGCGCGAAGGCATGAACGTCGTCCTCGTCGGCGCGCCCAATGTTGGCAAATCCAGCCTGCTCAACGCCTTGGCGGGCGACGACATCGCCATCGTAACCGACATCGCCGGCACCACCCGCGACACCGTGCGCGAACAAATCACTCTCGACGGCGTGCCCGTCCACATTATCGACACCGCCGGCCTGCGCGAAACCGACGACGTGGTCGAGCAAATCGGCATCGAACGCAGCCGCAAAGCCGTCTCCGAAGCCGATGTCGCCCTGATTCTGATTGACCCGCGCGAAGGCGTGAACGCCAAAACCCAAGCCATTTTGAACAGCCTGCCCGAAGGTTTGAAAAAAATCGAAATCCACAACAAAGCCGACCTGACCGGCGAACCCGTCGCCGTCCGTTCAGACGGCCTCGCGCAAACCGGTGCGGACACCGTCATCAGCCTGTCCGCCAAAACCGGCGCGGGTCTCGACTTGCTCAAACACGCGCTGTTGCAGGAAGTCGGCTGGCAGGGCGAAAGCGAAAGCCTGTTCCTCGCTCGCAGCCGCCACCTCAACGCCCTGCACGAAGCCGAAGCCGAGCTGGAAAACGCCGCCCTCTGCGACAACAACCAAATCGAGCTTTTCGCCGAACACCTGCGCCTCGCCCAAAACGCGTGCAGCGAAATCACCGGCGAATTCACCGCCGACGATTTGCTGGGCGTGATTTTCTCGCGCTTCTGTATTGGCAAATAAAACGGTTTGCCATCAAATAAAAAGGCCGTCTGAATGTTCAGACGGCCTTTTTTATCACCAAAACAAGCTTTGTTTTACTCGTATTTATTTATCGGCAGCTTCTGCCATATTCTTGACGATATTGGTCGCACCCACTGTCAAACCGGACATGCCGATCAGAGAAGCCGCGGCCAATTTGATTAATTTTTTCATTCTGACTCTTTTCTGTGTATTGATTGAGGAAGCGTTGTGTGTTTTTATTTGTCGGCATCAGCCATATTGTGGGCAATATTGGTTGCACCGGCGGTCAGGCCGGACATGCCGATTAAAGAGGCTGCAGCCAGTTTGATTAAAGTTTTCATTGTTTGTCTCACTTTCTTGTCTGTCGGCCGAAAAACGGCCTAAGTTGCGTTTTCTAAAGTATTGTAATTAATTCGTTTATAATTGAATTATTTGTGTACAGCCGTTTCAATATTACGGGAGATACCGATAGCAGAAGCGGATATTCCGGACATACCGATTAAAGAAGCGGCAGCAAGCGTTATTAAATTTCCCATTTTCATTAATCCTTTTTCATAGAAACAAAATGTTATTTAACAACATACACATTTTTTCATCGGCATCTGCGCTACCGACAGGGCGAATCATACCGTTTTAAATGTAAACTAATACAGCTTAATCGTAAATATATAGCGCAAAAATCAAACATACCAATATTTTTTGTTAATTTCCATTATTTTTTGAAAATGACACCGATGTCTTACCAAATGACACCGATGTCTTGATTACATACGCACTACAAATGTGTTTCATTTCCCCCATAAAATCGCGCCTTTTTTGTTGCAAAATTGCACTATAATTAAAATATATTTTAAGATTCAATATCTTATGAATTTATATTTTTTACAACAAAAATATTTAATTAGTCAAAACCAATACCTTTGATAGCTTCTTTTAAAGAAAACACACGTTTCTAGCGCATATCCGACCATAAAATGCGTTGCAAATATATGATATAGTGAAACATTCCGTGTATTGACTATTTCCAGCATGAACACCACCCTAATCCTGACCGGCGCGGCCGCATTTTTTATCGGCGCGCTGTTTGCTTGGCTGATAACACGCTACCAAGCTCAAAGCCGACACTTTACCGTTTTGCAAGAATTGGCCGAAGCCCGCCGCCTGCATGAGTTTGCCGAGCAGGTACAGGCTCAAACTACGGCAGACTTGGCGCAAAGCCGCCATACCGTGCAGGAATTGCAAGATGAATTGCAGGAGACGGGCAACCGCTTTGCCGCGGCCGAAAAACAAATTGCCTATCTGCAAGATTGCGAGGCCGAAGCCGAAACCTTAAAACACGAATGTGCAAAATGGCAGCAAAGCGCGCAAAACCTGCAAATCAACAATGAGCGCCTAAACACGCAGCTGGTTCAAGAACAGGCCTTGAGTGCGGATAAAAATACGCTTTTGCAACAGCAGGAAACGGAAAAAGGCCGTCTGAAACAAGACTACGACACGCTGTTAGAGCAAAACCATGCGCTGCAAGTCCAAAACGAACGCCTCTCCACACAACTGACCCAAGAAAAAGCCAATATCGACGACAAAAACAGCCTTTTACAGCAACAGGAAGCCGAAAAAGGCCGTCTGAAACAAGAATACGCCGCCCTTTTGGAGCAAAACCACGCACTTCAAGTCCAAAACGAGCGCCTCAACACCCAATCGGAAAAAGACCGTCAGGCCGCCGAAGAAAAATTGGCCCTGCTGGCAGATGCGCGTCAAAACCTGAGCGACCAGTTCCAAAACCTCGCCAACACTATTTTGGAAGAGAAAAGCCGCCGCTTTACCGAGCAAAACCACGACCATCTCCAGCAACTGCTCAATCCGCTCAACGAACGCATCCACGGCTTCAGTGAGCTGATTCAGCAGACTTATGAAAAAGAAGCCAAAGAACGCCTGACTATCGAAAACGAGCTCAAACGCCTGCAAACCCTCAACACTCAGCTCCACCACGATGCTAAAGCGCTGACCACCGCGCTGACCGGCACGCAAAACAAAACCCAAGGCAACTGGGGCGAGATGATTTTGGAAAGCGTATTAGAAAATTCCGGCCTGCAAAAAGGCCGCGAATACATCGTTCAAGCCTCCAGCGTCCGCCACGAAGCAGACGGCACCCAGCGCCGCCTCCAGCCCGACGTCCTCATCAATCTGCCCGACAACAAACAAATCGTCATCGACTCCAAAGTATCGCTGACCGCCTACGTCCGCTATACGCAAAGCACCGGCGCAGAAGCAGAGCGCGAGCTTGCCAACCACGTCGCCAGTATCCGCGCCCACATCAAAAGCTTGGCAGCAAAAGATTACACCGACCTTGAAGGCGTCAAAACGCTGGACTTCGTCTTTATGTTCGTCCCTGTCGAACCTGCCTACCTCCTCGCCCTGCAACACGATCCGAACCTCTTCCAAGAGTGTTTCGACAAACGCATCATGCTGACCGGCCCCAGCACCCTGCTCGCCACCCTGCGCACCGTTGCCAATATCTGGCGCAACGAGCAGCAAAACCAAAACGCGCTGGCCATTGCCGAGGCCGGCAGCAAACTCTATGACAAATTTGTCGGCTTTGTCGAAAGCATGGACGGCATCAATAAAGCGCTTGGTCAGGCACAATCCCAGTTTCAGACGGCCTACAGCCGCTTGGTTTCCGGCAGGGGCAACCTCATCAGCAGCACTGAAAAACTGCGCAAATTGGGCATCAAAGCCGGCAAACAACTGCAACGGGATTTAGTAGAAAAGGCCGTGTCGGAAACCGAAGACCACGCCGCTTTACCCACCACACAAAATCAAGAAAATGACTGAAAAAATTTAAGACATTGCAAATAAAGGGAATTTAATCAATGAGCAACATCACCATCGTCCTTGCCGCCGATACCGGCTACGCCGAGCAGGTTCATACCCTGATGAAGTCCGTCTGTACGCACAATACAGGTGTCAATTTCTACCTTATGCACAACACCTTCAGGAAAGAATGGATCAACTATACCAACCAAAAACTCGCCGCCAGCGGCAGCCGTCTGAATGACGTCAAAATCGAAATGGACTTCAGCCAATATCGCCGCCTGTCCCATATTTCGGATGCCGCATTTTTCCGCCTGATGATGCAGCACCTGCCCGTCGACCGCGCCCTTTATCTCGACAGCGATATGGTGGTTACCCAATCCCTGCACGATTTGTTCAACCTCGATATGCGCGGCTATCCCGTTGCGGCGGTACAAGATTCCTTTCTTGCCCATACCGAATGGAGTCACCCGACCGGCCTGCACACCACACCCTATTTCAATTCCGGCATGCTGCTGGCCGATTTGTGTCAATGGCGCAAACACAATATCGCGGAGCAACTGCTGCAAACCGCCGCCACCATTGATAAAGCCGTCCCCTTTGGTGACCAATGCTTTCTAAACACCGTATTTCAAGAAAACTGGCTGCAATTGGAAGAATCTTGGAATTTCCAAACAGGCGCAGTCGAATACTTCCAAAAACGAAACCTCAGCGAAGTATTCCCCAAACCCGACACCGTCCCGCCCGTTATCCACTACACCACACGCGCCAAACCGTGGTTGTGCGATTATGGCGAAATTCCTTTTATCGAAGTCTATTGGCAATACTATTGCGCCGATTGGCCGAAAGCGTAACTTCAGGTAGGAACTTCCATTCTCTACAATTATCTTTAAACAACCCATCATCAAAAACAAAAGGCCGTCTGAAATCGTTTCAGACGGCCTTTGAGCCATAAAAAACAGGCAGAACATTCTGCCTGTTTTGTGTTCAAACCCGACCGTAAAGCAGGCTTTTTCACCTACCCTCAACCGGCGTCATCGTTATCCGATTAAATACCGCGCAACAATTCATTCACGCTGGTTTTCGCACGGGTTTGCGCGTCCACGCGTTTGACGATAACTGCGCAGTAGAGGCTGTGGCTGCCGTCTTTGGAAGGCATGCTGCCAGATACGACAACCGAACCAGCCGGTACGCGGCCTTGATAGATTTCGCCGGTAGTGCGGTCGAGGATTTTGGTGGATTGACCGATGAACACGCCCATAGAAATCACGCTGCCTTCTTCGACAATCACGCCTTCGACGATTTCAGAACGCGCGCCGATGAAGCAGTTGTCTTCAATGATGGTCGGGCTGGCTTGCAAGGGTTCGAGTACGCCGCCGATGCCGACGCCGCCGCTCAAGTGAACGTTTTTACCGATTTGTGCGCAAGAGCCGACAGTCGCCCAAGTGTCGACCATCGCACCTTCGTCAACGTATGCGCCGATGTTGACATAAGAAGGCATCAACACGACATTTTTCGCCACAAAGCTGCCGCGGCGGGCAACCGCACCCGGAACTGCGCGGAAGCCTGCGCTGCGGAATTCGTCTTCAGACCAGTCGGCAAACTTGGTCGGCACTTTGTCAAAATATTTGTTCACGCCGTCGTTGAGGATTTCATTATCCTGAATGCGGAAAGACAGCAATACGGCTTTTTTCGCCCATTCGTTGACTTTCCATTCGCCCACACCCAAACGCTCGGCAACGCGCAGTTTGCCGGAGTCGAGTTGATGAATGGTTTCCAAAACCGCTTCACGCACTTCCGGGGTAACGGTATTCGGATTGATTTCGGCACGGTTTTCAAAAGCCGTTTCAATGATGTTTTGCAAAGACATGTTGATTCCTTCAAGAGATCAGGGCCGTCTGAAACCTATTCAGGCCGCCCTATTACAAATATTTAACTCGTTATTTTGCCATGTAAAAGCGATTTCGTCAGCTATTAACATGATGAGTGCCGCGCGTTACACGGCCGGATTTCGGCTAGGCCAAGATTTTCAGACGGCCTGTTCAAGTGAATGGAATAGCATTTATTTTCTAACTAATTTTCCAGCTACGATATGCAAGCTGTCGATTCTACCGACACGCCGTGCCGATAAATCAATTACCACCAATCTTTTGTAGAAGATTTTCAGCCACCACGCCACATTCAATATTCCGCTTTAACGGTTTCGCATTTAAATCCTTCAAGGCCGTCTGAAAATCGGCAAAATCCATCAACTGCGAACCGAAACGGCGCATATGTTCCGTATCCTGCTGACAGTCTATCAGCGCAACGCCCAAATCCGCCAAAAATGGGACGGCGCAGGCAAACGCAATCTTTGACGCATCGGGACGCAAAGCAAACATCGACTCGCCATAAAACACACAGCCGATTTGCACGCCGTAAAACCCGCCAGCCAACTGCATTTCGCCTTGTTCATCCGGCAGCCAGCATTCAAACGAATGCGCATACCCCTGATGGTGCAACTTCAAATAGGCCGTCTGAAACGCAGGTTCTATCCACGTTCCGTCCTGTTCCGGACGCGGCACATCGGCGCAATGGGCAATCACTTTTTCAAAACAGCAGTTGACCGTTACCCGATACGGCTTGTTACGCAAAGTTTTGGCGAGCGAACGGCCGATATGCAGGCTTTCCGGCACAATCACGGCTCGCGGCGCAACCGCATACCAGAAAAACCAACCGTCGCGGCTAAACCACGGAAAAATCCCCTGCCCATACGCCGACAACAGCCGCCCCGTATCCAAATCGCCGCTGACACCGACCAAGCCGTCGCATTCTGCCAAAGCGTAAGACGGTTCGGGGAAACGATAATCCCGTGGCGCAAGTAAAGGAATTTTCATCGTAAAGCCCATAAAGTTTCAGACGGCCTCAAGCTGAAAACGCCCAAGGCCGTCTGAAAAATCAACATACAAACTGATTAACGTTTGGTTTTGGTTTGGCATTCGCCGCATACGCCGTACATATACAGCGCGTGATCGACGATGCGGTAGCCGTTTTCTTCGGCGATTTTGTCTTGCAGCGCTTCGATTTCCGGATTGTGGAATTCGGTTACTTCGCCGCATTTCACGCAAACGATGTGGTCGTGATGATCGCCTTTGTCCAATTCGTAAACCGCTTTACCGGTTTCAAAATGGTGGCGTTGCAAAATGCCGGCCTGTTCAAACTGGGTCAGCACACGGTAAATCGTCGCCACGCCGATTTCCACGCCCTCTTCCAACAGGATGCGGTACACATCTTCCGCACTCAAATGCTCCTCGGCATGAGTCTCGAACAAGTCCAAAATTTTCAAACGCGGACCCGTAACTTTCAAACCACTGTCTTTCAATTGCGCAATGTTGCTGAATTTTTCCATAATATTCAATATCCCTGTAAGGTAATAACCGTTATAATACGCACTTTCCGCCCGTTTGCCCACTATTGGGCCGTTAAAGGGCGGCAATCTGCCGCCGGTCTTGCAATTGAAAATCGGCGAAAAGAAAAATTAAGAAGATGATTATCGTTTGCTTTTTAAAAATATTCAAGCGATGATAAACATCTTTTCCGAAATGACACAGAAAGGTAAGCCCGTGAATAAAGCCTTATGCCTTGCCATCGCCGCTATTTTAGGTCTGGCCTCATGCAGTGCCGAGCGCGTATCCAACTTTCCATCCTACAAACTCAAAATCATTCAAGGTAACGAGCTCAATCCTCGCGCCGTGGTTTCCCTGCGCCAAGGTATGACCCGCGACCAAGTCCAACTGCTGCTCGGTACGCCGCTCCTGCGCGACGCCTTCCATGCCGACCGCTGGGATTACACTTTCAACACCAGCCGCAACGGCATCATCAAAGAACAAAGCAACCTGACCCTGTACTTTGAAAACGACGTCCTCGCACGCGCCGAAGGCGATGCCATTCAAAAATCCATCGAAGCAGTTCAAGCCGGACAAAACATCGTTCCGACCACCGAAACCAAGCCGAAATAAGGAAGCCCCATGAGCGCATTGAAAATCGCCATTGCCGGCGTCAACGGCCGCATGGGCCGCGTCTTGGTTGAAGCAGTCAACAACCATCCCGATGCCGTCCTCTCCGGCGCACTCGAGCATTCCGGTTCGGAAGTATTGGGTTTGGATGCAGGCTTCGCCTCCGGCCTCAAAACCGGCGTTGCCATTTCAGACGACGTGGATGCCGTACTGGCTCAAAGCGATGTCCTTATCGACTTTACCCGCCCCGAGCCAACCCTGAAACACCTGCAAAAATGCGTGGAAAAAGACGTCAACATCATCATCGGCACCACCGGTTTTGACGACGCAGGCAAAGCCGCCATCCAAGCCGCAGGCGAAAAAATAGGCGTTGTCTTCGCCGCCAACTTCAGCGTCGGCGTCAACCTGACCTTCCACATCCTCGACACCGTCGCCCGCGTGTTGAACGAAGGCTACGACATCGAAATCATCGAAGGCCACCACCGCCACAAAGTCGATGCCCCAAGCGGTACCGCATTGCGCATGGGTGAAGTCATTGCCGACGCCCTCGGCCGCGACCTCAAAGAATGCGCCGTTTACGGCCGCGAAGGCCACACCGGCCCGCGCGATCCGTCCACCATCGGTTTTGCCACCGTCCGCGCAGGCGACATCGTCGGCGACCACACCGCCCTCTTCGCCACCGACGGCGAGCGCGTGGAAATCACCCACAAAGCCAGCAGCCGCATGACCTTTGCCGCCGGCGCCGTACGCGCCGCAGTTTGGGCAAACGGCAAAAAAGGCCTGTACGATATGCAAGACGTATTGGGTTTGAAAAACCGATAAACCCGCATTATCAGGTTTCATCCCTGACAAGGCCGTCTGAAAGCACAACGTCGATTTTCAGACGGCCTTATTAAAAAGAAAGCCCCACCATGTCCTATCAACAAATTACCATCAACGTCAACGATGCCGTCGCCGAACGCCTTGCCGACGCGCTGATGGAACACGGCGCATTGTCCGCCGCCATTGAAGATGCCTACGCCGGTACAGAAAACGAGCAGGCCATTTTCGGCGAGCCGGGCATGCCGACCGAGCAAATCTGGCAACAAAGCAAAGTCATCGCCCTTTTCGGCGAAAGCGACGACGCCGCTTCCATTATCGAAGCCGCCGCGCAGGAATGCGGTTTGAACGATTTGAAATACACCGGCGAAATCCTTGAAGATCAAGACTGGGTACGCCTGACCCAAGCGCAATTCGACCCGATTCAAATTTCCGACCGCCTGTGGATTACCCCGTCTTGGCACGAAGCGCCCAACGGCAACGCCGTCAACCTGCAACTCGACCCGGGCCTTGCCTTCGGCACCGGCAGCCATCCGACCACCCGCCTCTGCCTCAAATGGCTCGACACGCAGCTCAAAGGCGGAGAAAGCGTATTGGACTACGGCTGCGGCTCCGGCATTTTGGCCATTGCCGCCCTCAAACTCGGCGCAGGCTCCGCCATCGGCGTAGACATTGACGAACAAGCCATCCGCGCCAGCAAAGACAATGCCGCGCAAAACAACGTCGACGCGCAGTTCTACCTGCCGGACGGCCTGCCGCAAGGCCAATTTGATGTCGTTGTCGCCAACATTCTGGCCAACCCGCTGCGTATGCTCGGCGAAATGCTTGCCGCACGCACCAAACAAGGCGGCCGCATTGTCTTGTCCGGCCTTTTGGACGAACAAGTCGAAGAACTCAGCGGCATTTACAGCCAATGGTTCGACATCGAGCCTGCCGAAATCGAAGAAGGCTGGGCGCGATTGAGCGGCGTCAAACGCTAAAGCTGTTTTCCGATACAAAGGCCGTCTGAAATTTAAGCTTTCAGACGGCCTTTTTGTACTTAAAACGCTGAATATTCCAGCAAAATCAGGTATAATTGCCTATTATTTTGACCTTTCGGAACACATCCGCCGCGCCCGTTTGACATTTCATTGCGCGCACGGAAAAATTCCTTGAAATTCAGCAAGAAAAGACCATGACTGACCAAAAACACGAAGAATACGGCGCCGACAGCATACAAGTGCTGGAAGGCTTGGAAGCGGTACGCAAACGCCCCGGTATGTATATCGGCGACACGCAGGACGGCAGCGGCCTGCACCACATGGTGTTCGAGGTGCTCGACAACGCCATTGACGAAGCGCTCGCCGGACATTGCGACAAAATCACCGTAACCATCCATGCCGACAATTCCGTCAGCGTGGCCGACAACGGCCGCGGCATGCCGACCGGCATCCACCCGAAAGAAGGCCGCTCCGCTGCCGAAGTCATCATGACCGTCTTGCACGCAGGCGGCAAATTCGACAACAACAGCTACAAAATCTCCGGCGGCCTGCACGGCGTAGGCGTCTCCGTCGTCAACGCACTGTCCGACTGGGTAACGCTGACCATCTACCGCGACGGCAAAGAACACTTCGTCCGCTTCGTACGCGGCGAAACCGAAGAGCCGTTGAAGGTTGTCGGCGATTCCGACAAAAAAGGCACGACCGTACGCTTCCTTGCCAGCGCGGAAACCTTCGGCAATGTCGAATACAGCTTCGACATCCTTGCCAAACGCATCCGCGAACTTTCCTTCCTGAACAACGGCGTGGACATCGAACTGACCGACGAACGCGACGGCAAACACGAAAGCTTCGCCCTTTCCGGCGGCGTGGCCGGCTTCGTGCAATACATGAACCGCAAAAAAACACCGTTGCACGAAAAAATCTTCTACGCGTTCGGTGAAAAAGACGGCATGAGCGTCGAATGCGCGATGCAATGGAACGACAGCTACCAAGAAAGTGTGCAATGTTTTACCAACAACATTCCGCAACGCGACGGCGGCACCCACTTGACCGCACTGCGCCAAGTGATGACCCGCACCATCAACAACTATATCGAAGCCAACGAAGTGGCCAAAAAAGCCAAAGTGGAAACCGCCGGCGACGATATGCGCGAAGGCCTGACCTGCGTGTTGTCCGTCAAACTGCCCGATCCAAAATTCTCATCGCAAACCAAAGACAAACTGGTTTCCAGCGAAATCGGCCCCGTCGTCAACGAAGTCATCAACCAAGCCCTGACCGACTTCCTTGAAGAAAACCCGACCGAAGCCAAAATCATCACCAGCAAAATCGTCGATGCCGCACGCGCACGCGAAGCCGCACGAAAAGCCCGCGAAATTACCCGCCGCAAAGGCGTGATGGATGGTTTGGGCCTGCCGGGCAAACTGGCCGACTGCCAAGAAAAAGACCCTGCCCTGTCCGAACTCTACCTCGTCGAGGGCGACTCCGCAGGCGGTTCCGCCATGCAGGGCCGCGACCGCAAATTCCAAGCGATTTTGCCGCTCAAAGGTAAAATTTTGAACGTCGAAAAAGCACGTTTTGAAAAAATGCTGGCCAGCCAAGAAGTCGCCACGCTGATTACCGCTCTAGGCGCTGGCATCGGCAAAGAAGAATTCAATGCCGAAAAACTGCGCTACCACCGCATCATCATCATGACCGATGCCGACGTGGACGGCGCGCACATCCGCACCCTGCTCCTGACCTTCTTCTACCGCCAAATGCCCGAGCTGGTCGAACGCGGCTACATCTACATCGCCCAGCCGCCTTTGTACAAAGCCAAATACGGCAAACAAGAGCGCTATCTCAAAGACGAATTGGAAAAAGACCAATGGCTGCTCGGTTTGGCCTTGGAAAAAGCCAAAATTGTTTCAGACGGCCGTACCATCGAAGGCGAAGAGCTTGCCAATACCGCCAAACAATTCCTGTTGGCCAAAACCGTCATCGAGCAAGAAAGCCGCATTATTGACGAACTCGTCCTGCACGCCATGCTGCACGCTTCGCCGGTCGACCTCAGCACGGCAGAAAGCGCAGACCGCGCCGTTGCCGAATTGAGCGGCCTCTTGGACGAAAAAGAAGTCGCACTCGAACGCATCGAAGGCCACGAAGGACACCAGTTCATCAAAATCACACGCAAGCTGCACGGCAATGTGATGGTGAGCTACCTCGAGCCTAAGTTCCTCAACAGCAAAGCCTATCAAACCCTTACCCAAACCGCCGCCGCACTCAAAGGCATGGTCGGAAAAGGGGCGAAGCTCTACAAAGGCGACAACGAATACGACATCGACAGCTTTGAAGCCGCTTTGGACATCTTGATGAGCGTTGCCCAAAAAGGCATGTCCATCCAACGATACAAAGGCTTGGGTGAGATGAACCCGGAACAACTTTGGGAAACCACGATGGATCCTACCGTCCGCCGCCTCCTGAAAGTCCGCATCGAAGACGCCATCGCCGCCGACGAAGTGTTCGTCACCCTGATGGGCGACGAAGTCGAACCGCGCCGCGCCTTCATCGAAAACAACGCCCTGCTGGCACAAAACATCGACGCCTAAGCATGGAAAGATAAAAGGCCGTCTGAAAAACGATTTTCAGACGGCCTTTTTGTTTTTTTGTATTTTATTCACAATATTCTTTTTATAATCCAAAGTCCGATAACTTTTTGTGTTTACTTTCAAGTAAATCATGAATAAATTGCGGTTCTATTTCTAATAATGATTTTACAGTATCATGGATTTCCCAATACTGTTTACTTGGATAGTCAATAATATGCTGTAGATACTCCTTAACGAGCGGTACATACTCTATAAACTGCATTTTCGTGACCAGCCAAAACAACTCACTGATAGAAAAATCTGCCGATGATGCTTTACGAATAATTCTAGCCACAGGAGGAAAGATTTTCTGACGTGCATCATCACCTTTTTGCTGACTCTGATCTGCTTTAGATGCCCAGTAACTGATAAAAGCAGACAAGATATGCCGATCTGTATCATCATAACCATGTAAACGATGATCAATCATTCCCTCTGCCTCCCCTTTCTCAAACATCAAAACCAAAGTATCAAAGCCTTCATCAATACCCCAGTGAGCAAGCAGGCGCGCTGAATCAAATTGCAATACCTCATTTTCATTGGATAGCAATTCGATTAATCCATCTATCCTCTCTTGCGGCACATCCTCCAAGTCAAGCTCTTCTGGAATCGTCGTATAGTCCACATTTTCCGGTACGCTATACAGCAAAAAATCTATTTTTTTCTCATCCATTAATTTGACCCTTAGGCAACTTACTTAAGCCGCGTATTCTAGTAGAACGTTCCAACTGATTCAGATTCGGGACAACCCAAATACCCCATTTGAAACGCTCCAATCCGTTTCCGATTTATTCCGCTTTTCCCAAAATCATCGCATCGCCATAGCTGAAAAAGCGGTATTCCTGTTCCACGGCATGGCGGTAAACGCTGCGGATATGTTCCATGCCCGAAAACGCGCTGACGAGCATCAGCAAGGTTGATTTGGGCAGGTGGAAGTTGGTAATCAATCGGTCGGCAACATTGAAGCGGTAGCCCGGCGTAATGAAAATATCGGTATCGCCGCGACCGGCTTCCAGACGGCCTGTTTCGCATGCGGCGGATTCCAAGGCGCGCATGGAGGTTGTGCCCACTGCCCACACTTTATTGCCGCGCGCTTTGGCGGCTTCAACGGCGGCAACGGTCTCGGCCGGTACGTCAAACCACTCGCTGTGCATTTTGTGTTCTTCAATTTTATCGACGCGCACGGGTTGGAATGTACCGGCACCGACGTGCAGGGTTACTTCTGCGGTTTCTACGCCTTTGGCTTTCAGACGGCCCAATAATTCATCGGTAAAGTGCAAGCCTGCCGTCGGTGCGGCCACTGCGCCTTGATATTTGGCGTACACGGTCTGATAGCGGCTGTCGTCTTCATCATCGGCCGCGCGTTCGATATAAGGCGGCAAGGGCAGATGGCCGTTTTGCTCTAAAAGTTCGTAAACGGTTTGCGCGCCTTCAAATTTCAGGTAAAACAATTCTTCCGCGCGCTCCAGCATGACGGCGCGGATATCGCCTTCAAAAATCAATTCTGTACCCGGTTTCGGCGATTTGGACGAACGGATATGCGCCAATGCGGTATGCGCGTCCAATACCCGTTCAATCAGGGCTTCGATTTTGCCGCCGCTGGCTTTTTGGCCGAACAGGCGCGCCTTCATCACTTTGGTATTGTTAAACACCAGCACATCGCCCGGTGCGACATAATCGGGTAAATCGCCGAAATGTTTGTCTTCAATCGGCAATGTGGGCAAGGCAACCAGAAGCCTGCTGCTGCCGCGCACTTCCGGCGGATGCTGGGCAATCAGTTTTTCGGGCAATTCAAAATCAAAATCGGAAATATCCATCGTCGTGCATAATTTAAAAAAACAGGCGCCATTATACGCGCAAAGTAGGTTTTCAGACGGCATGTTTTGTCGAAAAACCAATAAATTAGAATAAACGCTCTTGGGGAAATCACTTTTTAACGAAAATCAGCGTTCCTTTCTTTTTTCGCCGAAAAACGCCTTTTTTCTATCTTTTACTGGACATTTACCGACAAGTTCGGGAAAATAACCGGATTCATTTTTCAGGCTCCGCCCTGTTCCGACATTATTTAAACGCCGGATGGCAAACCTGCCTTCCGACGTATCAGGAAATCATCTAAAACCACTGCGGCGCATACCTAATATGCACTTTATATGCCGCGCAAAAAAGGAAAAGCAATGGATTTGCGTAAATTAAAAAAACTGATTGATTTGGTCGAAGAATCAGGCATTGCAGAAATTGAAGTTACCGAAGGCGAAGAAAAAGTCCGCATTACGCGCACCACTGCCGCCGCAGCTCCCGTTTATGCTGCTCCGGCACCTGCCGCAGCCGCTCCGGTTGCCGCGCCTGCCGCTGCTCCGGCTGCAGCCGCTCCGGCCGCCGCCCCTGCCACTCGCGATTTGTCCAACGCGCAAAAATCGCCTATGGTCGGTACGTTCTACCGCGCCCCCGGCCCGAACGCCGCCGCTTTCGTCGAAGTCGGCCAACAAGTCAAAGCCGGCGATACTTTGTGCATCATCGAAGCCATGAAGCTGATGAACGAAATCGAAGCCGAGAAATCCGGTGTCGTTAAAGAAATTCTGGTTGAAAACGGTACTCCGGTCGAATACGGCGAGCCGCTCTTCATCATTGAATAATCCGTTTTTTCAGACGGCCTTTATCTTTAAGGCCGTCTGAAATTCCTTTTTCTGTTCATCAAGGACAAACCATGCGTCTGATTTTGGCTATTTTCTTGCCATGGCTTCAGTTTTTCACCATCGGCCGTCCGTTTGCAGGCATCATCTGTCTGATTCTGCAATGTACGCTGATCGGCTGGATACCCGCAGCCATGTGGTCGGTTTACGCCTTGAGCCAATACAAAACCGACCAAAAAATCCGCAACGCATTAGGCGGCCGCTGAGACCGTCTGAACCATCCGGAAAGATTATCATGCTGAAAAAAGTATTGATCGCCAACCGGGGCGAAATCGCCCTGCGCGTCCTGCGTGCCTGCCGTGAAATGGGCATCGCCACCGTCGCCGTCCATTCCGAAGCCGACAAAGACAGCCTGCACGTCAAACTCGCCGACGAATCCGTGTGCATCGGCCCTGCCGCATCCGCACAAAGCTACCTCAACATTCCCGCTCTCATTGCTGCTGCCGAAGTAACCGAAGCCGACGGCATCCACCCCGGCTACGGCTTCCTCGCCGAAAACGCCAATTTTGCCGAACAAGTCGAACAATCCGGCTTTGTCTTCATCGGCCCTAAAGCCGACACCATCCGCCTGATGGGCGACAAAGTATCCGCCAAACACGCCATGATCGAAGCCGGCGTGCCTTGCGTTCCCGGCTCTGACGGCGCATTGCCGGACGACGGCGAAGAAATCCTCAAAATCGCCGATAAAGTCGGTTATCCCGTCATTATCAAAGCCTCCGGCGGCGGCGGCGGCCGCGGTATGCGCGTCGTCGAGAAAAAAGAAGACCTCCTCCAGTCTGTCGAAATGACCAAAGCCGAAGCAGGCGCGGCATTCGGCAACCCGATGGTTTACATGGAACGCTACCTGCAACGTCCACGCCACGTCGAAATCCAAGTGATTGCCGACGAACACGGCAACGCCATCTACCTCGCCGAGCGCGACTGCTCCATGCAGCGCCGCCACCAAAAAGTCATCGAGGAAGCACCTGCTCCGTTCATTACTGAAGAAGAACGCGCCAAAATCGGCAAAGCCTGTGCCGACGCTTGCAAACGCATCGGTTATCGCGGCGCAGGTACATTTGAATTCCTGTACGAAGACGGCGAATTCTTCTTTATCGAGATGAACACACGCGTTCAGGTTGAGCATCCGGTTACCGAGCTTATCACCGGCGTGGACATCGTCCAAGAACAATTGCGCATCGCATCCGGCCTGCCTTTGCAATACAAACAGGAAGACATCCACGTTGAAGGCCACGCGTTTGAGTGCCGTATCAACGCCGAAGACCCGTACAACTTCATTCCAAGCCCGGGCCTGATTGAAAGCTGCCACCTGCCCGGCGGCTTCGGTGTCCGCGTCGACAGCCATATTTACCAAGGCTACCGCATCCCTCCTTACTACGACAGCCTGATCGGCAAAGTCTGTGTCGTCGGCAAAAACCGCGACCAAGCCATGGCCAAAATGCGCGTAGCCCTCGATGAGCTGGCGATTACCGGTATCAAAACCAATACGCCGCTGCACCGTGACTTGTTCAGCGATCCGGGTTTCCAAAAAGGTGGTGTCAGCATCCACTACTTGGAACACTGGCTGGAAGAACGCAAAGCCAAACAGGCTAAATAATCCCTTGTCTTGACTAAAAATCAGGCCGTCTGAAACGCAAAATAAAGTTTCAGACGGCCTTTTTTATAACACCATCATTTATAAAAACAAACAATATTAGATTATTAATTAATAATATTTATTCTAAATCGGTTTCATAGTTCCAATAGTTAAAACCTTTCTGTATACTTCAATTCATAGCTTAACGCAAACTATATTTAAATATCGATATTGAAAATTTATTATATTTTGTATAGAAGCATTCCATCCTGGAAACCATTTCATCAACCTATAACAACTTCACAAAGGAAATCACTATGTCTATCTCTAAATGCCCAGTCACCCATCTGACCATGAACAACGGCGCCCCTGTTGCCGACAATCAAAACAGCCTGACCGCCGGCCCACGCGGCCCTCTGCTGGCGCAGGATTTGTGGCTGAATGAAAAACTCGCCGACTTCGTGCGCGAAGTCATCCCCGAACGCCGTATGCACGCCAAAGGTTCGGGCGCGTTCGGTACGTTTACCGTGACGCACGACATCACAAAATACACCCGCGCCAAAATCTTCAGCGAAGTCGGCAAGAAAACCGAAATGTTCGCCCGTTTCACCACTGTGGCAGGCGAGCGCGGCGCAGCCGATGCGGAACGCGACATCCGCGGCTTTGCGTTGAAGTTCTATACCGAAGAAGGCAACTGGGACATGGTCGGCAACAACACGCCTGTGTTCTTCCTGCGCGACCCGCGTAAATTCCCCGACTTGAACAAGGCGGTCAAACGCGACCCGCGCACCAATATGCGCTCCGCTACGAACAACTGGGACTTCTGGACGCTGCTGCCCGAAGCCCTGCACCAAGTTACCATCGTCATGAGCGACCGCGGTATCCCCGCCAGCTACCGCCATATGCACGGCTTCGGTTCGCATACTTACAGCTTTTGGAACGAAGCGGGCGAACGTTTTTGGGTGAAATTCCATTTCCGCAGCCAGCAAGGCATTAAAAACCTGACCAACGAAGAAGCCGCAAAAATCATCGCCGACGACCGCGAAAGCCATCAGCGCGACCTGTACGAAGCCATCGAGCGCGGCGAGTTTCCGAAATGGACGATGTATATCCAAGTCATGCCTGAAGCCGATGCGGAAAAAGTGCCGTATCATCCCTTTGATCTGACCAAAGTTTGGCCGAAAAAAGACTATCCGCTGATTGAAGTGGGCGAATTCGAGTTGAACCGCAATCCCGAAAACTTCTTCGCCGATGTGGAACAATCCGCCTTCGCGCCGAGCAACCTGGTTCCCGGTATCGGCGCCAGCCCCGACAAAATGCTGCAAGCCCGCCTGTTCAATTACGCCGACGCGCAACGCTACCGCCTGGGGGTGAACTTCCGCCAAATCCCCGTCAACCGCCCGCGTTGCCCTGTTCACAGCAACCAGCGTGACGGACAAGGCCGTGCTGACGGCAACTACGGCAGCCTGCCGCACTACGAACCCAACAGTTTCGGCCAATGGCAGCAACAGCCCGACTTCGCCGAACCGCCTTTGAAAATCAGTGGCGACGCGGCGCACTGGGACTACCGCCAAGACGATGACGACTATTTCAGCCAACCGCGCGCCTTGTTTAACCTGATGAACGACACGCAGAAACAGGCTTTGTTCGGCAATACCGCCGCAGCCATGGGCGACGCCCCCGACTTCATCAAATACCGCCATATCCGCAACTGCTACCGTTGCGATCCGGCATACGGTGAAGGCGTGGCGAAAGCCTTGGGGCTGACTGTCGAAGATGCCCAAGCGGCACGAGCCAACGACCCGGCTTTAGGTCAACCTGGTTTGCTGTAAGGAGGCATTATGTGGATAGAAATTGAAGAAATCTTGTCTCAAGCTGTCCGATACAGCCGTTTGAGCAAAAAGTAACGAACGGTTTAGATCATTAATCAGGCCGTCTGAAACACAAAATAAAGTTTCAGACGGCCTTTTTTGATGATGAAGTTTATTTAACTGCTTCTGATTCAATGGAACTGGCTACCCTTATTTCTCCGTAAATCATGGCATGCCCCTCACTATCTCACGCCTCTACCGGCAAATAAAAAAACCGCACGGCTGCTTGCCGTGCGGTTTTGCTTTTTGTCTGAAGGTTTCAGACGGCCTTACATCATGCCGCCCATACCACCCATGCCGCCCATATCAGGCATAGCAGGTTTTTCTTCAGGGATTTCAGCGATCATGCAGTCTGTGGTCAGCATCAGGCCGGCGATAGATGCGGCGTGTTGCAGCGCGGAACGGGTTACTTTGGCAGGGTCGAGTACACCCATTTCGATCATGTCGCCGTATTCGCCGGAGCCTGCGTTGTAACCGTAGTTACCTTCGCCTTCCAACACTTTGTTCACAACCACGCTAGGTTCGCCGCCTGCGTTGGCAACGATTTGGCGCAGCGGAGATTCAACGGCGCGCAAGACGATTTGTACGCCTGCGTCTTGGTCGGCATTGCCGGTGTGCAGGTTTTCCAAAGCAGCACGGGCGCGCAACAGGGCTACGCCGCCGCCTGCAACCACGCCTTCTTCAACGGCTGCGCGGGTAGCGTGCAGCGCGTCTTCCACGCGGTCTTTTTTCTCTTTCATTTCCACTTCGGTAGCGGCACCGACTTTGATTACTGCCACGCCGCCGGCCAATTTGGCAACGCGCTCTTGCAGTTTTTCTTTGTCGTAATCGCTGGTTGCGGTTTCGATTTGTTGGCGGATTTCGGCAACACGCGCTTCGATTTGGGCTGCGTCGCCGAAGCCGTCGATGATGGTGGTGTTTTCTTTACCGATTTCGATGCGTTTGGCTTGACCCAAGTCTTCCAAAGTGGCTTTTTCCAAAGACAGGCCGACTTCTTCGGCGATTACAGTACCGCCGGTCAGAATGGCGATGTCTTGCAGCATGGCTTTACGGCGGTCGCCGAAGCCTGGGGCTTTCACGGCAACGGTTTTCAGGATGCCGCGGATGTTGTTCACCACCAAAGTCGCCAAGGCTTCGCCTTCTACGTCTTCAGCAATAATCAAGAGCGGACGGCTGGCTTTTGCCACTTGTTCCAAAACAGGCAGCAGGTCGCGGATGTTGCTGATTTTTTTGTCGAACAGCAATACAAACGGATTGTCCAGCGCGGCGATTTGTTTTTCTGCGTCGTTGATGAAGTAAGGGGACAGGTAGCCGCGGTCGAACTGCATACCTTCGACGACATCCAATTCGTTTTCCAAAGATTTGCCGTCTTCAACGGTAATCACGCCTTCTTTGCCGACTTTTTCCATCGCTTCGGCAATAATCGCGCCGACTTGTTCGTCGGAGTTGGCGGAAATCGAGCCGACTTGGGCGATTTCTTTGGAAGTGTCGCAAGGTTTGGCGATGTTTTTCAGCTCTTCAACCAAAGCGGCGACGGCTTTGTCGATACCGCGTTTCAGGTCGGTCGGGTTCATGCCGGCGGTCACGTATTTCATGCCCTCGGCAACGATGGATTGTGCCAATACGGTTGCAGTAGTGGTACCGTCGCCGGCTACGTCGTTGGTTTTAGACGCAACTTCTTTCACCATTTGCGCGCCCATGTTTTCGAATTTATCTTTCAATTCGATTTCTTTTGCAACAGACACACCGTCTTTAGTGATGTGCGGGCCGCCGAAAGCGCGGTCGAGTACCACGTTGCGGCCTTTAGGGCCCAAAGTTACGCGTACGGCGTTTGCCAATACATTGACGCCGTTTACCATTTTTTGGCGAACTTCATTGCCGAATTGTACGTCTTTTGCTGCCATTTAAATTCTCCAAATCAATATTAAAAATCTGTTCGAGGCCGTCTGAAAACTTCATGTTTGATTCAGACGGCCTTTGGTTCTGAAACTTAATTCAACAATTATTCAACGATACCGAAGATGTCTTCTTCACGCATTACCAACAGCTCTTCGCCGTCGGCTTTTACAGTTTGACCGCTGTATTTGCCAAAGATCACTTTGTCGCCGACTTTGACATCCAGCGGACGGCGCGCACCGTCTTTACCGATTTTGCCCGCACCCACGGCGATTACTTCGCCCATGTCGGGTTTTTCAGCAGCCGCACCCGGCAAAACGATGCCGGAGGCAGTTTTTTCTTCAGCTTCTAAGCGTTTGACGACTACGCGGTCGTGTAAAGGGCGGATGGTCATGTCTTAATGCTCCGATAAATAAATAGATTGAAAACAATTGTCTGTCGGACATGACAGACACGGTTTGCTTGGAAATAGCGACACGCTTATGGAAAGCCTGCCGTAATGGCGGATAGATTTGGGTTGTTTGCGACAAATTCAAGGGAAAAAGTAAAAAATTCTATGCAGTCTTTCCAAATATTTTCATACGCAAAAATGCCCGATCACTTATTTTTCAGACGGCCTGATATACCAACTGCAAAGTTCGTTTAAAAACAACCCACTTCCTTAACAAATTCAATACAACTCTTTACAACTGTTTCTTTTATATGCATTATTATAAATGATGATTATTCTTAATTGCATATTTTAAAGATAATTTCTCTTTATTTGCTTTTATTTTTTTATTACTGTCATTTTATTAAGGACATTTCTCAATGAATACGCCCCTGTTTCGACTGAGCCTGCTGTCACTGACACTGGCAGCCGGTTTTGCACACGCAGAAAATGAAGCCAAAGACAATGTTGTACTCGATACCGTTACCGTCAAAGGTCAAGCCACAAGCGCCACACACCGCGTAACGACGAAACGTATGGAAGAAACGACTTCCACTGATTTAAAAGACGTATTGTTCAACGAACCCTCTATCAGTTTCGGCGGCGGCAACGGTCAGTCGCAGTGGGTGACCATCCGCGGCATGGGACAAGACCAAATAGACTATAAAGTTGACGATACTTACACCGACAGCCAGATTTTCCACCACAACGGCCGCTTTATGCTTGACCCCGCATTGGTAAAAGTCGTTGCCGTGCAAAAAGGTACGGGTTCGGCCTCCGCAGGTATCGGCGCAACCAGCGGCGCGATTGTTGCCGAAACGGTTGAAGCCAAAGACTTACTGAGAGAAGGTCAAAACGTCGGTTTCAAAGTCAATGCCGGCATCAGCAGCAATAAAGGCTATTCACGCGGCGCAAGCGTTTACGGTCAGGCAGGCGGTTTTGATGCTTTGGTTTCAGGCAATTTCGTACGCGACAAAGAATACACGGCAGGCAAAGGCTACCGTAATCTGCTCGGAAGCGATAAGGTTTTAAACAGTGGATTGGGTTCACGCGGTTTGCTGGGCAAAATCGGCTATCGTTTCAACGAGGACAACCGTATTGAATTAAGCCACCGCCAAGAAAAACAATATGGAGAACGCGCCCTACGCGAAGAGTTCGATTTCTCGCAAGTCTTCCAAACCGACCGCCGCACAGGTCAATACGTTTTGGATGCCAACGGCAACCGCATTCCGAATACCGCCAACAACTCGCCGCGTTACCGCACGCTGACCCAAGACACCACCAACTTGGAATTCAAAGGCGGAAACTTGGGCTTTATCGACAAAATCAAAGCCAATGTTTACCGTTTGAATACCAAACGTGATGAAGTCCCCAATCCAAATTATGAATTGGACGGCGAAGTACGGACATACGGAGCCAATCTGAATCTCGACAGCCGTCTATTTGACCGCCATACCCTGAAATACGGAGTAAACTGGCGCACTCAAAAAAGCAGCTCAAACGGAGAAAACAGCGAGAAGAAAAACGATGCCGGCGTATATGTAGAAGGCATTTGGGATTTCTCTCCGGTTACGCTGACCACAGGTTTGCGCTATGACCGTTGGAAAATGAAAACCAGCAGTAATACAGAAAATTCAGACGGCAACCTCAATCCAAGCATCGGGTTGGTTTATGACATTACTCCTGATTTCTCCATCAACACCAGCCTGAACTATGCAACCCGCAGCCCCCGCCTGTACGAAGCAGCTTTAGCAAACAACAGGCCGATTGTTTCATCGCCTGATTTGAAAGCAGAACGCTCGCGAAATGCAGAAATCGGCTTTAACTACCACTGGAATTCTGCCCTGACGCTCTCCGGCAGCTATTTCCATCAGCAAATCAAAGATGTACAGGCCATTCGTCAAGAAGGACGAAACTACGTCTGGTATAACGGCGGCAAGCTGAAAAACAGAGGTTACGAACTGAACGCAGCCTACCGCTGGAAAGGTCTGACCGCCCGTGCAGGCGTAGCATACAGCAGACCGAAACTGAACGGCGACACCGCCGACATCGTGACAACCGCCATCCCGATGGGACGTACATGGACGACAGGTCTGTCTTACCAATTCGACAATCCGAATCTGGAAATCGGCTGGCGCGGACGTTATGTCCAAAATGCAGGCTATGCGCCGACCTCGCGCGGCTCTGACGTGGCTCTGAATGTCGTCCGTGCAGGCTACGGCGTCAACGATATCTTTGCCAACTGGAAGCCGACAGGCAAAGACGATTTGAACGTCAACTTCTCCGTCAACAATGTCTTTGATAAAAACTACAAGCCGCACAGCCAACGCGCAGGTGCCAATTCTCTGCCTGAACCAGGCCGCGATGTCCGCCTAAGCGTGAACTACCGCTTCTAAGCAATCAGCTTGAAAAAGCCGTCTGAAAACAAAAGTTTTCAGACGGCATCTAGCTTTATAATCCGATACAAGTTATCATTTCGATTTACTTTATTCCCGACCACGGAGAAACCCCATGTTACGTTTGACCGCTTTAGCCGTATGCTGCACCCTTGCTTTGGGTGCGTGTTCACCGAAAGATTCTGCTTCCAACCAAGCCCAAACTGCTTCCGCTTCTGCCGCCCAAACCGAAGGCGCAGGCCTGACCGTGAAAACGGCGCGCGGTGAGGTGAAAGTACCGCAAAATCCGGAGCGTATCGCCGTTTACGATTTGGGTATGCTCGACACTTTAAACAAACTGGGCGTAAAAACCGGTTTGTCCGTCGACACAAACCGCCTACCCTACTTGGACGAATATTTCAAAACGACCAAACCTGCCGGCACGCTGTTTGAGCCTGACTACGAAGCCTTAAACGCTTACAAACCGCAGCTCATCATCATCGGCAGCCGTGCAGCCAAAGCGTTTGATAAGTTGAACGAGATCGCGCCGACCATCGAAATGACCGCCGAAACCGCCAATCTGAAAGAAAGCTCAAAAGAGCGCATCGACGCGCTGGCGCAAATCTTCGGCAAACAGGCCGAAGCGGACAAGCTGAAAGCGGAAATCGATGCTTCGTTTGACGCGGCGAAAACTGCGGCACAAGGCAAAGGCAAGGGTTTGGTGGTATTGGTCAACGGCGGCAAGATGTCGGCTTTCGGCCCTTCTTCACGTTTGGGCGGTTGGCTGCACAAAGACATCGGCGTTCCCGCTGTCGATGAATCGATTAAAGAAGGCAGCCACGGCCAGCCCATCAGCTTTGAATACTTGAAAGAGAAAAACCCTGATTGGTTGTTCGTCCTTGACCGCGGCGCGGCCATCGGCGAAGAAGGCCAGGCGGCAAAAGATGTGTTGAACAATCCGCTGGTCGCTGAAACGAACGCCTGGAAAAAAGGACAGGTGGTTTACCTTGTTCCTGAAACTTATTTGGCGGCCGGCGGCGCGCAAGAATTGCTGAACGCTTCCAAACAGGTTGCCGACGCATTCAACGCGGCGAAATAGTTGTTTCGGCGGGCGGCAATGCCCACCCTTCCGTTTCACGGCATCCGGACGGCCTTTGCCCAAGCTGTATTTTGGTCATCAGGCCGTCTGAAACGGGCAAGAATGCCCGTTTGCTTCGTTATCTTTTAAAACGATACAACTATAAAATAATGCCTTTGTTTCTTTTACGACCTTATCGTTTATGTTTCACAAGCCCTTTTATTTGAACCTTATCAACGGCATCGCGCTTCTGATATTGTTTGCCGTCAGCCTGTCGGTCGGGGTCGCCCAATTCGACTGGTCCGCCCTGTTTTCGCTCTCCGACAGCCAACAGGTTATGTTCATCAGCCGCCTGCCGCGCACGTTTGCCATTGTGCTGACAGGCGCATCGATGGCCGTGGCCGGCATGATTATGCAGATTTTGATGCGCAACCGTTTTGTCGAGCCGTCAATGGTGGGCGCAAGCCAAAGCGCGGCTTTGGGTTTGCTGTTGATGACCCTGCTGCTTCCGGCCGCGCCGCTGCTGGCAAAAATGTCAGTTGCCGCCGTTGCCGCGCTGATCGGGATGTTGGTCTTTATGCTGCTGATCCGCCGCCTGCCACCGACCGCGCAACTGATGGTGCCTTTGGTCGGGATTATTTTCGGCGGCGTGATTGAGGCGGTGGCCACCTTTATCGCGTATCAAAACGAAATGCTGCAAATGCTGGGCGTGTGGCAACAGGGCGATTTTTCCGGCGTGTTGCTCGGGCGGTATGAGCTGTTGTGGGCAACGGGGGTTTTGGCTTTGTTTGCCTATTTGATTGCCGACCAGCTGACGATTTTGGGTTTGGGCGAAACGGTGAGCGTGAACTTGGGGCTGAACCGGACGGCGATTCTGTGGTCGGGGCTGATTATTGTGGCGCTGATTACGTCTTTGGTGGTCGTGACGGTCGGCAATATTCCGTTTATCGGCCTGGTCGTGCCGAACATCATCAGCCGCCTGATGGGTGACAAGCTGCGCCAAAGCCTGCCGGCAGTGGCCTTGCTGGGCGCGTCTTTGGTGTTGCTGTGCGACATTGTCGGACGCGTGATTGTGTTTCCGTTTGAAATTCCGGTCTCTACGGTTTTTGGCGTAATGGGGACGGTTTTATTTTTGTGGCTTTTATTAAGGAAACCAGCTCATGCCGTCTGAAAAAAATATCGATTTTATGGCAGGAAGCAGCCGTCCGTTGTGGGTCGCCTTTGCGCTGCTGCTGGTTTCCTGCGCCCTGTTTATGACGCTCAACGTCAAAGGCGATTGGGACTTTGTTTTAAACCTGCGCCTGACCAAACTTGCCGCGCTGCTGATGGTCGCCTATGCGGTCGGCGTGTCCACGCAACTTTTCCAAACGCTGACCAACAACCCGATTCTGACCCCTTCGATTTTGGGTTTCGATTCGCTGTATGTGTTTTTGCAGACCTTGCTGGTGTTTACGCTCGGCGGCGTGGGCTATGCTTCCCTGCCGTTGACGGGCAAATTCGGCTTTGAGCTGGTCATCATGATGGGCGGCTCGCTGCTGCTGTTTTACACGCTCATCAAACAGGGCGGACGCGATTTGTCGCGCATGATTTTAATCGGCGTGATTTTCGGGATTTTGTTCCGCAGCCTGTCGTCGCTGCTTTCGCGCATGATTGACCCCGAAGAATTTACCGCCGCGCAGGCGAATATGTTTGCCACCTTCAATACCGTCCACTCGGAATTGTTGGGCATCGGCGCAGTCGTGTTGCTCATCAGCGCCACCGTGATCTGGCGCGAACGCCACCGCCTCGACGTTTACCTGCTCGGCCGCAATCAGGCCATTAATTTGGGCATCAACTACACGCGCAATACCTTATGGCTGCTGCTATGGATCGCCGCGCTGGTTGCGACCGCGACCGCCGTTGTCGGCCCCGTGAGCTTTTTCGGCCTGCTGGTTGCCGCGCTGGCCAACCATTTCTCCCCGTCGGTCAAACATTCCGTCCGCCTGCCGATGACTTTTTGTGTCGGCGGCATCCTGCTGGTCGGCGGGCAAACCATCTTCGAACACTTCCTCGGCATGCAGGCCGTATTGAGCGTGGTCGTCGAATTTGCAGGCGGATTAGTATTTTTATATTTGGTGTTGAAAAAGAAATAAATTAAATGTGCCCAAACAGCTTCAGGCCGTCTGAAACCCGTGTTAAAAAATATTTAACCATTGAAATGAAACTAAATTTCTGACATGTACTCATAGTAAACATCACTAAATTTACTAAAATTACAAAAAATGAGTACGACATTAAAATACCGTCCCGACTTGGACGGCATCCGAGCTTTGGCCGTCTTGGCCGTTATTATTTTCCACATCGACGCCGCTTGGCTGCCCGGCGGCTTTCTCGGCGTGGATATGTTTTTCGTTTTGTCCGGCTATCTGATTACCACCATTATCAGCCGCGAAATGCAAAACGGCAGTTTTTCGTTTTTAGAGTTTTACAAACGACGCGCGAAACGCATTTTGCCCGTTTTCTCTTTTGTACTTGTGTGTACAACCGCGGCGGCCGCCCTTTTCTTTTTGGCATTCGACCTGCGCCAATACGTCAAATCGGCAGTGTTTGCGTTGCTGTTTTCGGCCAACCTGTTTTTTGCACGGCGCGGCGGTTATTTTGATGCCGACGCGGCAGAAAAACCTTTGCAACACATTTGGTCTTTATCGCTGGAAGAGCAGTTTTACTTTGTTTTTCCGGTTTTGCTGATTGCCTTTTTCCGCTTCAGCAAAGGGCGCAGCATCCGCCAATTCATCCTTTTGCTGATTGTATTGAGCCTGCTGTCCGTCTTTTTGCCCACCTTCGGCATGGACCCTTATTTCCTGCCTTATGTGCGCGCATACGAGCTGCTGATCGGCGCGCTTTTCGCCTTTATTCCGCCCTCGCAAAACAACGACCGCTTCAGCACGCCTTTGGTCGGCTGGGCGATGATGGCGGTGATTGCCGCCATGTTGCTGCTTCCTTACGGCGTGTTGCCCGGTGAAGGTAATATCGAACGGCTGCTGTGCTGTACGGCGGTCGGCGGCTTGATTTACTCGGGCAAAACCCTGCAGACGCAAAACGGCTTCAATACCGCCAAACTGTTGAGCCTCAAGCCTGTTGTGTTTATCGGTTTGATTTCCTATTCGCTGTATTTGTGGCATTGGGTGGTCTTGGCCGTCATGCGCTATGTTTACATGGACAATGCTTTGCCGATGTCCGCGATTGTATTGGCCGTGGTGCTGATGTCGGGCTTGTCCGTTTTGTCCTATTACTTCGTCGAAACACCGGCGCGACGGATAAAGAATTTCACCACCCCAAAATTCATCGGGGTAATCGCCGCCTATTTCGCTCTGCTGATTCCTGCCGCCGGCTACCTGCTGACGGCCAAACCGGCCGCATACGAGGCAAACCTATATACAGTTGACGAAAGTAAAATCTGCGCGGATACCTTGATCAAAACCGACTGCGCTGTCGGCGCGGAAAACCAAAGCAGCAAAGTCCTGCTGATGGGTGATTCCCACGCCGCCCACCTGACGCCCTTTATCGATATGGTGGGCAAACGGGAAGGCTTTGCCGCCGACGTTATCTCGTCCAACAGCTGCGGCGTTGCCTTCGGCTTTATGTTGCCGCAAAGCGACCGCCGTGCCGACCGTTGCAACCCTTACAACCGCTTTATCGCACAAAAGATCGAAAACTATCCGGTGGTCTTTATCTCGCAACGTTGGTTCCTGCATACCGACAAGCCCGGTTTTACGGAGCATTTCGGCAAAATGCTCGACACCCTGATTCAACAGGGCAAGCAGGTTTACGTCTTTGCCGACACGCCGATGAACGCGCAACTGCCCCTGCGCCATTATTACCTGAAACAACGCCTCGGCCTCGACATGCAATACGTTTCCGAGCATAAAAAAGCCGAAATCGCCCGCTCCGCCGAAGCCGACAAGACCATAGAAAACATTGTCAAACAGCGGCCTGCCGTGCATTGGGTCAACATCATGGGGCCGATTCCGGCAGATAAAACCATAGACGGCCTGCCGATATATTTCGACACCAACCACCTCAACACCCACGGTGCGACAAAACTGGCCGAAAAATTTATACAGGACAAACAAATACTCTTAAAATAACATTCATGCCCAAGGCCGTCTGAATATTTCAGACGGCCCGGGCAAACCCGCAAAGGACAACCCTCATGACACAAGAACATTTCCCATCATTCTTCAACCAAGCCCCGACCGTCACCGTCCAAGACGCATTGGCCGACTTCCTCGGTGCAGCCGAACACGGCATCCTCACTTACCACTACGCCGATGCCGTACGCCTGTGCGGCCACTCCTGCCCGACTGTCGCCGGTGCCTACCTGATGGTCATCAAAGGCCTGGAAGCCCTTTACGGCGAAGAGTTGCCGCAACGCGGCGACATCGAAGCCTTCATGCAGGGCGAGCGTGACGAAGGCACAACCGGCGTTACCGCTTCCGTTGTCCAACTCCTTACCGGCGCAGCACCCGAAACCGGCTTTGGCGGCGTAGGTCCTGCCGGACGCTTTGCCCGCCGCCATTTATTGTCCTTTGGTGCAGGCGAAATCAACGGCACACTCGCACTCCGCCGCCGCGATACCGGCAAAACCGTTGCCGTCAGCCTCAACGCCGCGCTCCAACCCTTCGCGCCGCAAATGCGCGACATCATGCCCAAAGCCGTCAGCGGCAGCGCAAGTGCCGACGAACTCAAACAATTCGGCGAGCTTTGGCAAGAACGAGTCCGCGCCTTCCTGATAGATCAAGCCGACAATCCCGAATTTGTGACCGTCAGCGAAATCTAACCATTCCATACAGAAATAAAATTCAGACGGCCTCACGCTGAAAGGCCGTCTGAAACCCCAAGTTTTCCATACTCGAATCCGCCTATGATTACCATCCGCAACGTCAGCCACACCATCGGCAGCAACCCCATCCTCAACGACGTCAGCCTCGACATCCCCGAAGGCGGCATTACCGCGCTAATCGGCCCGAACGGCGCAGGCAAGTCCACCCTCCTCTCCTTTATGGCGCGCCTACAGCCCTTGGTACACGGCGACATCAGCTACGCAGGCAAAGACATCAAAACCACCCCCACCGCCGAACTCGCCCGCACGCTCTCCATCCTCACCCAAGAAAACAGCATCATGAGCCGCATTACCGTGCGCGACCTGCTCATGTTCGGCCGCTATCCCTACCACCAAGGCAGGCCGTCTGAAACGGATAAAACCATCGTCGAAGAAGCACTCGCCGAGTTCCACCTGCAAGGCTTCGCCGACCGCTACCTGACCGAGCTTTCCGGCGGTCAACGCCAACGCGCCATGATTGCCATGGTATTCTGCCAGCGCACCGACTACGTTTTATTGGACGAACCGCTGAACAACCTCGACATGTATCATGCCCGCTCCCTCATGCAGATCCTGCGCCGGCTGACCGACGAGTACAAACGCACCACCGTCGTCGTCCTGCACGACATCAACCAGGCCGCCGCCTACGCCGACCACGTTGTCGCCATGAAAAACGGCCAAGTCGCCATGCAGGGCGCACCCAACGACATTTTCACCGCCGAAAACATCAAATCCCTATTCGATATGGACGTCAACGTCCTCGATTACGAAGGCAAAAAACTGGTTATCCACCACGTTTGAATCCAATAAAAAAGGCCGTCTGAAACCCGATTCTCCACGTTTCAGACGGCCTTTGCCTATTCAAAGCATTTATTTTTTATCGTACAAACCGCGCACCACGCGACCGATCGCGGCGATGCCTTTTTCCAGCGTTTCCGCGTCCTGCGCAATGCTCATGCGGATGCACTCGCCCGCGTGCGGATAATCTTGCGTATCGATGCCGACAAAGAAATGCTCGCCCGGAATAATCAGCGTGCCCTCAGCCTTGAGCATTTCGTACAAGGTTTGCGACGAAACCGGCAGGTTTTCAAACCAAAGCCACAAGAAAATCGCACCTTCGGGCTTGTGGATTTTTAACGGATACGCACCCAATTCGCGTTTGAGCAGGGAAACCGCCGTTTGCGCCTGCCGACGGTAAAACGGCTGAATCACTTGGTCGGCCAACTGTTTCAGACGGCCGTCGTTTAACAGCGGCGCCGCAATCGCCGCGCCGAAACGGGTTGGCGACAGGTTCACAATCGCATTCAAACTGCTGACGGCTTTAACCACTTCCGGCGCAGCGACAATAATGCCGGTACGCACGCCGGGCAGGCCGATTTTAGAAAGGCTGAAGCAGAGGATGATGTTTTCGTGCCAGTTGAGCGTCACATCGCTGTAAATAATATTCGGGAACGGCATTCCGTAAGCGTTGTCGATAATCAGCGGAATCCCGTGTTCCTGCGCCAACGCGTCCAAACGCGCCATCTCGCCGTCAGTCAGCACATTACCGGTCGGGTTGGTCGGGCGAGAACAGCAAATCGCACCGATTTTGCCCGCTTTCAATTCAGGCAGGCTCTCCAGCGCGTCAAAGTCCACGCGGTATTTGAAGAAACCTGCTTCGCCTTCGTGTTCGACAGCTTCGATTTTCGGTTTGACGGAAACAAAGTGCTGCCCTTCGACATGCACGTCGGCATAGCCGATGTATTCGGGCGCGAGCGGCAGCAGGATGGCTTTCTCTACGGAAAGGTCGTCTGAAACCTTGAATTTGCCGCCGAAGAGGTTGAATAAATAGAAAAACGCGTTCTGCGAACCGTTGGTCAGCGCGATATTGTCGGCGGTCAGGTTCCAGCCGTATTCGCGGTTGAGAAAGGCGGTCAACGCGTCAATCAGCGCCGCATCTCCCTGCGGATTGGAATAATTGCCGATATTCTCAACAGCATGTTCCGCCGCCAGTTTGGAGAACACATCGGCGAACACGGCATTGACTTCCGCAATTTTCGCCGGATTGCCACCGCCAAGCATATTGACGGGTTTGTCGCTTTTGAGCGCGTCGCCCAAATCGTCCATCAATTGCAAAATACCACTGTGTTGCGTGAATTTTTCGCCGAATGCTGAAAACTGCATGGAAACTCCGTTGCTGGGTGTGTGAAAACAATAAACCGCTATTATAAGAACAAAGGCCGTCTGAAAACCAGTTATCCTGATTTTTCAGACGGCCTTTACTATCCAATCTTTCCTTCAACGGCCAAAATTCTCACGGCGTTCGCGCCAGTCTTGGCGGATGGAGCTGCTTTTGCCGACCGGTGTATCTTGTTCGACTTCCCAAATAAAATTCGTTCCACCGCCTATCGGATGCGAGCCGCGCAGGCCGATGTGGCTGCCTTGGTCGGCAATGGCGGTGCTGCTGCGTGTTTGGCCGCCGAAATGGGTTTGCGAGGTTTCGATGCCGCTTTTGATGCTGCCGTAAAGCTGTACGTCGGCATGTGCGGCGAGTGCGGCGGTGGAAAGTGCGGCAGTGAGGAGAAGTTTCAAGTTCATGGTTTATCCTTTTTTGGAGAGGAATTGTGGGGCGATTGTATCGGCCTTGTGCGTAAACAAGTTACAATTCTTGCAAAATCTGACAGGAGTTTTGATGATGCGCTCTTTACGCGCCGCCGCTGTGCAAATGGTGTCGTCCACCGACCCCGAAACCAATATTGCCACGATGAAACGCCTTGTCCGCGAGGCGGCCGAACAAGGGGCGGATTGGGTGTTGTTGCCCGAATATTGGCCGCTGATGGGCAAAAACGATACGGACAAGCTGGCATTTGCCGAGCCTTTGGACGATGGACGCGTTGGCGAAACCTACGACACCCGTTTTCAGACGGCCTTAAGCGAAACGGCAAGGGAATGCGGCGTGGTGTTGTTTGGCGGTACGGTTCCGCTGCAAAGCCCAGACGCGGGCAAGGTGATGAACACGATGCTGGTGTATGACCGCGACGGCAACCGAATCGGGCTTTACCACAAAATGCACCTTTTCGGCTTTTCCGGTTTGGGCGAACGCTACGCCGAAGCCGATACGATACTGGCGGGCAGCGATGTGCCGAAGTTAAGCGTGGACGATGTTCCGCTGGCGGCCGGGGTCTGCTACGATTTGCGCTTTCCTGAGTTTTTCCGCGCGCAGCAGCCGTTTGATGTTTTGCTGTTGCCGGCTGCGTTTACCTACACGACCGGCAAGGCGCACTGGGAATTGCTGCTGCGCGCCCGCGCGGTGGAAAACCAATGCTACGTCATTGCATCGGCACAAGGCGGACTGCATGAAAGCGGCCGCCGCACATTCGGCCACAGTATGATTATCGACCCTTGGGGCGATGTGTTGGCGACGTTGCCCGAAGGCGAAGGCGTGATTTGTGCCGATTTGGATACCGCGCGCCTGCAAAGCGTGCGCACGCGCCTGCCTGCCCTGAAACACCGATTACTTTAAACACGCACTATGTCCCACTCCCAACCCACACGCATTCTCGGCATCGACCCCGGCAGCCGCGTGACCGGCTTCGGCGTTATCGATGCCCACGGCCGCGAGCATCATTATGTTGCTTCCGGCTGTATCAAAACGCCAACCGGCGCGTCGCTTTCCGAACGCATCGCCGTGATTGTCCGCCATATCGACGAAATTATCCGCCACTATCAGCCGCATCAGGCGGCCATCGAACAAGTGTTTGTCAACGTCAACCCGGCCGCGACTTTGATGCTCGGTCAGGCGCGCGGAGCGGCGATTGCCGCTTTGGTCATGCACGGCTTGCCCGTGTTTGAATACACCGCGCTTCAGGTCAAGCAGGCGGTGGTCGGCAAGGGCAAGGCCGCTAAAGAGCAGGTGCAGCATATGGTGGTTCAAATGCTTGCACTTTCAGGCACGCCGCAAGCCGATGCCGCCGACGGACTCGCCGTCGCCCTCACCCACGCCCTGCGCAATCACGGATTGGCTTCGCAACTCAATCCCGACGGCCTGCAGGTCAAACGCGGCCGTTTCCAATGGTAAGCCGACATTCAGGCCGTCTGAAATCGTGTTCCAGCCCGTTTTCAGACGGCCTTTCGGTTATAATAGCCCTTTGCCCACATACAGCGAGCCTGCATGAAAGCCGCCTTCCTTTTTCTCTACCTTATCCGCCTGCTGCCCTTTTGCGTGTTGCACAAAATTGCCGACGCGATCGGCATTCTCGCTTATTACGCAGTCAAACCGCGCCGCAAAGTCGGCGAGGTCAACCTCAAAAAATGCTTTCCTGAGTTGAACGACAGCCAGCGCACCGCCCTGCTCAAACGCCATTTTCAACACATGGCAAAGCTGATGCTCGAATACGGCCTCTACTGGTACGCGCCTGCGGACAAACTGCGCTCGTTGGTGCGCTATCAAGACAAACACCATCTCGACGAAGCCCTCGCCGCCGGCGAAAAAGTCATCATCCTCTATCCGCACTTTACCGCATTTGAAATGGCGGTTTACACGCTCAATCAGGATGTACCGCTGACGAGTATGTATTCGCACCAAAAAAACAAAGCCCTGGACGAGCAAATCCTGAAAGGCCGCCACCGCTACAACAATGTTTTCCTGATCGGCCGCACAGAAGGCCTGCGCGCCATCATCAAACACCTGCGCAAAAGCGATGCGCCCTTTCTTTATCTGCCCGACCAAGACTTCGGCCGCAACGATTCCATTTTCGTCAATTTCTTCGGTATTCAGACGGCCACGATTACCGGCCTCAGCCGTATCGCCGGCATGACCAAAGCCAAAATCATTCCCGCCATCCCCACGCGTGAAGCCGACAATACCGTAACCCTGCGCTTCTATCCGGCTTGGGACAATTTCCCGACCGAAAATGTCGAAGCCGACACCCAGCGCATGAACGACTTCATCGAAGAGCGGGTACGCGAGCATCCCGAACAATATTTCTGGCTGCACAAACGCTTCAAAACCCGTCCCGAAGGCGAAAGCAGCTTTTACTGACTACATAAAATTACAATTTAAGCATGAAAAAGCGGCAAAACCTTTCTTTTGCCGCTTTTTCATTTTAATTGTATCAAACCCAATCTCGGCTTCAATTTCAAACAATCAAATCAAATTCCACTTTAAATGCTTTAAAAACAACTTTTTTCAAGGCAATTGAAACTTTCAAACAACCTTATATTTTTTCTCAAATAAAAAATGCTCTATTCAATACCCTTTTCATTTATATGTTAAATTTAATTTCATTTAAAAACAAAATGTTATAAAATAACCTTTAAAATAAAACAAATTTTAATCATTCAAAATATGAAATTAAATTAAATTTAAAACAAGAAACACAAAATAAACATCTAATTTTAAATTAATTATGAAATTTAATTGCAAAAATATGACAATAACCGCAATTTACCCTAAACCAAATCTTCAGAAAAAAATACTTGGCAAACTGTAAAATTTCGCGTAAATTTCACTACATCAAATTACAAAGCATTCAGACGGCCTCAGCCGGTTTTAGATGTTTTTGTAAGCAGTTTTCTGATATTGCAAGCAATTGCAGTATTTTTAGAGGATTTCGGCGCAATACCCGAAATGAAAGTTTACCGGTGCAGAGTTGAGCTGCATCTGTAAAGCCGCAGGTGAAAGCCTGTATTGTTTGTGAAGCGTAAATCTCTGATTTGAGGTATTGGGGCAATCCTGTGGGGGATTGCCTCTTTTTTTATCTGCGCCGTCATGCCACAATGGCATCATTCCTTATCCAACCCGATCACGCCATGACCCCGATACTCGCCTTCGACATCGAAACCATTCCCGACGTAAACGGCATCCGCCTGCTTTACGATTTGCCTGCCGATTTGCCCGACAACGAAGTCGTCCTGTTTGCCCAACAGCAACGCCGCGCCAAAACCGGCAGCGACTTTATGCAACACCATCTGCACCAAGTCGTCGCCATCTCCTGCTGTATGCGCTGGGGTCAGGACAAAATCCGCGTCAGCACCATCGGCGATCCCGAAGACAGCGAAGAAGTCATGATTGCCAAGTTTTTCGAGGTCATCGAAAACTATACGCCGCAACTCGTCAGCTGGAACGGCGGTGGTTTCGACCTGCCCGTCCTCCACTACCGCGCCCTGATACACGGCATCAGCGCCGCCCGCTATTGGGACATGGGCGACGGCGATTTTGGCGACAGTCGCGACTTTAAGTGGAACAACTACATCAGCCGCTACCACACCCGCCATTGTGACCTGATGGATTTGCTCGCCCTCTACCAACCGCGTGCCAGCGTGCCTTTGGACGATATGGCCAAACTCTGCGGCTTCCCCGGCAAACTGGGTATGGACGGCAGCAAGGTTTGGGACGCTTATCACGCAGGCCGTCTGAAAGACATCCGCGACTATTGCGAAACCGATGCCGCCAATACCTACCTGATGTATATGCGCTTTCGCATGATGAGCGGCGCGCTCGATGCCGACGAATACGAAGTCGAAATCAAACGCATCAAACACTATCTGGCCGCACAAGCCGAAGAAAAACAACACTGGGCGGAGTTCGTCGCTGCTTGGCGTTAAACCAGGCCGTCTGAACAGACAAACCAGAAAACCAAAAGGGCGTGATCGACACGCCCTTTTTTATATTCCGACAAACCATGCCCGCTAAGCAGGCAAACGCCCCAGCGTAACCCTGTCCAATCCTGCCAAATCCTGTTCGGTTGCCACTTCGGCAAAACCGTTCTCCAGCATAATGTTCCGCACCGCTTCGCCTTGGTCATAGCCGTGTTCAAACAGCAGCCAACCGTTGGCTTTCAGGTATTTGGGGGCTTCTTGGGTAATGTGGCGTATATGGCTGAGGCCGTCTGAAAAGTCGGTCAGCGCGTTTTGCGGTTCAAACCTCAAATCGCCCTGCGACAAATGTTCATCGCCATCCTCAATATACGGCGGATTGGAAACAATCACATCGTATCGGCCTTCAGACGGCCTGTCGGTATCAAACCACGAACCCTGCGCAAATTCAACTTTTGCACCCAATTCTGCCGCATTTTGACGGGCGGTATCCAAAGCACCGACGCTGATGTCGGATGCGCGAACATCGGCATCAACGCGTTCAAGCGCGACGGTCACGGCAATGGCGCCGCTGCCCGTTCCCAAATCCCACACGCGGCCTTGCGGCGGCAAGCGTTTGAGCACGGCTTCCACCAAATGCTCGGTTTCAGGACGTGGAATCAGCACATGCGGATTGACGGCAAAGCGTCGTCCGTAAAACTCGCGTTCGCCCAACAGATAGGCCATCGGCTCGCCTTTCAGACGGCGTTGCGCCAAAGTCTCCAAGGTTTGCAGGGCAGATTCTGCCAAATCGTCCGTACCGCGTGTAACCAGCTGCGCGCGCGTGTAACTCAGCGCATATTGCAACAACATCCGCGCTTCGTTTTTGGGCAGTGCCGATTGGCGCAACCATTCATCAAGCGTCATTTTTCGTCCCATCTGCCAGCGTTGCGGCTTTTCTTTCCTTATTCTTTCCGGCAAACGTGCCGATGGTGGCAACAGCAAATGCGGCATACCACAAATAAAATCCTGCACCGTAACGCACGATATCCGCCGTATTTCCTGCTTCATCGACGTGTACGGCTTTCACACTAAAAGCCACCAGCGCCAAGCCCCAAAGCGCCGCATGGACAGGCACGACCTTCTTCCGCAATGCCAGCAACACAATGGCCGCCAACCAAACATAATTTGCATAGGCCGCACAATACCTGATATCCAAAGAAGCAAATATCGACCCCAAAATCAAAACGGTCAAACCCTTCATGCTTTCATGATTGCCCAAATAAAATGCAACATTGGACAAAGACGCCATCCAAAGGGCAACCGACACCAGCAACATTACTATGGGAAAACTTGATTTCCGATTCTCTTCCTGCATGGTTTTATCCTAATGTAAAAGGCCGTCTGAAACCTTTCAGACGGCCTGCCGTTTAAATTTCGCTACCGCCGACGGTCAGTCCGGCATCAATCCTCAGGGTCGGTTGTCCGACGCCGACGGGAACGCTCTGCCCTTCTTTGCCGCAGACGCCGATGCCGCTGTCGAGCGCGGAGTCGTTGCCTATCATGGAAACGTGTTTCAGCACTTCGGGGCCGTTGCCGATGATGGTTGCACCTTTGACAGGGTATTGCAGCTTGCCGCCTTCCACCCACCACGCTTCAGATGCGCTGAACACAAACTTGCCACTGGTAATGTCCACTTGTCCGCCGCCGAAGTTGACCGCGTAAATGCCCTTGTCGATGGACGCGATGATTTCTTCCGGATCATAGCCGCCGTTTTCCATAAAAGTATTGGTCATGCGCGGCATAGGCGCGGAAGCGTAACTTTCGCGGCGGCCGTTGCCGGTTGATTGCGTGCCCATCAGGCGGGCGTTGGTCTCGTCCTGCATATAGCCGACCAAAATACCGTCTTCAATCAATACCGTGCGGCGGGTTTCGTTGCCTTCGTCGTCGATATTGAGCGAACCGCGTCTGTCGGCAATATCGCCTTGATCCACAACGGTCACGCCTTTGGCGGCCACGCGCTCACCGATTCGGCCGGAGAAAACGCTGGTTTCTTTGCGGTTGAAATCGCCCTCCAAACCATGTCCGACCGCTTCGTGCAACAACACGCCCGGCCAGCCGTTGCCCAAAACGACGGTCATCTCGCCGGCAGGCGCAGGACGGGATTCGAGATTGGTCAGCGCTTGTTTGACGGCGGAATCGACAAACCGATGCACCAAGTTTTCATCGAAATACGCCAAATCATAACGTCCGCCGCCGCCCGCGCTGCCCTGCTCGCGACGCTCGCCCTGCTTGGCAATGACGGTTACATTCATGCGCACCATCGGGCGGATATCGGCAGCGTGTTTACCGTCCAGACGGGCGATGTACACCATATCGTATTCGCAGGTCAAACCGGCCATCACTTGCACGATACGCGGATCGGCGGCTTTGGCCAGCGTTTCGACTTTGTTTAACAGCGCAACTTTGGCAGCGGAATCGAGGCTGGCAATAGGGTCAATCGCCATGTGGACAGGCTTGCCGTAGGCAGGTGTCGGCACTTTGACGCTGGCCTCGCCACCGGCCGCACCAATCACGCGAACGGCTTTGGCAGAGCGGTTGATCGAATCGATACACAGGCTGTCGGCGTAGGCAAAAGCGGTTTTATCGCCCGAAACGGCACGCGCACCCACGCCCTGATCGATTTGGAAGCTGCCCGATTTGACGATGCCTTCTTCCAAATGCCAGCTTTCATAGGCAGTACGCTGACAATAGATGTCGGCATAATCGACATGGTTGGCGCCGATAATGCTCAGGCTTTGGGCGAGCAAATCGGGGGAAAGGTGGTTGGCTTCGAGCAAATCTCGCTGTACAGCGGCATAGGTTTGTTGCATAATTTTTCAGACGGCCCGACAAACAGGCAAAGTTAATTTGGCCTTGATTATACGGTATTTTATATGGCTTTGGATATGTTGATTGCTTGGGTTTATGAGTGATTGAAACAAATCAAAAGGACGTCTGAAACATAGGAATATAGGGCTAAAACGTTTGCCTTGCCCTATTTCAACGTCAGCCGCGTAAAGAAGATAACAAATCATCGTATGATTGATGCAGCGGCAGGCTGATAAAGATTCAAATAATAAATAGATTGGACTTAAAATGAAAAAATTACTTGTTGTATTGCTAGGACTGGCAAGTCTTAATGTTTGCGTTGCCAATCCTACCTATGATGCGACTAGGGGCGCATTACAAAATGACCCTGGTTTATGTCAATACGGATACAATCCTAACTGCGCGTCATCTCGTCAGCACCAACGGAACCAGCCTACGGAAATTATTCATATTAAAGTCCCTTCAAAATATGGAGCATGGGCAAATAATCCCAAAACAGGTATGTCAGGTGGAGCACTTGAGATGGATTCACTTGCTGCCGCGAAAAGACAAGCTATTAAAACCTGCGAACGAGATGGACAAAATAAACCATGTAAAGTTGAGGCCTGGGTTCGAAATGGCTGTATCGCTGTCGCTCAAGGAAAAGATGGTAAAAAATGGAGAAATTTTTTCGGTATAACCGATCCAGGACTTGCTGAAGCAGAAGCCTTAAAGAAATGCCAAGAGTCTGGGCTACCACAATGTAGGATTACCACTACCGAAGGCTGCTCACTACCTAAATTCTAATAGTCAAAAGGCCGTCTTTATTCAGACGGCCTTTTCAATCACAGCAAAGCCGATACCGAAATTTAACTTCCAAAAGAAGATAACAAATCATAGTATTATTTATGTAACATCAGACTAATAAAGATTCAAATAATAGATTGGAATTGAAATGAAAAAGTTACTTGTTGTATTGCTAGGACTGGCAAGCCTTAATGTTTATGCCAACGGCTGTGGCGGTGAATACCAACCTGCAACTGGAACTTGCCGTATTATCGACAGCTCAGGCAGACAAATTCTATATAACGTTGGCAGACCTCAATCTTCTAATAATGGTTCGGCTCAGAGCCAACCAAGCGTTGTCAATATCGATGTTCCTTCAAGATACGGTGCATGGGCTATTAATCTTAAAACAGGCATTTCTGCAGATGCCATAAATGCTCCCTCTCTTGAAGTAGCAAAAAAAGGAGCAATTAAGGCCTGTGAGCAAAATGGGAAAAACGCACCATGTAAAGTAAAGGCATGGGTAAGAAATGGGTGTCTTGCTGTTGCAAAAGGAAAGTTAAATGGCCAATGGATGTCTTTTCCTCGCTCAGAAGCTCCCGGTCTTGTAGAGGATAAAGCCTTAAAAGCCTGCCAAACTTCAGGATACTCACAATGTACCATAGCAGTTCCAGAAGGTTGCTCACTACCTAAATTCTAATAGCCCCATAAGCCGTCTGTTATTCAGACGGCCTTTTCAATCACAGCAAAGCCAATACAGAAACTTAATTTCCATATAAAACAATCTATTATAGAAAAACCCCTTATTTTTTTAGTTTTGCTATTGATAATAGTTATTATTAGCGTATAATCAAACCCACTCGGAAGACGTCCTAATCCGAGCCATTAAACGACAGATTTTATCCCCCTCTTCCCCATTATCTCTTGATACTCGGAGTGCGCATATACGAAACATACCTGTTCCCCTTTATATCAGATACTCAAAACCGAAAAACACGAAACCCACTGCCGATACAGTGGGTTTCGTGTTTTGTGGCGTTCGGTTTATCAGGCTTGGCCGACTGCTGATCAGGCCGTCTGAAACTGAATAGACCTGATTATCGGCAGGTTTTCATGTTCAACTTGCCATAACGGCCGACAATGTTTCTGATGTCTTGGGCATCGCGCTCGTCGACCGCCATAAAGACCACGGTCATGCGCGCTACGCTCAAACCGGTATCGGGTGCGCTTCTGTCTTCCTGTTCGACAATGCGCGCGCCGCCGAAACCTGCGCTGGACAAGCGTGAAATCAAAACTTGGGCGGAAGAGCGGCTGCGTGTTACGTCAATGCTGATTTCGCCGTTGTGAATGCTGCCGCTAAAACCACGGCTGCCCAAGGCATCAAGCTGGGCGGAAGTGTCGCCGTCGGCAGGCAAGACCACGCGGAAGGTTTTGGAAGAAGTTTCGCCACCGGATGCGCCGTTGCGTTTTTCGATACTGCGGCTGGCCGCATGGGGCCATTTGCCCAACAGGCCTTTGATGCGGTGGTAATCGTCTTCATCCATCACCACGGTGGCGCTGCTGGTACACAAGCGTTCCACACCGGCCGCGTCCATCTCTTCTTCGGCTGCGCGGCGTTCTTGCGCCTCTTTCTCGCGGCGCATTTTTTCTTTTTTCTCTTTCAACTGCTGCGCTTCTTGCTTTTTACGCAAAGCTTCCGCTTCTTCGGATTCGGGTTCTGCCATCATCAGGCCGTCTGATTCATCCGCCACCCAATCGGGTTGCGATGCCTGCTGAGGCTCGGCTTTGGGCGCGTCCAAAGAAGACGGGCGCAATAATTCGTGCGTGCCGCCTTCCAAGGCCGATTCGGGTTTGGCGGTTTTATGTTGTGTCCGATAGGCAACCATGCTGCCAAAAACAATGATGTTGAGTGCGACCAAGACCGCAAACAGCCATTTCATGATGCGTTTTCCTTTTTATTGTCCGTTGCGATGGGCAATCCAATGCAAGAGCCCGTGAATCACGAGATTATCGACGATTTTCACTTGATTGTCATGAACAAATGCCTCGGGCAAGGCTTGCACGACTCTGGCCGCGCCGCCGCCCGTGATAATAATATCGACCGGTTTGCCCCCGCCCGTTTTGTCTTTCAGACGGCCATGCATCATCATCAGCGCGCCGCAAACGGCATCCATCATGCCGCTGGCAATGGCGTTCGGCGTTGTGGTTGGGAACGGATATACCTTGCCGATGGGGCGGTTGAGGTTGGCGGTTTTGAGCGCCATCGCCTCTTTCATCAAGTGGAAACCGGGCATGATGGTGCCGCCGAGATAATGATTGTCTTCCGTCAGCGCGTCGGTGGTTACGGCAGTACCGCAGCTGACGACGACGCAGGCGTTTTGCGTAAAGCGGCGGCTGCCCAGCGCATTAAACCAGCGGTCGGAACCATGTTCTTCAGGGCGGCGGTAATGGTTGCGGATGCCCAAAGCCTGCGGCATGGAAGACAGCCATTCGACCGGACGGGTTAATTGTTCTTCAACCATCGCTTTTTTTACCGAACCGCACACGGCGCAACCGACAATCTTCACACCTTCATCGGCAAATCGCAGCCATTCTTCGCCCAGCTGGGTCAAATCACGATACGGCGCGCGGCCGACTTCAGAAAATGTGCCGTTCTCCACCCACGCCCATTTCAACTGACTATTGCCGCCGTCCAGCAACAAAAAGCGTTCCGGTTTCGCAGCGGCAGGTTGTGCCGGGCGGTTATCCGGGCGCAAGCTGATTTCGCCGCTGACGATGGTTTTCTCACCCTCGCCCGTCAGTAAACGCAACGCGCCTTGTGCGTCCACGCCTTTGACTATGCCTTCGTGGACAACGCGCCCTTCTTGAAGCAGCAAGACCGGCCTGCCTGTGTCGCGGTTGGCGGCATCGTATTCGCCGACACATGACGCGAATCCGTTTTGCGCGTATTCGTTCAGCAGCGCATCGAGTTGCGCCAACACCGCATTCAATAAGGCTTCGACGCTTACGCCCTGCTTAGAGGCCGTCTGAAACAAAGCCTGCACGGAAGTAGCGTTTTCCACTTCTTTCGGCAATACAAAATTAATGCCGATGCCGATGACGGCGACGGTTTTATTCTCCACCCGCGTCGTTTCAATCAACACGCCGGCCAATTTATCGTTGGCCACGACCAAATCGTTCGGCCACTTGATGTTCACGTTCAAACCGATATCGGCAAGCGCGCGGCGGCAAGCCAATGCCACCACCAACGCCAGCGAACCCAGCTCATACTGCGGCTTGTCAAACGCCCAGCCCAAGCTGAACATCAAGCATTCGCCCTGTCGGTTGACCCAGCTTCGCCCCTGCCGTCCGCGCCCTTTGGTTTGAAAATGCGCCACACACAAGGCCTTGTGCGCCAAACCTGCCGACCGGCGCGCCAACGCCATGATTTCATCGTTGCTGGACGAGCATTCGTGTTTCAACTGCGCGCGAAAACCATGTTTCCCGGCCATTTGTTGCAGAGATTCTTCGGCAAACACAGCCAATGGGCGCACCAAGCGCCATTGCCCGTCATGCTGGCGCAGCAAACCGCGGATATGTCCCGGCATCTGCTGCCAAAATCCGTTTAATTGTTGCGGCTTCATCCCGGCCGCACGCGCCAGCTGAGAAACGTGTTGTGGCAGGCCGTCTGAAAGCGCGGCGAGCAAGGCCCAATGGCGGCTGTTCAAATCCGTCATGCGCCTCCTCCGGCTTCGCGGATTTTCGCCAACGTTTTGGTGGTCGAAGTCTGGTGTAAAAACGGAATCGAAAATACTTTGCCACCGCGCGCAAACGTCTCGGCCGCACCGACAATTTTATCCACAGGCCAATCACCGCCTTTAATCAATACATCGGGTTTGACCATTTCAATCAGCGCGGCCGGCGTGTCGTCATCAAACCATGTAACCAAATCCACGCTCGCCAATGCCGCAGCCACTGCCGCGCGGTTTTCCAAAGGATTAATCGGACGATCGTCCCCTTTGCCCTGACGGCGCACCGAAGCATCGGTATTCAACGCCAATACCAAAGCCGCACCGGCCGATCGCGCCTGTGCCAGATACGTTACATGGCCTCGGTGGAGAATATCGAAACAGCCGTTGGTAAACACCAGCGGACGGGGCAACGCCGCCAAACGCTCCGCCAGCTTTTCGGGCGGACAAATTTTGGATTCGAATTCTGGAGCTGACCATTCGGACATGATGCGGTTCCTTTGGAAATAAAACAGAAAATAATCGGGGTATTATAAAGGATAACGGCGAAACGCCATAAAAAGATACCGAACGGTACGATATTCGGGTTTGACTGCGTATTCATCGGCATTTGACAGACACCGCAGACGCCGTTTTTGCCGCTGCCATGATGGAACGGTTTGATGAACACTGTTTTTGAAAACCAATAAACTTGAATAAAATTCAGGGTATAAACGGAAAAAAGCCTGCATATAATATGCAGGCTTTCATCTGGGGTGGCTGATGGGGCTCGAACCCACGACAACTGGAATCACAATCCAGGGCTCTACCAACTGAGCTACAGCCACCGTAAAAATTGGCACGCCCGACAGGAATCGAACCTGTAACCCCCGACTTAGAAGGTCGGTGCTCTATCCGGTTGAGCTACGGGCGCTCATGCCGATTCGTGCTTAGAATTTTGTGGTCGGGGCGGTGGGATTCGAACTCACGACCCTCTGCTCCCAAAGCAGATGCGCTAACCGGGCTGCGCTACGCCCCGACTGAAGACCCGAACTATACAGACCCTTTTCAGCCCGGTCAACACTTACTTTGCTTTATTTTTCTATTTTTTATTTATCTTATTATTTTTAATCATTATTTATTTTTATGTTTCGTCATCGGGGTCACTCTTTTGTGTCAGGCCGTCTGAAAAATGCGATAATTTGAACGCAATATTTGTCCCTATTTAGAAGGAAAATCATGACTGCTCAACTTATAGACGGAAAAAAAATCTCCCAGCAACGCATCGAGGCGGTCGCGCAGGCGGTAAAGGCGCGCCAGGAAAAAGGTTTGCACACGCCTTGTTTGGCGGTGGTATTGGTCGGCGGCGATCCTGCCAGCGCGGTTTATGTACGCAATAAAAAACTGGCCTGCCAAAAAAGCGGCATTGAATCGCGCTCTTACGAGCTGCCGTCTGAAACCACGCAGGACGATTTGTTGAAACTGGTGGACGAATTGAACGGTGATTCTGCCGTCGACGGTATTTTGGTGCAACTGCCGCTGCCGGCCCACATCGACAGCCAGGCGGTTTTGGAACGTATCGTGCCGCATAAAGATGTGGACGGCTTCCACCCTTACAACGTCGGCCGCCTGGTCGTCAAAATGCCGCTGATGCGCCCGTGCACACCCAAAGGCGTGATGACTTTGTTGGAAGCCTACGGCATCGACCCGAAAGGCAAAAAAGCCGTGATTGTCGGCGCGTCCAATATTGTCGGCCGCCCGCAGGCGTTGGAATTGCTGCTGTCCCGCGCGACGGTAACCATCTGCCACAGCGCTACGCAAAACCTTGCCGATGAAGTTGCCGCCGCCGATATTTTGGTGGTCGGCGTGGGCATTCCGAATTTTGTTAAAGGCGAATGGGTCAAACCCGGCGCCGTCGTTATCGATGTGGGCATCAACCGCTTGGAAGACGGCAGCCTGTGCGGCGATGTGGAGTTTGATGTCGCCAAAGAACGCGCGTCCATGATTACGCCCGTTCCCGGCGGTGTCGGCCCGATGACGATTGCCACTTTGTTGGAAAACACGCTACACGCGGCCTCATTGCACGATTAACCGCCGTCATTAAATTAGGCCGTCTGAACATGGTTTTCAGACGGCTTGACCTGCTTTTTTGTTTTTTACCTTATCGGCTTCACATGTCCTTACTCGCTTCACACACCGACAACCCGAATTTCCGCAACGCTTCCTATATCCTGATGGGTTTGGCTTTGCTGATTGTCTTGCACTACCATTTGCTGCCGCTGCTGCTGTCGGTTATCCTGACCTATATCTTTATTACGCGCACCAACGGCGTCATCCTCAAACTCCGCCGCCGTGTTTTGCCGCGCAACACGCGGCTGCATAAATCGCTCAATGCGCACAATATCAACCTGATTTCCACTACGCTGACACTGGCCATCGTGTTCAGCATCATCACGATGATGTCTTTGGGCATTTACCACCTGATACACGGCGGCCATGTCGGTTTTATGCTGGCAAAACTGGCGGCGATTTTGGAAGACACCAAAAACAGCCAAGACCTGCCTGCGGCCATTCTCAATATGCTGCCCAACAATATGGCCGAAATCAAAGCCTCGGCGATCAAGCTGATTGACGAATACCGCGCCGCGCTGACCCGCATCAGTAAAAACAGCATCACGTCCTTCGTGTACATCCTCATCGGCATCATCATCGGCGCCATGCTCAGCTTCCACCGCCTGAAAATGCGTAAAAACCGCCGTAAAATGCCATTGTTTAAAGCCGAATTGGTGCACCGCATCGTCAATTTTGAAACCAGCTTTGAACGCGTGTTCCTCGCCCAAGTCAAAATCTCGCTGATCGACACTTTCCTGACCGGCCTGTACCTTTACTTGGTTTTACCGCTGTTCGGCGTTGAGCTGCCGTTTAAAATGACCGTCCTGATCGTCGCCTTTATCGTCGGCCTGATTCCGGTGGCGGGCAACCTGATTTCCAACACCATCATCATTATTTTGAGCCTCGGCGCATCGCTTTACGTCGCACTCGCCTCGCTGGTGTTCCTCGTTGTCATCCACAAGCTCGAATATTTCCTCAACGCCAAAATCATCGGCTCGGAAATCGAATCCAGCGCATGGGAATTGCTGGTGGCAATGGTCGTCTTTGAACGCATTTTCGGCATCGGCGGCATCATCGTCGCGCCGGTTTATTACGCCTATTTGAAAAACGAATTGAAACTGCGAAAATTGATTTAATCAGTTGCATTTATACACATCAAAGGCCGTCTGAAAACGACAATCGGGTTTTCAGACGGCCTTTGCTTTACCTTTTCTTACACTTTACGGCATAATGGCAGCCACGCATTTCTAGAAGAAAGACAAACAATGTCAACCAAAACCCCTTCCCTATTCGGCGGCGCGATGATTATCGCCGGTACGGTTATCGGCGCAGGCATGCTTGCCAACCCGACCGCCACGTCCGGCGTCTGGTTTGCCGGCTCGCTGGTCGTGTTGCTGTACACCTGGTTTTCCATGCTCTCCAGCGGCCTGATGATTTTGGAAGTCAACACCCATTATCCGCACGGCGCCAGCTTCGACACCATGGTCAAAGACCTGCTCGGCCCGGCTTGGAACATCATCAACGGCGTTGCCGTCGCCTTCGTTTTATACCTGCTCACTTACGCCTACATCTTCGTCGGCGGCGACCTGACCGCCAAAGGCATCGGCAGCGCGGTAGGCGGCGAAATCTCGCTCACCGTCGGCCAACTCGTCTTCTTCGGCATCCTCGCCTTTTGCGTTTGGGCATCCGCACGCTTGGTTGACCGCTTCACCAGCATCCTCATCGGCGGCATGGTATTGACCTTTATTTGGGCAACCGGCGGCCTGATTGCCGACGCCAAAATGCCTGTCCTGTTCGACACCCAAGCCCCTGCCGGCACCCACTACTGGATTTATGCCGCCACTGCCCTGCCCGTCTGCCTTGCCTCATTCGGCTTCCACGGCAACGTCTCCAGCCTGCTCAAATACTTTAAAGGCGACGCGCCCAAAGTGGCCAAATCCCTATGGGCAGGAACGCTGATTGCGCTTGTGATTTACATCCTCTGGCAAATCGCCATCCAAGGCAACCTGCCGCGCAGCGAATTCGCACCGGTTATCGCCGCAGAAGGACAAGTTTCCGTCCTGATCGAAACGCTGTCCAAGTTCGCCCAAACCGGCAATATGGACAAAGTGTTGACCCTGTTCTCCTACATGGCGATCGCAACCTCCTTCCTCGGCGTAACGCTCGGCCTGTTCGACTACATTGCCGACATCTTCAAATGGAACGACAGCATCTCCGGCCGCACCAAAACCGCCGCGCTGACCTTCCTGCCACCCCTGATTTCCTGCCTGCTCTTCCCCACCGGCTTCGTTACCGCCATCGGCTACGTCGGCCTGGCCGCCACCATCTGGACAGGCATCATCCCAGCCATGCTGCTCTACCGCTCGCGCAAAAAATTCGGCGTCGGCAAAAACTACCAAGTTTACGGCGGATTCCGGCTGATGGTTTGGGTTTTCCTCTTCGGCGTCATCAACATTGCCGCCCAAATATTGAGCCAAATGGAGCTTGTTCCCGTATTTAAAGGTTAAATTCCCTTAAGGCCGTCTGAAACACCCTCTTTCAGACGGCCTAATTCATTATTTTCCGCTACAATACCCCCTTTCCCCCAACGAACCCCGTCCATGTACGACAATATCCGTTTCCACCTCGACGAAGACTATCCCGACCAGCTCCCGCCCGAAAACGCCGCCACCCACATCGGCATGTACTGGCAGTGGGCGGCAAAATCAGGCCTCGTCAACCCCGTCTGGCAAACCGCCCCCGAAACCGCGGCCGACTTCGCCGCCATGACTGCAGGCACAATCAGCGGACGGCACTTCCTGCTCAAACACATGGACGGCGCATTGACGGCGGACGACTTTACCGAACTCGGCCAACGGTTTACCGAGTTCTACTACACCGACGAAGAAGACGGCTACGGCGCATTTATGGAAGACTACGTCCTCGCCCTCGACACGCCCTCGCTCGGCGGCTTCTACCACGTCAAAAACACCCCGGAAACCTTCGCCAAACTGACACCCGTTTTTCAGACGGCCTTTGAAAAATGGCAAAGCAGTTTGAAAGCAAAAAAATAAGGGCCCGAACCATGAAACTCATCATCCTCGACCGCGACGGCGTCATCAACCAAGACCGCGACGATTTCGTCAAATCCGTTGACGAATGGATTCCCATCGAAGGCAGCATGGATGCCATCGCCTTTTTAACGCAGGCAGGCTACACCATCGCTGTGGCCACCAACCAATCCGGTATCGGCCGCAAATACTTTACCGTGCAAGACCTGACCGAAATGCACGCGAAAATGCACCGCCTTGCCGTTCAAGCCGGCGGCACCATCGACGGCATATGGTTTTGCCCGCATACCGCCGTTGATAACTGCGAATGCCGCAAACCCAAACCCGGCATGATTCTCGACATCATCGAACGCTTCAAGGCCGATGCCGCCGAAACCTGGCTGGTCGGCGACAGCCTGCGCGACCTGCAGGCCATTGATGCCGCTGGCGGCAAATCTGCGCTCGTCCTGACCGGCAAAGGCAAAAAAACGCTGGCCCAACATGAGCAAGACCTGCCCGAACACACCCAAATCTTCGACAACCTGCTCGCTTTCTCGCAATACATCATGCGCGAAAACACACAAATCGAAGAAACCGCGCAAGCCATCTTAT